>NZ_OY762267.1:901500-1202000 GCF_963665245.1 uncultured Paludibaculum sp.
TTTTCCGGAACCGATAATATTGCCGGGCGCGCTAGATGTGGCGGCCTGTTCGGAATCCTGGTCAACTGCAGCCGAGGTGGGCTCCATTCACTCCCCCCGAGAACGCCCCACACCCCAGGTATCCGAATCGGAGTCTCCGGCTACCGCATCTATTAGCCAAGATTCCCCATGTCAGAGATCTTCAGTATCGTTCCCGTGCCCGCCTTCGTCGGGCTCATGTTGTTCGCCTTGATCCTGGCGGTGGTCGCATCCGCGCCGACGGCCTGGGTCGACCGGGCAGAGAAAGCCCTCAAGAAGAACGACAATCCAGATAAGACTTAGCTCGGCTTCGTCTGGTAGGGTGGTTACGAAATGACCGCCCGCAGTAGCTTCCTGTGTCTTTGTCTCCTTGCTTCCCTTCTCCCCGCCGCTGAACCTCGGCGCCCCTCTCCGCAAGCCGTTCAGCAATGGCAGGACCGGAAGTTTGGGCTGTTCATCCACTGGGGACTCTATGCCATTCCCGGCGGAATCTGGAACGGTAAGCCCGTCACCAGCGGGTATAGCGAGCAGATCCAGGGCGAAGGCAAGATTCCCGGCGCCGAGTACGCCCCGCTGACAACCCAATTCAATCCGCAAAAGTGGGATCCGGAGGCCGTGGCCCAACTGGCGAAGGCGGCGGGCATGAAGTTCATCGTGATCACATCGAAACATCACGATGGGTTCAACATGTTCGGTACGAAGCAGAGCAAGTTCAACGTGGTGGATGCGACGCCCTACGGCAAGGACGTCGTAAAAGGCCTGGCCGAGGCCTGTCGCCGGAACGGACTGAAGTTCGGAGTCTACTACTCCACCATCGACTGGCACGACGAGCGGGCCACGCCTTCCGACGGCGGCCGGAACAACAACGAGATCCCCAAGGCGCACGAAGACTTCAACGTCGCTCAGCTAAGAGAGCTGATGTCGAACTACGGGCCGATGTCGGAGATCTGGTTCGACATGGGTAAGCCGACGCCGGAGCAAAGCAAGCGGTTCACCGACACGGTACACGCGTTGCAGCCCGACTGCATGGTGAGCGGACGCGTCTTCAACCACCAGGGCGATTTCACGGTGATGGGAGACAACCACATTCCGGATTATGTGATCGACGAACCGTGGCAGACGCCGGCCTCGATCTATCACGAAACCTGGGGCTATCGTTCGTGGCAGAAGCGCGAGGATCTGCCGGGCAAGATCAACGAGCACATCGTGAAGCTCGTCGAGGTGACGAGCCGCGGCGGCAACTATCTGCTGAACATCGGCCCCATGGGGGATGGCAGCGTGGTGGACTTCGAGCGCAAGGTGCTGGAAGGGATCGGCGCGTGGACGAAGGTGAATGGCGAAGCCATTTACGGAGCGGGCCCGCAGCCATTCCGGCAGTTGACGTTCGGCCAGGCGACGGTGAAGCCGGGGCAGCTGTATCTGATGATCCGCGAATGGCCAGCCAATGGGCGGCTGGAACTGCCGGGCCTGATGACGCCGCTCAAGCGGGCGTACTTTCTCACGGATCCCGCCAAGTCCTCACTGACCATCGACAACGGTGGAACGTCGAAGAGCATCACGGTGGCAAAGCGGGTGGAAACGGCTCCGGTGACCGTGGTTGTGGCGGAATATAGCGGCTCGCTGTCAGTGATCCCGCCCACGTTGAAGCCCGGCGCGGGCGATGAACTTACGATGACCGCGAAGCAGGCGGATACGTTCTACAACTACAACGGGCGTGGGTACTATGAGCGGCCCTCGGTGTACAAGCTGCAGTGGCATTTCGAGGCCAAGCCAGGGCGGTATCGCCTGCAGGCAGCTCCGCAGCGGGATGGCATGGCCCTGGAGATCGACGGCAAGCCGGTTGGCGACAAAGTGGAGTTGGCGGCTGGCGCGTATCATACCTTGACCATCACTCCGCCCAAGCCGTTTGTGAAGGGCGACCGGCTGCAGGTGGCCGTCGAGAGCGTCCGACTGGTCCCGGAGTAGCGGCTAGCCGAGGTGCCGGATCCACTCGCGAACGAGAGCAGTGAAGGCTTCGCGTTTGGCCTCGATGTCCGTTGTATCTCGAAAGGTCACCGTCGCGCGGTCCTTTGCGAGCCATTCCAACAACGATTGGGGATCCGGGATAGCAACTCCGGTGGAGGAGATCGCCGTCTTCTTCGCGCCAAAATGCAGGATGATGCCAACGCCGTGCTTGGCGCGAAGGTTCATCGTGGCGAAGTGGTCGGAAGTATGGAAGCTGGGCGCGTTCCACTTGATCGCTTCCCGGATGCTGCGATCGGCCGCGAGAATAATCTGGCGCAGAGCCGCAATCTCCTGCTTGTGAGGGTGGACGAGCGCAGCGAGGAAGTCGTCAACGCTTTCACCCGCGGCCGGTTTAGACGTCTGGGCCTTCGGTTTCATCAATGCACTCCTAGAGTGGGGCCAGGGACCCAGTGTACCCCGGGTGCGTTCCCTGTAGACTATTGTGGGACGCGATGAGCATGCACCTCACCGGTCCTGATGGGAGCACTCATTATGAAGCGAAGTATCGTCGGCCTGCTGTTGGCGGGCCTGTTTGCCTGGGTCGCGCCCGCTGCGGCCGCGCCCCCGATCCGGGTTATGCTTCTCGACGGCGAGCAAGGCGGCCCGTACCATGCGTGGCAGGAGACAACGCCTTACCTCAAGAAGATGTTGGAGGACGCGAAGGTCTTCACGGTCGATGTCGTGACAGCGCCTCCGAAGGGCGCCGACTATGCCGCGTTCAAGCCGGAGTGGAGCAAGTACAAAGTGGTGGTCTCCAACTACGATGTGCCGGACGAGCGATGGCCGGATAGCTTGAAAGCGTCGTTCGAGGAGTACATCAAGAACGGCGGCGGACTGGTTTCGGTCCACGCAGCGGACAACGCCTTCCCCAACTGGAAGGCGTACAACCTGATGATCGGCGTGGGCGGCTGGCGAGGCCGCAACGAGAAGTCCGGGCCGCACTTCTACTACGAGAACGGCAAGCTGGTGTCGGACCCGGCTCCTGGTTCGGCGGGCAGTCACGGCGCGCGCCTGGCGTACAAGATTGTGAATCAGGTCACGACGCACCCGATCACAAAAGGGCTGCCGAAGGAATGGATGCATGTGCCCGACGAGCTCTACGCGAACATGCGCGGCCCGGGCGAGAACATGACCGTCCTGTCCACTGCCTGGTCCGATCCAGCCAATAGAGGGACGAATCACGACGAGCCGATTCTCATGGTACTGACATACGGCAAGGGCCGTATCTTCCATACCGTGATGGGCCACGACCTGGCCGCGCTGAATTGCGTCGGCTTCGTTGCGACGTATCAGCGGGGTACCGAATGGGCGGCCACCGGCAAGGTGACGCAGAAAGTGCCAGCGGACTTCCCGACGGCGGAAAAGTCGAGCACGCGAACGGACTACGCACCTCCCGCCGGCTGGACATCGCCGGGTGGAAGGCCCAGGCCCGCGGCCAAGTAGTTCACAATCAGCGAGCGCCGAATCTCCAGGTTTCGGCTAGACCGAAGTTCCCCTAGCAATCGTGCATAGAATCTCGATCAAGTAGTTCTAGCAGCTGCAGTTACGGGAGTTCCTTCAGTGATTTGTGTTCCCATGTAATCTACATCATTAGCATTGACATAGAATATGTCTACTGATACTATGTTGCCATGTACGTGGAGATCGTCCCCAATCGCTCTTCACCCCCTGCCGTGCTCCTGCGTTCCGCTACCCGTCAAGGCAAACGGATCCTCAAACGCACTCTCGCCAATCTCTCCGATTGGCCGCCCGCTCAGGTCGATCTCCTCCGTCGCGTCCTCAAAGGCGAGTCTCTGCTGTCTCCTTCCGAAGCCCTGCAGATTCAGCGCTCCCTCCCTCACGGCCATGTCGCAGCCACTCTCGGAGTCCTGCGCCGCCTCGGCCTCGACCATATCTTGGCGAGTACCCGCTGCCCTCAACGCGATCTGGTCTGCGCCATGATCGTGGCCCGCATCCTCGCGCCCGCTTCCAAACTCGCCACCTCGCGCGGCTTGTCCGCGCATACCGCCACCAGTTCGCTCGCCACCCTGCTGGATCTCCGCAATCCGGACGAGGATCAGCTCTACGCCGCTCTGGACTGGTTGCAGAGCCGGCAGGCGCGTATCGAAAAGCAGTTGGCGCGGCGCCACCTGAGCGAGGGCTCACTGGTGCTCTATGACCTCACCTCGACCTACTTCGAAGGCCGCCGCTGCCCACTGGCGCACTATGGCCACTCGCGCGATGAACGACCCGGCAACCTGCAAATCGTCTTCGGCCTGTTAACCAACCAGGATGGCTGTCCGGTGGCGGTGGAAGTCTTCGAAGGCAACACCGGCGATCCGAAAACCGTGGCTGCTCAGGTCGGCAAACTCCGTCAACGCTTCGGACTGAATCAAGTGATCCTGGTCGGCGACCGCGGCATGCTCACCTCGGCCCGCCTGCGGCAAGACTTGGCGCCGGAAGAAGGGTTGCGCTGGATCACGGCGTTGCGCGCAGTCCAGATCCAGCAGTTGGCCTCCGATGGGCATCTGCAGTTGTCGCTATTCGACCAGCAGGACCTGGCCGAAATTCGCCACCCGGCCTATCCCGGCGAACGCTTGATGGCCTGTCGCAATCCCTTGCTGGCCGAAGAGCGCAAACGCAAGCGCGAGGAACTGCTGGCGGCCACGGAGAAACAACTCGACAGGATTGTGACGGCGACACAGCGCAAACGGCGGCCGCTGCGGGGCAAGAAAGAAATCGGCTTGGCCGTGGGCAAATTGCTGGGCCGCTACAAGATGGGCAAGCACTTTCAGTTGACCATCGAAGACGACACTTTCCGCTGGACGCGCAAGCCGGCCAGCATCGACAAGGAAGCGTCTCTGGATGGCATCTACGTGATTCGCACCAATGTGTCGGCCGAATCGCTGTCTGCCGCCGAAGCCGTTGCGCATTACAAGAGTCTGGCCAGCGTGGAGCGTGCCTTCCGCAGCATGAAGAGCGTGGATCTCAAAGTGAGGCCGATCCACCACCATCAAGCCGATCGGGTGAAGGCGCACATCTTCCTGTGCATGCTGGCTTATTACGTGGAGTGGCACATGCGCCAGGCGCTGGCGCCGATGCTATTTGACGACGAAGATCGTGAGGCCGCCCAGGCGCAACGGCGCAGCGTGGTAGCCCCGGCACAGCGATCAGAGAGCGCTCAAAAGAAGGCTGCCAGCAGGCACACTCAGGACGGACTGCCGGTGCACAGCTTCCGCACGCTGCTGCAGGATCTGGCCACTCTCACACGCAATGAAGTCAGCATGGGCGGGCAGACCTTTCAAATGCTGGCCTCGCCAACGCCCGTGCAGGAACGTGCCTTCCAATTGCTGCAGGTCTCACCGTAGGACCTGTACCCAGTAGAGCCCACACGAAAACCCCTTCAAGCTACTGGAAGTGTGCCTGTTACCCCCGATCACCGGGGAGGAACTTCGGGCTAGAATGCAGGTGAATGAGCAAATCGTTCAGCACCCGTGCGTTCGTTGGCGTGTGTTGCGTCCTCGTGGGCCTGCTGACCGGGTTCGCGATTGTGCAATACCAATGGTCCGCCCGGGTTTCCGCCGCCGACACTCAACGGGAGCGGGAACATCTGAATTCCGCGGGTCAGTTGTTTGCCAGTGAGTTCAACAGGATTGTGAGTCACGCGGCGCGGTTCCTCCAGAGCGAGGCCAACGCGGCGGTGCGCTCGGGCGCTCCCTTAACTGGGACCCCGAAGCTGATTGGTGAGCTCTACTATCTGAGTCTGACGCCAAAGCGCACGCCACAAGTGCGGCGGCTGACAGCCGAAGGGGTCTTCGTCCCTGCCTCACTTCCCGATTGGATATCGACTTCGCGCTGCTCGCTCAGCGCGGTTCAGGATCCATCCTCGCTGGTTGCCCCAATCTTCGACTTCGTCTCCGTGGAGCGTCATACCTCTGGTGAAACGCGCATCACAAAAGCCGTCAAGTTCGGCCTGGACCGCTGTTTCGTAGCCCGGTTCGACCGGCAGTACCTGCGCAACACCCTGTTCCCCAGGTTGATTCAGCAGAGCTTTGGCCGTACTGCGGCAAGCGAATACGACTTCGCGGTGTCTTCGATCGACAAGCCGGATCAGCGCTTGTACGGTGGCGCCCTCCAGCCGGACCTGCGCACACCCTTCCTGACTATTGAATCGAGCCTGCCGCTGCCGCCTGCTCCTCCGGCGGGCGGTGCCGCGCCAAGGGAGCGCACATCGATCATCATCCAGCGCGAAGATCGCGTGTTCATGACAGGCCTGACGTCCCGGCGAGGGCCAGGTCTGTGGGAATTGCAGGTCGCCCACAAGGGCATGCCGCTGGCCGCTGCGTTTGAGCGAAGGCGATGGCGGGATCTGGCGCTGACACTCGGTGTGGATCTGCTCCTATTCGCGGCTGTGGCATTTCTCGTGGTCGCGGCACGCCGGATGCAGTGGCTGGCCGACCAGAAGATGCGGTTCGTGGCCGGTGTATCTCATGAACTGCGTACGCCCGTTTCGGCCATCGCAATGCTGTCGCGCAATCAGGCCGATGGTCTGGTGGCCGGCCCTGAGAAAGTGAAGCAATACGGAGAGTTGATCCATCAGCAGAGCCGCCGGCTGAACGAGATGGTGGAACAGACGCTGCAGCTTGCCGGGATCCATTCGGGCCTGCGGCGCCCGGCTAAGGACGAAATCGACTTGGGGCAACTGGTTGAAGATTCGGTGGAGGCCCGGCGGACGGAACTGGTGCGCGCCGGCGTCGAGGTCGAGATCGGGCTTGCCTCGGATCTTCCGCCCATCACAGGCGATGCCAAGCTGTTGCGAACCGCCTTCGACAACCTGCTGGACAACGCGCTGAAGCATGCGGGCGGCGGGCGCTGGATCCGGGTGAGCGCCGAGCACGACGCCCCACAGAAAGCGATTCGACTCAGTGTGGAGGATCGAGGCTCCGGCATCGAGCCAACGGATCAGACCGAGATCTTCGAACCATTCTCCCGGGGTAAGGCCGCCGTAGAGGCACAGATCCCCGGTTCCGGACTTGGTCTGAGCCTTGTCCGGAGCGCCGTCGAGGCGCATCGGGGCACAGTGACGCTGGTGAGCAATCCTGGGCGCGGCAGCAAATTTACGCTGCATCTGCCGCTATGAATCACCGCGTTCTGTTCGTCGAAGACGAGCCGGCCTTCGCCGTCGGCATGATCGACCGGCTGGAGTCGGAAGGCTACGAAGTGGAATGGGCGCAGACGGGCCCGGCGGGCTTTGAACTGGCGCTGGCGCGGCACTTCGACCTTATCGTCCTGGACGTCATGCTGCCGGGCAAGAATGGGTTCGACATCTGTCGCGACCTGCGGCGCGTGGGGCGGAACGCTCCGGTGCTGATGCTGACTGCCCGGGGCGAAGTAGTGGACCGTGTGGTGGGGCTGAAACTGGGCGCCGACGACTACGTCCAGAAGAATTGCGAGCCGGTGGAATTGATGGCCCGGATCGAGGCGCTGCTGCGGCGGGCCGGCGGAGCGCCGGGCATTACCGCGGAACTGGCCGAGATCGGCGATCTACGGATCGATTTGCGGCGGCACGAGATAACGCGTGCCGGACAGCCGCTGTCCCTCTCCCCGGTGGAGTTTCGCCTGCTGGAATATTTGATCGAGCGGCGCGGTACGGTGATCACGCGGGAAGAGTTGCTGGAGAACGTGTGGAACCTGAGCGGCGACACGCTGAGCCGGACGGTGGATGTGCATGTGGCTGGTCTGCGCAAGAAGATCGAGGATGACCCACGCTACCCGCGTCTGGTGTTGACCATCAAAGGCGCGGGCTATAAGCTTGCGCTATAGCGCTTACATTCCTTACACACAATTTGCTCGCCGAACATCTGTTTCAGAGCATGCTTAGGACATGAAATTCAGTCTTGCCTGCGCATTCATCTTGTCCTGCTGTGCGGCGGTGGGCCAACAGGCGGCCAGCCCCCTGGCGTTTGAGGTAGCTTCGATCAAGCCGTCCGAGCCGCAACCCATGGGCCGGATCCGGATCATGATGAACACCGACGGCGGGATGCTGCGCTACTCCAACGTGTCGATCAAAGACTGCATTCGCACCGCCTTCAAGCTGAAGGAATTCCAGATCCAGGGACCCGATTGGCTGGGCAACGAACGCTTCGACATCGTGGCCAAGTTCCCGGCCGGCGCGACGGAGAAGCAAGTTCCGGAGATGCTGCAAGCACTGCTAGCCGAGCGATTCAAGATGACATTTCACCGGGACACGAAAGAGCATGCGATCTATGCGCTGGTGGCCGGCAAGGGCGGCCCGAAGCTGAAGCCGGCTGAGGTCTCGACTGAGCAGACCGCTCCAAAGACCGAAAACCGCGCGGGTGGACCGCGCAGAGACGCGGTGACGATGATGATGGGTCCGGAAGGTGCCCACCTGAAAGCACCGTCGGCCACATTACCGAACCTGGCCGAGATGATCTCCCGCTTCGCCGAGCGGCCTGTGATCGATATGACCGGAATCGAGGGCCAGTATGACTTTGATCTGGCCTTCATGCCGGAGAACGTGCGCGGCATGCCCGGCGGCGGCCGCATGCTGGCGGGCCCACCCCCTGGCGGCGCGCCGCCCGCGGCCGAAATGCCGACCGAGAAAGCCGGCTCGATCTACGATGCGGTGCAGGCATATGGTCTAAAACTGGAACCGCGCAAGGCCCCTGTCGAGTTGCTGGTGGTTGATGGCATCGAGAAGACGCCCACGGAGAACTGACCCTGGCTGCCCGGCAAAATGGACTCTCGACGAATGCCTCTCCGCTTTCGAATCTGCGCGGCCGCCTGCCTGCTTGTGACAAGTCTGGCGGCCGCCGAACACCGCGGCCATGTAACGTTCCGTGGACTGCCGGTGCCCGGCGCGACGGTCACGGCGAGCCGTGACGGCAAGAGCGTCGCTGCCGTAACCGACCAACAGGGCGTGTACTCCTTTGCCGATCTGGCCGATGGGCCATGGTCGGTCCAGGTGACGATGTTCGGCTTCGAGCCGATGCGGCAGGACGTAACGGTTGGCGCGCAGGCGCCTGCCGCTGAATGGGCGCTCACTTTGTTGACGCTGGACCGCATCAAAGCGGAGATCCAGGTAACGGCCCCTCCGGAGCATCCGGCTGCCCCGCCTCGGCCCGCGGCAATACTCTCGAAGGAAGCCCACAAGGCCGTGGCGGCCGCCCAGCCAGCCCCCGACGACGATATGAGCCAGCGCGCCGCGGATGGACTGCTGATCAACGGCAGTGTGAATAACGGAGCATCCTCCGCCTTTGGCCAGGCCGCGGCTTTTGGCAACAATCGCTTCGGCGGGAAGGGCCTCTACAACGGCGGCATTGGCTTGATGCTGGGTAATTCCGTCTTCGACGCGCGCCCCTATTCCCTTACCGGCCAGAACACGCCGAAGGCGGCCTACAACCGGTTGACCGGCATGGTGAACTTCGGCGGACCGCTGAAGATCCCTCACCTGCTGAAGAACGGGCCTTTCGTTTTCTTCGGCTATCAATGGACGCGCAACAACGACGCGACCACGTCCACAGCCCTGGTACCAAGCCTGGCCGAGCGCAGCGGCGTGTTCCCCGGTACGGTTGTCGATCCACTGAGCGGCGTAGCGTTCCCGGGCAACGCCATCCCCCAAAGCCGCATCAGCCCGCAGGCACAGTCGCTGCTAAACTACTACCCTCTACCGAACTTCGGCGGGACCGGCGGGTACAACTACCAGACGCCCCTGCTCAGCCCAACCCATCAGGATGCGCTGCAGACCCGAGCCTCCAAGCCAGTGGGCCGCAACAATCAACTCTTCGGCCAGTTCAGCTTTCAGAGCGCGCGCATGGACAGTCCGAATCTGTTCCACTTCCAGGACAAGACCGGCACGCAGGGCATCAACACAGGCGTGAACTGGATGCACCGCTTCAACCAGCGTTTGTTCATCACACTTGGTGCGCAGTTCAGCCGCATGTCGACGCGGGTGACGCCATATTTCGCGAACCGCGTCGATGTCTCGGGCGAGGCTGGGATCGTGGGCAACAACCGGGATCCGCTGAACTGGGGTCCACCCACACTGAACTTCTCCAGCGGCATCGCGGGGCTTTCCGATGCGCAAAGCTCCTTCAACCGCAGCCAGACCAGCGGGTTGTCGGTCTCGATGCTTTGGACTCGCGGCAACCACAGCTTCGCCTATGGAGGCGACTACCGACGGCAGCTATTCCATTACCTCTCGCAGCAGGATCCACGAGGGACGTTCACGTTCACCGGCGCCGAAACCGGCTCCGACTTCGGTGACTTCCTGCTGGGCACGCCGCGCACGAGTTCCATCGCCTTCGGCAACGCGGACAAGTACTTCCGGCAATCGGTCTACGACGCCTTCTTCACTGACGACTGGCACATCAACCAGGCGTTCACGCTGAACGCCGGCATTCGCTGGGATTACAACGGGCCGATCACTGAGGCGTCCGACCGGCTGGTCAATCTCGACATCTCTCCGGGTTTCGCGGCGGCGGCGCCGGTTTTGGCCAGCAACCCGACGGGTGCCTTGACTGGTCAGCAGTATCCCAGCTCTCTGATTCGACCCTTCAAACCGGGCTTCTCGCCCAGGGCCGGCATCGCCTGGAGACCGCGAGCCGGCTCCTCACTCGTGGTGCGCGGTGGCTATGGGATCTACTACGACACGTCAATCTATCAGGCGCTGGCCACGCGCCTGGCACAACAGCCACCACTGTCGACTACGGCCAGCGTGCAGCGCAGCGCGGCGGATCCTATCACGCTGGCGGACGGGTTCCGTTCCGCCGCGGCGGGCAGCAGCAACACCATCGCTATTGACCCGAACTTCCGGCCCGGCTATGCCCAGAACTGGCAGGTGAGCCTGCAGAGCGATCTGCCGGGCGCGCTCCAGATGACGGCGACCTACGCAGGAATCAAAGGGACCCACGCCATGCAGGCGCTGCTACCAAACACATTCCCGGTGGGTGCCGCCAATCCCTGTCCGTCCTGCCCCTCAGGCTTTGCGTATCTACTCTCAAGCGGGAACTCCAGCCGGGAATCCGCACAGGTCCAGTTGCGGCGGCGGCTGCGCAGCGGCTTCACGGCGACGCTGCAGTATGTCTTCTCGAAGTCCATCGACAATGCAGCGGCGCTGGGCGGCGGGTCGAGCAGCCAGGGCGGTGCGAATCAGAACTCCGGCGGCGCGCAGCAGGCAGCGCCACTTGCTGGATTGGGCGGGCTGGCCATCGCGCAGAACTGGCTGGACACCGGTGCCGAGCGCAGCCTGTCGAGCTTCGATCAACGCCACCTGCTGACTCTCCAGATGCAGTACACGACGGGCATGGGCCTGATGGGCGGAACACTGTTGAACGGCTGGAAGGGCGCGGTCTTCAAGGAATGGAGCATGGCGACGCAAGTGACGGCCGGCAGCGGCCTGCCGCAGACTCCGGTCTATCTGGCGGCCGTGGAAGGCACGGGCATTACCGGGACAATCCGGCCGGACTACACCGGAGTTCCTCAGTACGATGTGGCGCCCGGCCGGTTCGTGAACTCCGCCGCTTACGCCGCGCCGCAATCGGGCCAATGGGGCACGGCCGGCCGCAATACCATCACAGGCCCGTCCCAGTTCACTTTGAATGCCTCCATGTCGCGCACATTCCGCGTGACCGACCGCCTCAATCTCGACCTGCGCCTGGACTCAGTCAACCTCCTGAACCGCGTGAACTACTCCGTTTGGAACACGACCGTGAACGGAGCGCAGTTCGGATTGCCGGCGTCGGCCAATGCGATGCGCAGCGTGCAGACGACATTGCGATTGAGGTTCTAGGTCATGCGCACAGCAATCACGGCAATCTTCCTCTGCACTCTCGCCGCGCCAGCGCAACAGGTGGGAGGGAACGTACAGCCGGGCCAGTCGGAACAAGCCACGTTCACCGCCGGCGCGCAACTGGTCGTCGAAACGGTAACAGTGACGGACAAGAAAGGCAAGCCAATCGAGGGCCTCACAGCCAAGGACTTCACAGTCACTGAGGACGGCGTGCCACAGACCATCAAGGTCTTCGAGTATCAGCGGCTCA
Organism: uncultured Paludibaculum sp.; assembly: GCF_963665245.1. Classification (NCBI taxonomy): domain Bacteria; kingdom Pseudomonadati; phylum Acidobacteriota; class Terriglobia; order Bryobacterales; family Bryobacteraceae; genus Paludibaculum; species uncultured Paludibaculum sp. The sequence continues at coordinate 913,563 of NZ_OY762267.1, forward strand.
CTGAAGCCGCCGTCCGCACCCCCTCCGCGGGGCCGGAGAAGGTGAAGGTCTACGAGAAACTGGGGCAGACCAGGATCGCGGCGGAGTCGCCGGGCGATACGCGCTACAAGAATCGACGGCTGTTGGCGCTCTACTTCGACATGACGGCCATGGATCAGGCCGACGAGTTGCGAGCCTTGGCCGCGGCCCAGACATTCATCCGAAGACAGATGACTGCCGACGATCTGTTGGCCATCCTCCGCTACTCCGGCGGGGCGGTGGAGGTGCTGCAGGACTTCACACAGGATCGCGACCGCCTGCTGAGCATTCTGCAAACGATGATCATCGGCGAGGGCCAGGGCTTCGACGAGTCGACAAACGATGCGGGCAGCGCGGATACCGGTGCTGCGTTCGGACAGGACGACAGCGAATTCAACATCTTCAACACAGACCGTCAGCTCTCGGCGCTGCAGACCGCGGCCAAGATGCTGTCGCAGCTCAGCGAGAAGAAGGCGCTGGTCTACTTCTCCAGCGGACTCCGCCTGAACGGCATGAATAATCAGGCACAGCTTGTGGCGACGATCAATTCGGCCATTCGCGCCGGAGTGTCGTTCTGGCCCATCGACGCGCGCGGACTGGTGGCCGATCCTCCCATGGGCGACGCGTCGCAGGCCTCTCCGGGCAACAAGGGCATGTACTCCGGGACGGCGATGATGGCGAACACCAACCGTTTCCAGCAATCGCAGGACACGCTTTACTCACTGGCGGCCGATACCGGCGGCAAAGCCTTATTCGACACCAACGATCTGACGAAGGGCATCGTGCAAGCATCCGAGGCCATCTCCAGTTACTACGTCATCGGCTACTACGCGACAAACGCCGAGCTGGACGGCAAGTTCCGCCGCATCAAGATCACTCTGAACGGCGAGTTGTCCGCGAATCTGGATTACCGGCAGGGCTACTACGCAGGCAAACAGTTCAACAAGTTCACGTCCGCCGACAAGGAGCGGCAGCTGGAAGACGCCCTGATGCTGCCGGATCCCATCACAGAGCTCACCATTGCGATGGAAATCGACTACTTTCAGTTGAACCGCGCCGAATACTATGTCCCCGTGGTGGTGAAGATCCCGGGCCGGGAACTGGCGCTGGCGAAGAAGCGCGGCGCCGAGCGCACGGTGATCGACTTCATCGGCGAGATCAAGGACTCATTCGGTACAACCGTGATGAACGTCCGCGACAAAGTGACCGCCAAGTTAAGCGAGGCAACCGCGGCCGAGTTGGCCAAGCGGCCGATCGTCTACGACACCGGCTACACGCTGCTACCGGGCCAGTACACCATCAAGTTCCTGGCGCGTGACGCCGAGACTGGCCGCATTGGAACCTATGAGACTAAGTTCCTCATTCCCAACCTGAATAAGGAAGAGATCCGCCTGCCCATCAGCTCCGTGGTGCTGAGCAGCCAGCGTGTGGACATGAAGGAAGCGCTGTACAACGCGATGAAGGAGAAAGACCGGCACGATGAGGTGAACCCCCTGGTGCAGGACGGGCAGAAGCTGATCCCCAGCGTGACGCGCGTCTTCAACAGGAGCCAGAACCTGTATGTGTATCTGCACTCCTACCAGCAGGGTGTCGAGCCGGCCCGCCCGGTGGTGGCGGTGGTGAGCTTCTATCGCGGCGGTGCGAAGGTGTTCGAATCCACACCAATGCAAGTGACCGGTGCCGGGTCGGGCCGGCTGAAGACGCTGCCGATCCACTTCGACATTCCGCTGGAGCACATCGAGGCCGGACAGTATGAGTGCCAGTTGACGGTGCTGAATCCTGACGGACAACGGGCGGCGTTCTGGCGGGCGCCGATCCTCATTGTGCAGTAGGCGGCTGTTTGGTCAGACGACAACGCGCGTGGCACCGCCGAGTTCAGGCCAGCATAGCCGGCTGGTCAGACTCGCGGCGGCGAAAGCCAGTGCGATCTCGTTCTTGCCCTCGGAGAAGTGCCGCCAGCCCTCAAAGTGCAAGGGCACGATGGTTGCGTCCTGAAATGCCTGGGCCACCTGGACAGCTTCCTCCGCGGTCATTGTGAGATGGAACGAACCCACCTCGGGTACACGCGCCGCCCCGAGATTGAGAATGGCCGTTCTGATCGGAAATCGCCGGCCCACCTCGGCCACACCTTCATACCAGACTGTGTCGCCGGAAAAGTAGATGCACCGCTCCGGAGCGTCGGTGAAATACAGAACGAACCCGATGACTGCACCGCGATCCATACCCTGTGGACCGTGGCGCCCCGGAGCAGCGACCACTCTGAGCGTCCGTCCGTCAGCCGAGGCCAGATCGAGAGTCTGCCAGTTGTGCAACCCGACGCTGTTCCCCCCAAGACGGCTGGCCCCCTCCTCCGTGGTGAGCACTAGCTTTGCATGGGTCAGCAGCTCGCGTCCGGCGTGGTCGAGATTGTCGAAGTGGTGGTCGTGGCTCAGCAGGACGTAGTCAAACGAACCGACCTCCGCCGCGCTGAGCGCCGGCCCAGCCAACTTGTGCAGCGTGACGGGACCCGTGGTGTAGTCGCCGCCCGCGGGGTCGAAGGTAGGATCGGTAAGCAGGCGGACTGGCCCAAATTCAATCAGAACCGTCGGCCCGCCGATGTAAGTGAGGGTCAGAGGGTACTCGGACATCTGCACCTTTGGATTCACCGGAAGCGGCGGCGGATTCGACCGTCCACTATTCGTCGGCCAGCGCCTCCATGGGCGAGATCTTCGCGGCTCGATGCGAGGGCAATAAACAGGCGCCCAGCGAGACTAATCCGATGACCGCCACAGCCGAAGCCAAAGTACCCACATGGAGCGATGGCACGTGGAACAACAGCGCCCGCATCGCCTCGCCGGCAAACCAGGCCCCCACCAGCCCGACAGCCGTCCCCGCCACCAGCAGACGCAAGGCGAGAGATAGGAACTGAATGCGGATCTGCTGCGGCTGGGCCCCCAGCGCCATGCGTAGGCCGATCTCACGGCGCCGCTGTGTCACTGCATAGCTCAGCACTCCATACGTACCCACGGCGGTGAGCAACAAGGCGATCATCGAGAAGAAACCCGCCATGAGAGCCGGCGAACGATAAGCGATGAGGCTGTCGGCAATGCGGGTGTCCATGGAGCGAAGGTCGCTCACGGGCAGTTCCGGGTCGATGTGCCGCACGAGGCGCTGCAGTGGGACCGCCAGCGACTCAGGAGGCAGGCTGGTGCGCACGACCACGAAGAGGCTGTCGTCCGAGCGGAGGGCATAGGGGAAGTAGACTGCGCCCTGGGCCGCTTCGTCGGTGAGGCCGGCTTGCTTCGCCGAACTGACCACTCCGACCACCTTGAAGGCTTCAGCATCGCTCTTCTCGTCAGCGCCGTTGAAGAGAAACTGGCCCACGGCGTTGCCCGCGGGCCAATAGTAGCGGGCAAAATCCTCGTCGATCACGCAAACGCGCTCCGGCCGACGGGAGTCTGTCGCATCCAGGAATCGCCCGGCGCGCAGGCTGAAGCCCATCGCCGTGAAGTAGTCGCCATCGACGCCATAGGCATAGTGACCACGCGGAGCTTCACCGGGCCGCCGCGCGCGCCCCTTCACCGTCGCCGCGCTCTTGCCGCTGTTACCGCTCAGCGGCACGTTATTGACGATGCCGGCGGAAACCACACCCGGCTGGCTGGCCAGGTCGCCCAGTAGCTTCTCGTTGAACGCGAGCCGTGCCGCCCAGGTGCGGTAGTTGTTCCATGGCACCGAGATCTGGCTGGTAAACACGTGGTCCGGGCGGAAGCCCGGTGAGACGGCCATGGCACGCTCCAGGCTCAGGCTCAGCATTCCAGCTCCGGCCAGCAGTACAAGCGCCAGCGCCACCTGGGCCACGATGAAGCCATGCCGCAGACGCTGGGCGGCATGACTGGCAGTGGCGCCTCGTGATTCTGAGCGGATGGAGGCGGCAACGTATCCATGCAGGTTCAGCCACGCAATGGGTGCGGCCAGCAGAAGGCCGAGCAACAGCGCTCCGAGAAAAGCAACGGCGGCGACGCGCATATCCAATACGATCTGACCACCCAGTGGCAACCGGTCGGCCCCGAAAACGCCGAGAAGCCGGATGCCGGCGGCACCAGCAGCCAACCCCAGCAAGCTCCCCATAAACGTGAGCAGGCTGGTTTCGACGAACACTTCGCTGGTGACGTGCATCCGCGTTGCGCCCAGCGCCTGCCGCACGGCAATCTCTTTCATCCGGCCATTGGCCCGGACGAGCAGCAGATTCACCAGATTCACAGCACCGATGAGCATCAGAACGAGAGCACCAGCCTGCAGGCCAAGCAAAATGGGGCGGATGCTCGCGACATGGTCCGCATGCAGGCCGGCCACGACGGAGCGGAACCCCGCGTCCGCCAGAAGCGCCCTGGCCTTCGGGTTATCGGCCTCCAGCGCTGCATTCTGGGCGTCGATCTGAGTCTGAGCCAATGCCATCGTAGCGCCGGGCTTGAGCCGGGCGATCATGTGCTTCGAGTTGCCGCCGGAGTGCCGCTGATTCGGTCCCCGATCCCCGGGGTTCGACGCAAATGGGAAGTACAGTCGCGCCTCGGAAGAGAGAAAGTGGAAGCCCGCCGGAAGGACGCCTACAACGGTGGCCGGAGTGCCGTCGACACGCAACTGGCGGCCAATCACCTGGGGGTCGGCCTGGAAGTGCTGCCGCCAATAGCCGTTGCTAAGAATCACGACGTCATCCGTTTGATAGGAGGTCTCGCGCTCAGTGAACGCGCGGCCCAGCACGGGCCCTGTTCCGAGAGTCGTGAAGAACTCCGGCGTCACCCGTGCAATCTGCTCGCGTTCCGTGGAGCCGGTCTCGCCGACAACGGCCGTTGTGTTCCGGTAGAGCGACAGCGACGAAAAGGCCGGTATCTGGCCTCGGCGCTCATAGTAGTTCGTGACGCTGGACCCGTCGCGGTCCACGCCGGCCTTGGGGTAAGAGTTGTAGATCGTCACAAGCCGGCCGGCCTCGGGGAAAGGCAGCGGTCGCAGCAGAATCGAATCAATAACGGCAAAGATGGTGAGGTTCGCCCCGAGACAGATGGCGATGGTGAGCAGAGCCGTGGCCGTGAAGCTAGGCGACTTCCTCAGCAGTCTGGCAGCGTGCCGCAGTTCCCTTCCCAATTCGTCGAAGACGCGCAATCCACGCGCCTGGCGGCAATCTTCTTCCACGCTGTTGAGGCCGCCGAACTCCAGGCGGGCCTGCCTGGCCGCCTGCTCGGCGGGCACGCCGGAGCGCACTAGATCTTCGGTGTACTGCTCGATGTGGAAGCGCAGCTCCTCGCTCATGCCCGCTTCGAAGCCGCGGCGGGATCGCAGGACGCGCCATAGGGAACGCAGACCGCCCAGCAATTTACACCTCCTCCGAGGTGGCGCTCAATGCCGCCGCCATGGCCGTGGCCAGCCGGTTCCAACTGGCCGTCTCCTCTTTGAGCCTGCGCCGGCCAGCCGCCGTCAATGTATAGAACTTCGCCCTGCGGTTGTTGTCGCTCTGCGCCCATTCGGCGGCAATCAACTCCTGGTGCTCCAGGCGGTAGAGGGCCGGATAGAGCGAGCCTTGCGGAATATCCAGAGCTTCATCCGAGATCTGGCGGATCCTCAGCAAAACGCCATAGCCGTGCAGCGGCTTCAAGGACACGGCCTTGAGGATGAGCATGTCGAGAGTGCCCGGCAGTAGTTCGGCTGTCTTCGCCACGAGTGCTTCTCCTAGTTCAGCTAGGCATAGTGTAGCCAGCTTCTCCTAGTTTGGCAAGGGGAGCTTTCTTCCGAGCGGAAACGGGTGATCGAATGATGCCGCATCCATCTGAACTAAGCTGCTAATAGGTGCGGCCGTGCTCGCGCACCCCTTTCCCCAGGAGGTTTGCTTTGCCCGACCAACTCCCTGTTTCCAAAACGCCCATCAGAACCTGCGGTGCCGCGGAAGTCCACCAACGGCTGCTGCAGGATCCCGAGTACCAGGCTCGGCGCCTGGCCATCGAAAGTCATCTGGCCCGCTTCCTGCTATTTGGCCTGGAGAGTACCCGCACGGGGATCACCGAGATCCCGGTTGTCGTGCACGTGGTCTATTCCAGCACGGAGGGCAACATCAGCGATCAGCAGATCCATAGTCAAATCGATGTGTTGAACAGAGACTTCCGGGCAGCCAATGCCGATATCGACAAAGTCCCCTCGGTGTGGACAAGTCTCGTAAGCGACACCCGCATCCAATTCGCGCTCGCCAACACCGATCCAGGCGGAGCGCCCACCTCGGGCATCACGCGCACTTCGACGACGGTGTCATCCTTCGGCACGAATGACGACGTGAAGTCGGCCGCGCGAGGCGGTACCGATGCCTGGCCCGCTGATCGCTATCTGAACATATGGGTCTGCGAATTGAGCAACGGACTGCTGGGCTACGCGCAGTTCCCCGGTGGGCCGGCAGCCACCGATGGGGTGGTCATTCTCCACTCGGCGTTCGGCACCGTTGGCACCGCGACGGCGCCATTCAATCTCGGCCGTACGACGACACATGAGGTGGGCCACTGGCTGAACCTCATTCATATCTGGGGCGACCGTCTCGACTGCTCGGGCAACGACGATGTGGCCGATACGCCCACCGCGCAGAGACCGAACTACGGCAAGCCCACATTCCCGCATATCTCCTGTGGGAACGGACCCAACGGCGACATGTTCGTCAACTACATGGACTATGTCGACGACGACGCGATGATGATGTTCACCCTGGGGCAGACCTCACGGATGGCCGCTGCTCTGGACGGGCCACGATCCTCCATTGGACGGGCGATCGATTCGAACCCGGGCACGTAGGGGACGCGCATGGATCCGTCCGCTTTGCTGCGCACCTGGCTTCACGCCCACGAAGAGGACTCGGGCGATGACATGGTCTTTCGATCCGAGTCTCACAAGTTCCCGCCCAGCCGCGGACGATACGGCTTCGCCTTGAAACCTGAAGGCCTGATGACCGGCATGGGCCCGTCGGCGCGGGATGTGCCGGAGTCGCACGAAGGGGGCCGCTGGACGCTGGACGAGCGAGGGACGCTGCTGCTGGAGGAACCGGGGGGAGTCCGGCGCCGATTCCAGGTGGTGGAGCTCGGCGCCGACAGACTCGTGCTGCGCGAGATGAAAACCGTCTGACGGGCGTCCCAAATCAGCAGCCCGTTGTCATTCCACCCGCCGCGGTGCATTGTTGAGTGTATACTCAATATAGAGGCGACCGATGGCGCGACTCAGGAGCGACGACAAGCGCGAGGCCATACTGACGGCGGCGGCCGGTGTGTTCGCCGAAAGAGGGCTCGCCGCGCCCACCTCGGCCATCTCCAAGGCCGCCGGAGTGGCCGAAGGTTCGCTGTTCACTTACTTCCCGACGAAAGACGATCTCATCAACGCCCTCTATCGCGAGATCAAGCTGGGGCTGGCCGGCGCGATGATGTCCGGCTTCTCGCGGCAGGCGGACGTGCGCGGCAAGTTGCGCCACATTTGGGATTCGTATGTAAACTGGGGCATCGCGCATCCCGCCCAACGAAAGGTTCTGGCGCAGTTGCAGGTCTCCGACAAGCTCACCAGAGAGACCCGCGCTGTCGGTTCGGCTCCTTTTGCCGAAGTGCAGGTGATGGCCCGCCAGGCGGTGGAACAAGGCGTGGTGCGCGACATGCCGATCGAAGTGTTCACCTCCACTATCGACGCAATGGCTACCGCCACCATGGAACTCATTGCTTCCAACCCGTCTCAGGCGGACAAGTACCGCAGTTTGGGCTTCGAAGTAGTGTGGAGCGGAATCCGCAACGGATAGTTTTCTCGTCGTTGCAACTTGAGTGAGCACTCAGGCATCTATTAGGCAGCAGGAAAGGAAACCGACGCGAATGAGGGTGCTGATCTTCGGAGCGACGGGCATGGTAGGCCACGGCGCTCTGCGCGCCGCGTTGATGGATCCCGGTGTGGAGTTCGTTCAGACCATCGGCCGCACGGCCACCGGCCTCAACCACAAGAACCTGCGCGAGGTGGTCCATGCCGACCTCCTCCACTACGACGCCGTGGAGACCGAACTCTCCGGCTTCGATGCCTGCTTCTTCTGCCTCGGCGTCTCGTCGGCGGGAATGCAGGAAGACGCGTATGAACGTGTGACCTATGGCATCGCCATGGCCGCCGCCCAGACACTGGTCCGGCTGAATCCGCACATGACCTTCATTTTCGTCTCCGGCGCCGGAACGGACAGCACGGAGCGCGGCCGACTGATGTGGGCGCGGGTAAAGGGAAAAACAGAGAACGCCTTGATGCGCCTGCCCTTTCGGGCCAGCTATATGTTCCGGCCCGGCTTCATTCAGCCAGTGCATGGAGCCAAGTCGAAAACGGCTGTCTACCGTTTCTTCTACACAATCCTCACGCCCTTGATGCCGCTGCTGCGGTGGAGCTTTCCGGCCTACGTGCTGACCACTGAGGAGATCGGGTTGGCGATGCTGCGCGTCGTCAGGTTGGGCGCGACAGAGCGGGTTCTGGAGACCAGAGACATCCGCGCGGTACTCACTTCTCGAAAGGGTTGATTCAATGTCGCAATCAAAAGTCTGGTTGATCACGGGCAGTTCCCGTGGATTGGGAAGAGCGATTACGGAAGCAGTGCTGGCCGCCGGGCATCAGGTAGTGGCCACGGCGAGGCAGCCTGGACAGTTATCGGACTTTGTCGAGCGCTACGGAGATCGCGTACGGGCTGTCGCCCTTGACGTCACCGACGCCGCGGCTGCCCGGGCGGCCGTGCAGACCGCCATCGACGAATTCGGACGCCTGGATGTCGTGGTCAACAATGCCGGTTATGGCTACGTAGGCTCGGTCGAAGACATGAGCGAGGGCGACTTCCGGGCCCAGATCGAGACGAACTTCTTCGGGGTCGTCAACGTTTCGCGTGCCGCGCTGCCGCATCTGCGGAGGCAACGTTCCGGCCACCTCGTCCAGATCTCGTCCATCGGCGGACGGCACAGCTCCCCGGGCCTCAGCGCCTATCAGGCCGCCAAATGGGCGGTGGGTGGATTCTCGGAAGTCCTTGCGAAAGAAGTGAGTCCGCTGGGGATCAAGGTGACCATCGTCGAGCCGGGCGGCTTCCGGACCGATTGGGCCGGCGCATCCATGAAGATCGACGAAGTGCGGCCGGAGTATCAACCCACCGTGGGTGTTTACTCTGAGTTCATGCGCAGTCACGACGGGCAGCAGTTGGGAGACCCGAAGAAAGCGGCCCAGGTCCTGTTGCAATTGGTGGAACTGGACGAACCGCCGGTGCGATTGCTGCTCGGTGAGGACGCCCAATACCTGGCGGCAGCCAGCGCGGCCCACCGGACCACCGAGGACGAGAAGTGGAAGCATCTCGGTGCCTCCACCGGCTTTGACGGAGCGCCCGGAATCGAGGCGCTGCTGTCGAAACTCCCCTCCACTGTGAAGTCGTAGACGATAGGGTGGATGCGGCCCATCGGCGGCATCCGCCCTCGAATCACTCAGTACGGCTTCTCGCCCACCCAATTGCCGGGCGGATCGTAGTAACAAACCCACACTTCGCGCGGCCCGCGGCGGCCAGCGGCGCAGCCCACCTTCCTCGTTGTCCGCCAGACGATTTGTGTGTAGTGGCCACAGGCGGCGCCGGCGCGACAGGTATTCGAACGCAAGTCGAAGTCCTTGGCCTCCGACGCCCAACTGTCGACGACGAACGCCGGAGACGCTCTCTGGCCGTCAATCTCGAAGAGGTTCTCACCAAGACGGCCCGCCGGACGATGCCGGAACTGCCCACTCGTGATCAGCGACCGGGACCACTGCCGCGCCAATGCCTCCAGCTCAGTCGACCAGACCAAAGGCGGCACGTGCACTCGGGTGCGGACCGCATTGTGGGCCGCAAGCATCGAACGTGCGACGTTATCAGTGGATTGAGCCGGGCAGGAAACGGTCGCCGTTAGTGTGGCGACGAGGGCGAACAAGATACGTTGGGACCAAAACACACTTCGTACTCTAGCAGCCCGCTGTGCGTGGGCAAGCGGCCGCGGATTTCAGGTTTGTTCGCCGAGCCGTCAGCAACTGCGGACGAGTTGAGCCGCCAGCACGGCCGCGCGCCTTTGATGTTCACCCGCGTCGGCTTTGCCTTGTCGCCGCCGGACGTCATAGTCTTCGCGGCTGATTCGATGGGCCAACCGTTCATTCACGAGTTCGGACGCCGCAGTGCGGAGCTGTTTGCCCCAATTCCGGTTGCTGGCCTCCAATTGGGCGACTTGTTCGGCGCTCAGCACCGATACGTCTCCGGGCCATTCATTCATACTCTCAATATCGGCCGAAAGAGCCGCAAGAATTAGGGCGACTCAACGCAGGCCAAGGAATTCGCCCCGCCGCGCACCTATCGGAACAGTTTCGGCGCGAATTCATTCAGGTAGTCACGCCAGTTCAGCCATGTATGACCACCGTCTGTCTCCTTGAAAACCGGCTCAAATCCGTGCTTTTTCAGCATCTCGATGGTCACCTTGGTCGTGCCCAGCAGGAAGTCATCCTTGCCGGTGGCAAACCACAGCAATTTCAGGCCCGGCTTCAGCTTGGCATTGTCGAGCATCGCTGCGCGCTCGGTCTCCCATTCCGGAGGGGTCGTCGGCGTGGCCCCGGCCGTCCTGGGACCGCGGCCGAATACGCCCGAGCTAAATACACCCATATAGGCGAATTGGTCGAGGTGCGCCATCCCGATATTGAGCGTCTGTCCGCCGCCCATCGATAGCCCGGCAATGGCTCGGTTCTGACGGCCTTTCAGCACACGATAGTGACTTTCAACATAGGGGACGATGTCGCTCATGAAGTCATCGGCAAACTCATCCCGAGCCGTGGCCGTTCTCGGTCCCATCGAGGTGGACGTATGACCCGCCGGCATCACCACAATCATGGGCTTCGCCGTCCCTGCCGCGATGAGGTTATCGAGAATGAAACCGGCCCGGCCGACCGATGTCCACGAGTCGTCGCAATCGCTGGCGCCATGCAGCAGGTAGAAGAGCGGGAACTTGCCCTTGCCCAACTCGTATCCGGGCGGAGTGTAGACGTGCATCCGGCGGTTGCGGTTCAGAGACTTCGAAAAGTAGGTAACCGAAGCCACGGCTCCATGTGGCACCTGACCAACATCCACCCAGGCCGCCCCGGGCACCACCACCAGGCTCCAGCTATTGGCGTTCGACTCGCTCACCTGTGGATTGCGCGGATCCGTCGCGTTGACTCCATTGACGATGAAGCGGTAGCGGTAAGCGCCGGCCGGCACAACGGGGGAAGTCGCTTCCCACACGCCGTTGGCGCCCTTCACCATCGGAATCACGCCACGAGTCAGGCCTTGAATGTCGCCACCCTGCACCTCAACCGTGTCGGCTTTCGGCGCCAGCAGCCGGAACGTGATCGTCCGCTCGGCGGACACCTCCGGCGACACGACCACAGGGCCCTGTGGTGCCTGGGCATTCACCATGACCGCGGTCGCAAACAGTGCGCCGGCGGTCCATCTGGCCATTCTCAGCATGATTGCTCTCCTTCCAACTGGTTTGCCGTGCCGATGCTATCACGCCCAGAGCACGCCCGGAGGCATAGTATCGGCGGCTGCGGACAGGGGAGTGGGTCCAGTTAGGGCAGTTCCAAATCCTGCTGGATTAAGCTCCGCGCTTCCACATGCACGGCTACTGCCGCATCCAGATAGGGACGGATAGACTCCGGGTTTGCCCACTCGAATTCGGTGTCGGTCAGAGCGAAGAGACGGTACTCTCCGGGCCGCAGTTGCTCAAAATCGAAACTGCCATCACTGTCGGTCTCGAAGCTCGAATACGCCCCCGGGTCAGAAGGAAGACCGGCCGGTGCCGCCACAACCAGCACACCGGATGTTGGTTCCGATCCTCGGCGGACGAAGCCCTTCACGCGCCCGACGCCGTTACTGGCTACCACATTGACCCGCACGGCCCCAGATCCAATTTCGATCACACCGTTCCGAACGGCGGGATCGTCCGAGGTGACTTGGCTGGCAAAGACGCCACGTGTTCCAACGATTTGCATCCGGTATCTGCCCGGCAAGGACACCGGCACCTCAAAGGAACCATCGGGCCTCACCTCACGGGTGAATCCGATGTTTGGCTCAGACTCATTGCGAACCGCGACAAACAGGCGGGTCAGTAAGCTCCTGTCGCCATCCCGCACGGCCACTGTACCCGTCACCTTGGCAGCCTCCTGTAAACTCAGCGAGACCACCACATCGCCAGAGGAGACCTCAACCTCCGCCATCGCGGATATCGGCTTCCTCTCGTCCTCGTTTCGGACGCGCACCGTGTATCGCCCAGGCGGAACAGCCGCAATCCGCGTATCTCCGTAAAACGTGACCACCCGTTGGGAGCTTGGAACGCCAAGGATCCCCTCGCTGGTGAGATCGAGGCGCATCCGGGTGGAACGGCACTCGGCGCAGTTCACCGTAATACTATGTCCGGATTTAGGATACAGCGAGAAGTTCGCAACCGCCTCTTCGCCGGACTTGACCTGAATAGACGTGGCCGCCCGTGGATTACCCGTGTTTGCGTAGTAGGCAGGGGCAAAGGCGATGTGTGACATCGCGGTGTCGGCGGACGCACCGGCCCTCGCCAATCTAGCGCTGGATGCGTACCAAGGTGCGCCGGTGACCGCAAGATAATACGATCCCGCCGGCAACCGGCCGAACCGGTACTCACCCAAATCGTTGGTGCGCACCCACCCCATGGTCATCGTCGTTCGACGCCCAGCCGCCACATAGGAACGCAACAACTGGACAACGGCATCTTCCACAGGCTCGCCGCCATCGTCTAGGACGGTGCCGGAGATTGCGGACGGAGGGAACAGCCGGAATATCAGATTGTCGGTGCGCTGCCCAGGTCCGGCAACGATCGAAACGCCAAACGCGGAGTAGAGCGCCTGGGCTCCGTAGAACTGCGGCGCCAAGCCACTGCGCTCTGCCCTGAGACTGAATTTACCCCGCGCGACGGTGAACTGGAATCGACCGTCCTCGGCGGTGATGGATGAGCCCAATTCGGCAACGAGGCTTGAGGAATCCGCGAGTACAATTCGAGCCCGCTGCACAGGCTTGGCTGTAACCGCGTCGACCGCCGTGCCCGCGATGGTGAAGACGTCCGGCCTCTCCTGCCCCAGACAACCGCTCGCCGCCAACAGCGTGAAGACGATCCACTTCATCGTGCCAACCCCGTCACTTTCACTTGAGCAGTGCCACTGGAGGTAACTCGCACGGTTACTCCGTTGGCGAATCCACGCCGGACGTCCGTGTCCTGATAGGCTACCTGCTCTATATCTGCGATCGCATACAACGTGTAATCGCCCGGAGCCAGCGGCCCAAGATCGAATCGGCCATCAGGACCGCAGTACGTGATACTCGGACCGGAAACCGTATCGAAACCGGGCACCGCCAGGACTGCAACAGTTGTCGGGTGAGCGTTCGCTTCGAAGGAGCCCTCGACTCGGCCACCATCCGACCGGATCAGGAGTTCAATCGGTTCGGGCTTCTGACCTGCACGGATGGCGATCTTCGTGCTGGCCGTGAGCGGCGTGGCCCCCATCGAGGCGGATTGGACATAGCCACTGAACGGCTCCGCCTGCAATGTATATTCTCCCGGTGGTACGTTCTGGATGGACGCCCGGCCATCCCGCATATGGGTGCCTTGCCTGCGGTGGCTCTGGCCGGAAGAGATCAGCGCCACTTCAGCACCACAGGCGCGCAAGCCCGAACCTCGTCCGTCATCCTCGCACCGTGACGAAACCGGCACGTCGGCACCGAGTTGCAGCGGTAACTCAATTCCGTCTACCGGCCCGGAGTTCACAGTGATCTCGGTTTCCGCCTGCAATTGCGCTGGGGCTTCTCCTTGAAATGCACGCAACAGATATACACCCGAGGTAACGTCGTTGACGACGAACTTGCCGTTCACCGCGTTCACCGAGATGCGTGCCGAGACGACCTGCCCATCGGGAGACAGCAGTTCCACCACAATCTTGTCATGCGGCGTGTAGTTGGTCAGCGTGCCGCGGATCTTGAACGCCGCCCGCAAAGGCTCCTTGAAATCAGCTGTTACGTGCTCGCCATACTTGATCACAACCGGCGTGGCGGAGGCTCGTTCCGTCGCGCGTCCGTAATAGATGGGCGCCACCGCCTCGGGCCAATCGACGATCGGCGCGTTGTCGCCGAGAAAAGGGCGAGTGCCGCCCATTCGGCCCGCGAGTCTGATCAGGTACTCCCCGGGTACGATGTTCCAGAGTCTGTAATGGCCACGGTCGTCGGTCGCCACGGAGCGGGTTTGGCTGAGGGTCCGCCGCCCCTGACTGACCTCTGCCCGTACAGCCTGTATGTTTGCCCCCGGTATGGGCTGGCCCGACAGATCCAGCACGGTACCTTCGATTGTGGACAACGGATGGATCTTGAGTTCCAGGTTCTGCTGAGATGGCCCGAGCACGAGAGAATTGCCACCGTCACCGCCCTGAAACTGCGGCTTCGTTGCGGATACTCGGTACGCCCCTCCCACCAGATCGGAGAAGGCGAACGTACCCGATGCATCGGTAAGCACTTGCGCCGACGGTTGGCCCTGATGCGCAGCGCGCCTCTCGCCCGAGACGAGAAGTAGGGTCACCAAAACGCGATTGACCGGCTCACCTGTGACACTGTTCGTCACATTTCCAGAAAGAGAGAACCTCTCGGAACTCGAAATCTGAGCAGTCAATAATGGACATGGAAGTATAGCGCATAGCATCAATGGCAGCCAAAGCGATCTCACATTCATGGGTGACCACATACATATTACTATATCGATCTACTTTTAAGATTGATTTAGATGAATCATGTCAGGGCACACCCGGCAGGTCATTCACTCAGACCGAGACGATCCAGCCCGGCCCCGGGATTGACTATAGTGGATGGAAGTTTCATGCCCTGCCATACCAGGTCCTTCTTCTGGCGCCGATGCCATCTTCTACTCATGTGCTCCGTCTTGCTCGGAGCGGCAAGCGGCGCGTCGCCATCGGCAGCCAATGCCGAAGCCCGCCAGTGGTCCGCCGCAAAATTCCTGGGACAGGCCGACACACGGCCCAACCTGGCCCAGTTGATCGCGCACACGAAATCGGGCCGTTTCGATCGCAACCTGCGTGGGGGCCGCGTCTTCTCCATCGCCGGCAAACAGTTCACCCGCGGCCTCGCCATGCCCTCGCCCGGTGACATTACCGTGCAATTGGCCGCGCCGGCCCGGTCGTTCGACGCCGTGGCCGGTGTGGACAGCAACGATCTGGGCTACTACGACAACGCGGGCCGCGGCAGCGTGGTGGCCGCGATTGAAGTCGGTGGCCGCGAACCGTTCCGCTCGGGCGTCCTGCGGGAAGGCCTGCCAGGCACTGCCGTCCATGTCGACCTGGGCGGCGCCTCTGAGTTCCGCCTCAAGCTATCCGCTGTCGGAGAGCGCCCCAAGACCTACCAGGCCGAATGGGACCAATTGGATTGGGCCGATGCCCGCGTCACCATGGCCGATGGATCCGTCGTCTGGCTGGCGGACCTGCCCGCCGGTCCGCTTCCGGCCCCATATGCGCCCGGCCCTCCTTTCTCATTTCGCTATGGAGGGCGCGAATCGGCGGAGTTCCTCGCGCAATGGAAGACGGAACGCACAAGCCGCCCCCTGGACGCGCAAAGGACCCAGTCACGCGTCTCCTACACGGACCCCGCCAGTGGACTGCAAGTTCGAGTGGACGCCGTCACTTACCTCGACTACCCGACCGTGGAGTGGACGGTTTACTTCAAGAACACAGGCACCGCTCCGACACCGATCCTCGAGAACATTCAATCCATCGACACCGAGCTGGAGCGACCGCCGGAGGGTGAGTTCCGGCTCCATCACAGTATCGGAAGCCCCAACTCCACCACTGATTTCCAGCCGCTGGAAACGGTCCTGGCGCCGTCGGCCCGCAAGACCTTCGTGGCCAAAGGCGGACGCCCCACCGACGCGGATCTAGCAAACTTCAACGTCGAATGGGCCGGCGGCGGAGCGATTGTTGCCGTAGGTTGGCCGGCACAATGGTCGGCGGAGTTCCAGCGGGACAAGGCCACGCGTCTACGCATCAAGAGCGGCCAGGAAATCACGCACCTCCGCCTGCTGCCGGGCGAGGAGATCAGAACGCCGCTCATCGTACTGCAGTTCTGGCGCGGTGGCGATTGGATCGACGCCCAGAACGTCTGGCGGCGGTGGATGCTCGCATACAACCTGCCGCGGCCCGGCGGCCAATTGCCCCCTCCGATGCTGTCGAGCGGCAGTGCCCGGCAGACCGTCGAGATGCAGGAGGCCACCGAGGCCAATCAACTCCAGTACCTGAAACACACCCTGGACGCGGGCCTGAAGCTCGACTACTGGTGGATGGACGCCGGCTGGTATCCCTATCAGGTGGGCTGGTACAAAACCGGCACCTGGGAGGTCGATCCCACCCGCTTCCCCAACGGCTTCGTACCCATCGCGAAAGCCGCGCATGAACGCGGCGTGAAGCTCATCGTCTGGTTCGAACCCGAGCGCGTCACCGACGGCACCTGGCTGCAGCAGAACCATCCGGAGTGGCTGCTGGGCCCAGCCGGAAAGGACAAGCTGCTGAACCTGGGCAATCCCGAAGCCCTGCGTTGGGTGACGGAGCATGTCAGCGACCTGATTCGCACACAAGGCATCGATCTCTACCGCCAGGACTTCAACTTCGAACCGCTGAAGCTGTGGCGCGGCGCCGACACCGAAGACCGCCAGGGCATCACCGAGAACAAGTACGTCGTCGGCTACCTGGCCTATCTGGATGAACTCCACCGCCGGTTTCCCTCGATGCTGATGGACAACTGCGCCTCGGGCGGACGCCGCGACGACCTCGAAACCTTGCGCCGCGCCGTGCCCCTGTGGCGTAGCGACTACGCCTACGATCCGGATCCGATGCAGCAGTTCACCTACGGCATGGCCCTGTGGATTCCCTACTTCGGCACCGCGTTCAACTCGCTGGACCCGTACATCTTCCGCAGCCAGATGACTCCGGCACTGGGCATTGGCATGGTGGCGGAGCGCTACGACAACGGCCTTCCACGCATGAAGGCGCTGCTCGCGCAGTGGCGCCGCATATCGGAATTCTACTCAGCGGACTTCTACCCGTTGACGCCTTATGCCGTCGCGAAATCGGACTGGCTCGCCTGGCAGTTCCACAAGCCGGAATCCGGCGCGGGCGCCATCCAGGCATTCCGGCGCGCGGACAATTCGTTCGAACTGGCGAAGTTCCGTCTACGCGGCTTGGAGGCCGGCGGTCGCTACAAGGTCACCGATCTGGACACCGAGCAGTCCTCTGTCCACAACGGGCGCGAACTGATGGAGGCAGGCCTGCCCGTCACCATCAGCACGCGCCCAGGCTCGGTCCTGCTGGTCTACGAGAAGCTGCCAGCCACGCGCTAACCCAGCACACGCCGTCACCAGAGTTGGATCCTGCGTTCTCCCTGACCCGGGCTCTCGAAGGGCCCGGGCGAAGGCTTGGCAGCGTTGCGCGGCTTGCCGGCAAAGTCCGCGTCCAGCACCAGGGCCGAACCGTCGGCATTCTCATAGGCGGCATTCGGAATCTTCGCCCTACCCAGCAAGCCGGTCGTCACACGCTGCGTCGCCGCACGCTCCAACTCCGGTCCGAAACGGACAACGAGATACCCGTGACCGCCCTCCTCCACGATCGCCGGCTTGGGATCAACGTTGTCGACAACTGGCTCGGATTCGCGCCCATAGGGCCGCGCTCCGCGATAGTAGACGTTCCCGCCAGCCTGCAGCGGCGCTTCCCGCGTATCGTAAACCCAAAGCCCGTAGCCGTCGAAGCGGCGCGTCGCCACCGGACTGCCGCTCGCGGCCTGGGCGGGCTGTGGTCCGCCGATCACGATGTTGTTGTAGAAACGGTCGTCTCCGCCTTTGATATTGCTCAGTCCGGCCAATGCCGTCGAATGCGCCCGGTGGTAAGGCGTCGAGCGGTTCAGCTCCGGACTACTGCTGATGCGGCCCGCCATCAGATTGTGTGCGTACGCCCCGCCTTCCGACCAGTCCCGCAGGCTGATGTCCGACAGCAGCACATTGTTGTCCACCACAAACGGCCCATGATCCACTTCCACGAAGATGTCATCCGTGGTGTTGTCGTAGAAGAGATTGCCGGTGACCCGCGTACCCTGGGCCATCCAGTCGAGCCACAGTCCGCGGCCGGCATTGTGGATGCGGTTGCTTCTGATTACGACGTCGATCGCCGCATGCAGCTTGATGCCGCCCATCTCCGCGCCCGTGAACTGCCGCTTGGCCCAAACGTTGTAGATGTGGTTGTTGAGAATCTGGCTGTAAACCGCGCCCAGACTGCCGGCAATCCCCGCCTGTTCACAATTGAAGATCGTGTTGTTCCGGACAATGTGCGAGCCGATCTTCTCGCGCGACCAGCCGATGGCCAGCGCCCGTTCACTCACCTCGTTGTAGTGAATCGCGCCGTCTTTACTGGGATCGTTCGTCCACACGTTGTGGCCGGTCTTCCGGTCTTTGCCCAAAGTCACACACGAACACTTGGAGTCGCTGATGACGTTGTTCTCAATGATCCAGCCTCTGCTCCAGTGCGTGCCGATCAGCCCAATCTGCTCGGCCGTAGGTGCGGCCCACTGCGTGGCGGCTTGTTTCAAGTGGAATCCGCGCACGGTGATGAAGTCGCGGCCCGGCTGCGCCGGATAAAAGCAGCTATCCCGGACGTTGATCTCGACAAGTTCCTCATTGGGATTCCTGTCGTGGAAGTTCGCGTAGATGTAGGTGTTCCTGTCGTCCACTTCGGCGAACCAGGTCCACGTCGAGCCCTCACGATCCCGGCCGTCCACGGAAGCTTGCGGGTTCAACACCCGCTCCAGCAGATTCGTCTCCCACAGCGACTTCCCATTGAGGTACACCTCGCCGGTGTGGTGAGGCCGCCCTTTGTCGTTGAACCAGTCGCCGATAATCCGATCTCTATATGGGTTATAGGAACCAAAGAATTCGTTCGGGATTGTTGCCTTCCAGACACCGGGCTGAAAGACCTTCCAATCTCGAATAACGTCCGCGCCGGTGATGACAACCGTCTCGCCTGCGGCCGCCTGATAGGCGATCCGCGAGGTCTCTGAGGTGCCTCCGCGCGGCGGCGTTACTCTCTCCCGGTATGTCCCGGCATGCACCGTGATGACATCCCCAGGCTGAGCCACCGTCGCCGCGGCGGATATGGTTCTGAATGGCTTTGCTGTCGAGCCATCATTTCCATCGTTGCCCTTGATCGACACGTGATACTCCACGGCCAAGGCAACGGGCGCCACCAGAAACAGCGGCATCACCGTCTTCACCATCCGCCGCGCCCAAGTACGTCGCGTCATAGACAGGCCTCCCTGTGGCAGGGCACTGTGAGCCCGTCGCGATTCTATCAGACGGGTTTAACGGAACGGCCGCTGCATCGGCGGGCCTACAGCATCTTGTCGAACGTGGTGATGCGCTTGTCGATGTCGTCGCGGATCTTCTCCATCACCGCCTTGCTGTTGCCTGAAATGTGCGAGTACGCGTCCCAATTGAAATCGCACACAGGAAGGGTGGCGTCCCGGGCGTCCGCCGGACGCAACGCGGTCCACCGGTTGCGCGCCGCCAACCAGCGCACCAGGATGGTGACCTCTTTCTGCTGGATGTAGTTCAAGTTCTGACCGACGTCCGCGCCACCCTGGGCACCGCCGCCAGTCGGACTGGCTGGCATTTTGCCGCCCACACGGTGCAAGCCGCCCGCAAATTGAATCGCACCGATACCCCCGCCGCCACCCAGTGGACCGGTCTGGGGCTTCTTCACTGGCACTCTCGCATAGACCGACGGGTTCGGAGCGCCGCTGTCTACGTCCAGCGCCTCCGGATGCCAGAGGATTTTGTCCCAGGTAAAGTGCTTGTCCAGTTGACTGCCGTACGGCGTCAACGATTCCGCGAAGTCCAGCAGCATCCAGTTGATGGGCCAGGCGCGCCAGTTCCGCCGCGGTTCCGCCAGAAACATCGCTCCGGCCAGCGTTGGCAACATGCCGCCATAGGCTGCCGTCGAGCCCGGGTCCGGATTGTCGAAAAGCCTCCTGAACTTCTGAGAGAACTTCTGTGATTCCTTGGTTCTGCTCAGCCCAAGATGAACAACCTGCCGCGCAATCTCTCGATAGGTGGGCGGAACACCGTCGTTCCATTCGCCGGCCGGAGGTGACCCGGCTTTGCCATCGTCGAAGACATACAATCGGCCATTGATGGCCAACCTGCGCCCGTTCCAGTTCATGAAGAACGCGCCGCCCGCGGCGGTCTGCGCCTGGATCATGCCCAACCACTGGCCGGGGGTCATTGGATCCAGAAGGAACGGTGTTTGGCGAGTCGCGCCATTACCGCCGGCCGGATCCGGCTTTGAAGCCTTGTCCATGCGCGCTTCCAGCAGATGCAACAGGTAGTGCCCGGTCACATAGCCTTTAAAACCGCCTTCGGACACATACAGGTCTTGAAGCAAGGTTGTTCTCCAGTTATGCAGAGTTGATCCGGCGACCGTGCGGAGAAGCTCCCCGACAGGATAAATATAGCTTAATCAAGATTCCTATTCCAACGTATAGACACTCTGACTTTCGATCGATCACCAGGAAAGAGTGGTGCATTCGTGCCCCACCTCGACCCTTCGACCGCTGCAGCCGCGCCACAAGGCGGCGCCCCGATATCTGACCCGTCAGCGGCGCACCTGGCGCGGAGGCCTTTCAGCCGGCCTGACGAAACTCAGCTTGCCGCCGTCACCGGCCAACCAGCACACTGAAATGGATGCCAAGGACCGATTGGGGTTGGATGATCACCCCTGAAGAACTCAAATCGTGGATCCTCTCCCAGGACGACACTCTCCTTGTCATCAACAAGCCCGGCCACGTCCTGTGCCATCCCTCGAAACATGGGCCCTGGTCGAGTCTCGTCGGTGCATGCCGCGAGTATCTCTCCGCTGATGTCCTGCACATGCCTTCCCGCCTGGACCGCGAGACCAGCGGACTCGTCCTGCTCGCCTGTGATCGCGAGTTGGGATCCCTGCTGCAGCGCGCCATCCAGCACGGCCAGGTGCGCAAGAGCTACCTCGCCATCCTCGAAGGCACGCTCGCCAATCCCGTGGAAGTCGATCAACCCCTCAGCGTCGCAACCGGCTCGGTGGTCCGCCTGAAACGCGCCGTCACACCGGGCGGCCAGCACGCACACACCGTCTTCGAGCCGTTGGAGCACGCCGCGGGCTACACACTGACCCGCGTTCACCCCACCACCGGACGGCTTCATCAGATCCGCGTCCACGCTGCCTCCATCGGACACCCGGTCGCCGGCGACAAACTCTACGGCCCTGATGAGACACTCTTCCTGCGCTTCATGGAGCACGGCTTCGACGAGCACCTCCAGGCCGCCCTCCCCTTCCACCGCCACGCCCTCCACGCCGCGTCCCTGGTCTTCGAACTCGAAACCGGCCCGCTCAGCTTCCAGGCGCCCCTCGCCGCGGACATGGCGGAATTCTGGCAAAATCTCACCCCCGCTTAGCCCTCCGGAGTTTCTAGAATGGAAGAGCACGTGAGTCAACTTGTGGAGTGTCTTCGCATGGAACTGCCAGCCATCGGCTCAGCCCTCACCATCCAGTACAAGAGAAATCCGACCGTCTACTCCGACCCTGCCCTCAGCCCACGCCTCTACTTCGGCCGAGTCCTGCGGCATGAAGGAGAATGGAGCTTCGTCGCCACGCTGGGCAACTACGACAACGTGCCGCAGGAGACCTGCATCGAGTGGGCCGGCGACGACGAAGGCTGGATCGACCGCGATTTCCACCAGCCCATCGACACCGTCAACTTCGCCCCCAGCGCCGACCAGATGGCTCTCGCTGACGAATTGGCCGCATTGCCGGAAGAGGTGCCCGTCGCGGACGGCTCGGCCCGGCCTATTGACGAGTTGCGCCTACGCTTCCTGGCTGCCGGGTTTGAGACCGGTTGGCTCAAGGACCTCGAGAAGCCCACGGTCTTCTATTCCGACGACTTCCCCGAACTCGATGCCACCGCCGCCCGCTGGCACCGCCAGGAACTGGGCCGTTTCGAGATCAGCGACGATCGTGTCTTCATCGAATGGCCCGTCGAAGGCCGTCCCGAAGAGGACTGGGGCGTCGAGTTCACACGCCAGGACGACGGCGACTTCTACTCCAAGTCAGAGGCGTTCGGCGACGAGTTCGAAGCCAGACTGGAGCATCGCGACGGCTACCACGCGCTCATCGGCCTGTGGGGCAGCGACGAATTCCTGAGTTTCTTCGGAGCCATCCTGCCCGACCCCAGGTAATCAGCGCAGCTCGATCAGATACATCTGCCGGCCCGTGCCGCCGTGCGCCGAATCGATCACCACCTTGCGGCCATCGGGGCTGTATCTCGGATGTGTGTCGCAGCGCCATTCGCCCGTGTATTCCTTCGGCGACGGGAAACTACCCAGCGGCACCCGCTGCCCCGTCGCGATCTCATACAGGTACACGTTCTGATTCCGCTGCTTGTCCGGATAAGTATCGTTCAGGATGTAGCGCCCACCCGGCAGGTAGGTGCAGTGGCCATTCACGGTCATCACGTCCGGACCGATACACTCCACCTGCTCCGTCTTGTCCTTGTACAGGTAGAATTTCTCACCCTTGGACGGATGCCAGGCCCAGGCCAGCACGTGCTGGGGATCGCGCCAGATGAAGTGCGACGTCTTGCCGTGAGGGTCGAGGATGTACAGATCCTTCCCATCTCGATTCGCCGTGAACATGCGCGTCGAAAAGCTCTTGCCCTCTTTGTCCCCACGCCACCGGTGCAGGAAGATGAACCGCGACCCATCCGTGTTGTACAGCAGGTGGTTGAACCAATGTTTGGCGCCGTTCGAATACCCGCCCGGATACGGGATGCGCGCCGCCTCGGAAAACGGGATCAGCAGTTCGCTGCGCCCAGTCTCCAGATTCATCCGCCAGATGCCGGCGTCTTCCGGCACCAGCGTATCCTTGTTCGGATCCGGCAGCCCCGCGTACCCATAGCCCGGGCGACAGTCGTTCAAGCGCCGGAAGTCGGGATACACGGCCCACTTGCCGTCCGGACTCAGCGTGTAGATCGGGGCCGGCAATGGCCGCGTCTTGCCCGTCTTCACGTTGTGGATCAGCGCCACAAAGCGTCCATCCACGCGATCGTTCCAGATCACCTCATCGCGCGACCCCGGCCGCCACTGCAGCATCGCCCCCTGCTGCCAGTTCCACGCCCGCGTCTCCCCGATCGTCTTCCACTCGTCGCCCTTCTGCGTGTCGATCACACCCAGTTGAATCACGTCGTCCGGTCGCGGAGAGCGGTGTTCGAAGTCCACGCGGTTGCTCAACACAAACCGCGACGACGGATCGAACTGCAGCTTGTCGTAGTAGCCAAACCAATGGAATCCCGGAGCCTTGGTGATCGCCCTGATCTTGGCCGGCTCGCCCTGCAACAGGACAGCGGTCGAGGAGAGTAGAAAACTGCGTCGGTTGAGCATCAGAAACCGACCAGCATACCTCCATCCACAGGCAGAACAACACCGTTCACAAAGCGCGCCGCCTCAGAGCACAAATACACCGCGGCCCAGCCGATGTCCTCCGGTAAGCCGAATCGGCCCAGCGGCGTCCGGTCCAGCACCTTCTGCTTCCGCGCCGGATCCCCCGCCATCGCCTTCCGCGAGATGTCCGTCTCGATGAACCCCGGAGCAATGCCGTTCACACGGATCCCTTTCGGAGACAGATCTACGGCCAGCGACCGCACCATGCCCAGATAAGCCGACTTCGCCGTCGTGTAGGCAAACACGCGAGGCACGCCGAAGAACGAAGTCATCGAAGCCGTGAACAGGATGTTGCCTCGCCCCCGTTCCACCATGCCCGGGACCACGGCTTTCGTCAGCGTGAACGCCCCGGTCACGTGTGTGTCCAACAGTTGCCGGAACTCCGCTTCGTCCGTCTCTTCAATCGACTTCTTGAAGTGGTTTCCGGCGTTGTTGATGAGGATCGAGACATCGCCGTAGCGAGCCTTCACGTCGGCCACCAGTTCGCCCGCGCGGCTCGTCTCCGCGATATCGTGAACGGCAAAGCCCGCCTTGGGCCCCAGTTCTTCCGCCGCCGCCTGTAGATTCTCCTTCCTGCGGCCGACAAGGACTACCTGTGCCCCCGCCGACACCATTGCGTGCGCCATCGCCCGGCCCAGACCGGTAGCGCCTCCAGTAATCAACGCGACTTCGCCTTCCAGAGAGAAAGCTTCCGCCAGAGACATGAACCCAGTGCTGTCTGACATAGAGGAGTGTTTACTGATATGTTAATTCACAGCTATGGCAAATGCAGTAACACTGGCAAAATTCTCCTTCGGCATGGGCGACCGCTTCGCCCAGCAGGGCAAAGCGCAGTTGGCCGCCTGCGCGAAGGCCGCCGCTCTGGGCGCCGACATCATTCCGGTCTGGAACAAGAGCAACCGCGAACACCTGATCGTTGGTTCCAAGCCGCCCAGTGTGCGCGCCGAAGCCGACGCCGCGGTGGCCGCGCTCGGCTGGACGAAGCCCTATCACGTCGATGCCGACCACATCAATCTCGGCACCGTCGACGGCTTCCTCACCGCCAGCGATTTCTTCACGCTCGATGTCGCCGACTCCATCGGCAAGCCCGCAGAGCCCTCGGCCGTCGACGACTTCGTCCGGCGCCATGGCGACTTCGGCGGCGCCTTCGGCCTCACCGCGGACAAGGTCCGCGCGGCTGCCGGCAAATACCTCTTTGCCGCCCAGGACGCCGGCCGCATCTATCGCCACATCGAATCGGCCCGCGGCGCCGGCACCTTCGTCACCGAGGTCTCCTGTGACGAAACCGACTCGCCCCAGACGCCCGACGAGTTACTGGTGATCCTGGCCGCATTGTCCGACCAGAAGATTCCCGCCCAGACCATCGCGCCCAAATTCACCGGCCGCTTCAACAAGGGCGTCGACTACGTTGGCGATCCCGCCCAGTTCGAGCGCGAGTACCTCGACGACATCGCGGTCATCGCACACGCCGTCAAGGAATTCGGCCTGCCCGCGAACCTCAAACTCAGCGTTCATTCCGGCAGTGACAAGTTCTCCATCTACCCGGCCATCCGCCGCGCCATGCGTTCCACCGGCACCGGAGTCCATCTGAAGACGGCCGGCACTACCTGGCTCGAGGAACTCATCGGCCTGGCCGAGGCCGGCGGCGAGGGTCTCGCCATGGCCAAACTCGTCTACGCCGAAGCCTTCGCCCACAGCGCCGAACTCTGCGCGCCCTACGCCGCGGTCATCGATATCGACGCAGCGAAACTCCCGTCGCCCGCAACAGTGAATGACTGGAGCGCAAGCGACTACGCCTCGGCCCTACGGCACGACCAAAGCAATCCTGCCTTCAATGTGAACCTGAGGCAGTTGCTCCACGTCGGCTACAAAGTCGCGGCCAGGTTGGGTGATCGCTACCTGCAAATGGTCTGTGATTGCGAAGAGAGCGTAGCGCGAAACGTCACCGAGAACCTCTTCGATCGCCACATCGCGCGAGTCTTCCTGTAGTTCGCCACACGCGCCGCGCCCGGCGCGCCGCGTTCGTGAACTCGCTCATTGCGCGAACACTGAGTTTGTTACTCTCAGCAATTACCCTCGCCACCGTGGGACGTCATGGATTTTGCCGAAATTCGAAAGCTAGCGATTGTCGCTCTGTTCTCTGATGACGAACTCTTTGAACAGATTGTCCTCAAGGGCGGCAACGCGCTGAACCTGGTCTACGGGCTCAGCTCTCGCACAT
The DNA here is from genome assembly GCF_963665245.1 of uncultured Paludibaculum sp. Taxonomy (NCBI): domain Bacteria; kingdom Pseudomonadati; phylum Acidobacteriota; class Terriglobia; order Bryobacterales; family Bryobacteraceae; genus Paludibaculum; species uncultured Paludibaculum sp. The sequence continues at coordinate 939,420 of NZ_OY762267.1, forward strand.
CGCTGGATCTGGACTTCTCCATCGAGAATGACTTTACAGACCTGGAGGACACACGAAGGCGGATCTTTCGCGCCCTCAAAGACCGGTTTGCCTCAGCGGGCTTTGTCGTATTCGACGAGAGCTTCGGGCCAAAACCCGAAGTCCTCGGGCCGCATCAGCAACATTGGTGGGGTGGGTATGAGCTCAAGTTCAAACTCATCGAAGCGGCCAAGCATACGGCCCTTGCCAGCAATGTGGAGAACCTTCGTAGGAACGCCCTGGTGATCGGCCCGGAGCAGCAGCGCAAGTTCTCCGTCGACATGAGTAAACATGAGTACTGTGAGGGCAAGCTCGAACGAGAGATGGATGCCTTCACCATCTTCGTTTATAGCCCGGCGATGATAGTGGTCGAGAAGCTGCGGGCCGTCTGTCAGCAGATGCCCGGCTACGCTCTACGTACACACCCTACCCCCAGAGCGCGGGACTTCTACGACATCTGGTGCGTGATCAACGCAACCGGCATCGAACTCGCCGAGCACTTGGAACTCGCCCGGCACATGTTCGCGGCCAAGCAGGTTCCATTGAGATTGCTGGCTGGCATTGCCAGCCAGCGTGAGTTCCACCGCCCCGATTGGCCGGCCGTTACGGCTTCGGTCTCGGGCCGCGTGGAGGAGTTTGATCTCTACTTCGACTTCGTCGTGGAGCAGGTGAGTGCCCTAGAAGCCCTTTGGATAGAATAGCCGCCAATCGCTGTCGAACTCCGTTTCGCGCATGTCGTGGGCGAGGTAGAAGTCGAACTCCAGCCCGAGTTTCTTCAGACGGCTGTACTGTTTCTCGTCGTACCCGGCACGCTGCATGTAGAACCCAATCGCCTGATGGTAGGGATACACGTAATCGAGTTTCTTCAGCGTGGCGATGAGGGTCCCAACGGAGACCCGGTCCCTGGCGCCGCGGTAGGCCTCCAGGACTTGATAGACTCCTCCACCGTAGGCCGGACGCACGGCAATATCGATCAAAGTGCGTTCCAGTTTTGTCACCTCCAGGCTCTCCCCCCCCACCTCTATCTCGCCCACCTCAAGACGGTCCGTGTGCTTGCCGTTGATGAGCACGAACGTCGACTCTCCATATCGGATGGAGAAATTCGACCGCCTCTGTTTGCCTGCAAATGCCCGCCGGATCCCCTCCTGCGAGAGAGAGCCTCCGCGAGGCTTCTCGCTTTGCTCGGCGTTCACGTAGATAGTTCTTGGCAATTGCTCCGTCAAGGAATGAAGGAAGACCGCCGTGCCATGGCAGAGATACGCATTGCGCTTGAGGGAAAGCGCCAGCGAGTAGGGCGAAGCCTCACCCCAAACGTACCGCACCGTCTCCTTCGCCTCCGGATAGTTCTCCGCCACCAGGCGCACCTCCTGCATGCGCGTCTTGGCGATCAGATACTCAGCGAAGCTCTTCGCATTCATCCCCTGGGTCAGCCGCCACTCCGCCCAATGCTGCGCTAGAATGCCAGCAAGCTCACCGGGCCAGTAGATCTTCTGCGCCGCTCTGTCGAACAGCTTCACGATGTCCGGTTTCGCAATGTCGATTCGAGACGGTCTTCCACGCGCCATGGCTTCCTCGTTCACCGATCCGATAAGGTATATATACCATATCGGACCACCAATAAATACGGCAGACCAGCCCCAAGTGCTTGAAAATAAAACCTCTGGAAGTCGTCAACACGGTCTCCGATTGAGGTATATATACCTCAATCGGAGACCGTGTTGACGTGGCTGGAGAGCCCGCAAGATACTGAAAAAACGATACTTACGATCGAATGATGGCCAAGAGACAAGAAAAACGGTGCCAGGGTATATATACCAGGCACCCAAAATGGAATCGCCCCGCGGGCGGCCTCGGAGAGATCCTTCCCCGGAAGGGCAGGATCCCTCACCGCTCACTCGTACCGCAGCGCCTCCAGCGGATCCACCGTGCTCGCCCGCCTGGCCGGCAGGAACCCAGCCAGCAGCGCCACACCACCCAGCACCGCCACCACGGCTAAGGCCAGCCAGGGATCGTTCACCTTCACGTTGAACATCTGCGACGAGATGTACTTGGTCAGTGCATACGCGCACGGTACGCCCACCGCCAACCCGGCGCCCAGCAGGATCACCACCTCCCGCATCATCAGCCGCAACACGTCGAACGGCAGGGCGCCCAGCGCCATGCGCAGCCCGATCTCGCGCGTCCGCCGCGCCGCCACGAACGCCATCACTCCGTACAGGCCAATCGCCGCCAGCAGCGTCGCCAGGCACCCGAACGCCACCGACAACGCGGCGATCATCCGCTCGGTCGAAAGCGTCTGGTCCAACTGGCTCTCCAACGTCGTCACTTCATACAGCGGCAACCGCGGATCCAACCGCCGCACCGCCTCCCGCAGCCCATTCATCATCGATCGCGTGTCCATCGATCCGCGCACGTAGTAGGCTACCGAACCCGGATACTTCGACTGGAATCTCGGGACGAACACCTGCCGGTGTACGCCCTCTCTCGGCCCTTCGTACAACGCATTCTCCACCATCCCGACAATCTCGATGGTCAGCTTCGTGTCCGGACCGCCCCCGAAGCCGATATGGCGCCCTATGGGGCTCCCCTTGCCGAAGTAATACTCGGAGAAAGCCCGGTTCACCACGGCCACCCGGGCCTCATCGCCCGAATCGCTGTCCCGCAGATCGCGGCCTTCCCGCATCGGGATGCCCATCGTCTGGAAATAGCCCGGCGACAGGGCGTTCATGAACGCCTGGATGTCCTCGCCATCCTTGTTCTGGTGGCCCTCCACCGACATGCTGGAGTCCCACTCCCAACCGTGCAGAATGGGCACCGACGCAATGGCCGCGGTCTGTACGCCCGGCAGGCCCCGCACGTTGGCCAGCAACTCTTTATAGAAGGCCTTCTCACGCTCAACCGTGTAGCCGTTCAGCGACGGATTCACTTGGAATGTCACCAGATTCGACATTCCTTGAATGCCCGTCGACATACCCTTCAAATTCCCCAGGCTCCGCGCGAACAGCGCGGCCCCCGCCAGCAGCAGGAACGACAGCGCCACCTGCGCGGTCACCAGGATCTTGCGCAGCCGCACGCCACCGCCCGTCCCGGACACCGCTCCGCCCGCGTCCTTCAGCACGTTCCACTGGTCGATCCGTGTCGCGAAGAACGCCGGAGCGACCCCGAACAGCAGCCCTGTCAGCAGTGCCAACACCAGATTGAACCCCAGAATCCGAAGATCCGGCATCGCGTTCAGCATCAGGGGCGAGCCCGACTCTGGCAGGAAGCCCATCAGCCCGCGAATGGTCCAGATCGAGAGGGCAACGCCCAACAGCGCCCCGGCTGACGAAAGCAGCAAGCTCTCTATCAGCAGTTGCCGGATCAATTGTTTCCGCGAGGCCCCGATGGCCAGCCGCACCGCCAGTTCCTTCTGCCGCGCGACGGCCCGTGCCACCAGCAGTCCTGCCACATTTGCGCACGCGATCAGCAGCACCAGACCCACCATCGACATCAGCACAATCAGGGCCTTCCCAAATTCGTTGCGCATGTCGGAATAGCCGTTGGCCGCCTGCTCCATCCTCACCTGCCGCTTGAAGAAGCGGTCCATCTGATACTTCGAAGCCTTCCGCAACCCCGGCAGCGTTGATTCATACTCCAACTGTCGCGTGAAGATTGCCTGTAGCTTCCCTCGCGCCGTGTCCACTGTCTCGCCCGGCTTCATCCGCGCGAACATCTGGATCCACTGGCTACGATAGTCGCCCATGCTGTCGCGCCCCGGTGTCATGATGGGCGCCATCTGAATCGGCACCCGGATCTGCGGCGACTGCACCGGATCCAAACCGTGGAAGCCCGCCCCCGAAACCCCGACCACCGTCATCGGGTAATTGTTCACCAGGATCTTCTGCCCCACAATCGACGCCTTCCCGCCGAAGCGCGTCATCCAGTAGTCGTAGCTCAATACCACCGTGGGATGGCCCTTGTAATTCCGATCGTCCGTTTCCGGCGAAAACACCCGCCCCACCGCCGGCTTCACACCCAACGCATCGAAGTAGTTGCCGGAGACCATCTCCGCAAACACCCGTTCCGTTTGCCCGTCGACACTCACTGAAGCATCGTCCCGGTACCGGCAGAAGACGTGCGAAAAGAAGCTCGCCTGCTTCTGATACGCCTGATACATCGGATACGACTGCGCCCGGTCCCCGTTGTTGTTGCCCATGTGCGGCCCGGTTGACCAGATCATCACCAACTGCTTCGGATTCTCCACCGGCAGCAGCCGCAACAGCACCTGGTCCATCAACGTGAAGATCGCCGTGTTTGCGCCGATGCCGAGCGCCAGCGACAACACCGCCGCAAACGTGAAAAGTGGGCTCCGCGCCAGCGTTCGCAGCGCGTACTTGATGTCGGGTCCGATGCCTCGCATGGACCTATATACGAACGAAGGGGGTCGGAGTTTGTAACATCTTCGTCCAAATGCTCTTGACTCCACTCACTGTACAGTGTACTTATACAGTAGACAGTGAGTGAGAGAACTCAAATTCGCGTCGACCTCAGCGCTTCCGAGCCCGCCTACCGGCAGATCGCCGGTCAGATCCGGGCCCTTCTGGTCGAAGGCCACCTCACACCCGGCAGTGCCCTGCCCTCAGTCCGCCGCCTGGCGATGGACTTGGGCGTCCACTTCAACACCGTGGCCGAGGCTTACCGCCAACTGGCCGAGGAAGGCCTCATCGACGTGAGCCACGGCAAAGCCGCTCGCATACTACCGCCAAAGTCGGTCGAACCCGCCGCTGACACCCTTGAGCAACTCCGCCGCCGCCTGCGTAACATGGTGGCCGAGATGCGTGCTTCGGGTATGTCCGCCGCCAGCGTTCGCCGCGAGATCCACTCGCTACTCGAAGGAGAGGAACAGTGATATCGAAGGAATTTGTCGCGCCGGCCCTGACGGTGCTGGTGTTTGCCGTGATCTACAACATGCTCCCCAGCCTGCGGAAACGCGATCTGTACTTTGGCGTAACCACCGACCCCGCCTTCCGCCAGTCCCCCATTGGCCACTCCATCACTCGCGAATACCGCCTCATTCTCTGGCTCTCGGCCTGCGCCGCGCTCATTCTGCTCGCCGGAACAAAGCCGGCCCCTCGGTACGTCGTCCTCATTCCGCTCCTGGTCGTGGCTGGAGGTTTGACCGCCTGGGTTCGCGCCTGGTCCCGCACCCGTCCGCATGCCATCCAACCAACAGCACTCCGCTCAGCGCCCCTGCTCTCCGATTCCGACGAACACCTGCCTGGCGGGTGGGCCACGGCCATCATCCCGCTCGGCGCTCAGGTTCTCTCGTTTGCTTACGTCATATCGCGATATGACGATCTACCGGAACGCTTCCCCGTCCACTGGGGTGCCTCCGGTCAGGCCGACCGCTGGGCCGACAAGTCCTGGAGCGCGGTCACCGCGAGTTCCCTCCTGGGCGTCATCGTCACCCTTGTGTTGCTGGGTACGGCCTGGATGATCCTGCGCAACGCCAAACGTGGCAGTGGCGGCGAGACCGGCGATTTCGGCGCAAAGCATCGCCGCGGCAACGTCAGCATGCTGGTCGCCATGGCCTGGGTGCTCAGCCTCGTATTCTGCTTCCTCAGCCAACTCCCGCTACACCCCAATCTCCACAATCGACAAACCTTCCTCCTCGTCCTGCTTCCGGTCGGTGTCGCCTTGGTCAAAACCTTCCAACTCTATCGACTGAGCACCTCCGCCACCGGCGGATCCGACGGCACGCCAGAAGAGTGCTGGAAGTTGGGCGCGTTCTACTACAACCCGGCCGACCCCGCCATCCTCGTGGAAAAACGTACCGGCCCCGGCTTCACCCTGAACTTCGGCCATCGCCTCAGTTGGCTGGTCATGGCCGGAGTCCTGGGCGTCCTGCTGATTCCCATGCTTGGCTTGCGCTGAGCTCGCTAGGCCGCCCGCAGAGCCTCCAAGTCCAGCACCGTCCGCCACTTGTCGCCCAACCGCACCAGTCCGGCGGAGGCTCGCACCGCCGCCGCCGGCAGTTCCACCTCTCGCGAAATCGAATCCACAGCCAAGGCATACCCTACTTCGCCGTTGTCACTGATCAGCAGCAAACAACTGCGCGCTGAGATCCCGATTTCCTTCAAACGCAGACTGTGGTGCGGCACATAGACCGGCACCTTCTTGCCGTGCAGGTCTATCAAGTACCGCAGCGCACATCGACCTTCAACCCGGTGGAGTTCAACACCCCGCGTCCGCAACATCCCGCGCACTCGGTTCGACGGCACGGCGAACTCCCGGCCAGCCAACCGCACCACCAGGAATCGCTCTCCGCCGGCCACGGGCTCTCCGTTAGCTAAGCATCGTCAGGATCGCCGGAACCTGTTGCTGTGCCACTGAGATCTTGGCCGAAAGCTCCTTGCCCGGCTCCAGGCAGAGATGCACCTCCACCAGTTCACCCAGACAATGAAATGGAACCACCGTCCATTGCGTTTTGCCTACACTGCGGGTCGTGAAGTTGCGACCGTAAATCACCGTCGGAATACTCAGGCCCATGGGCCCCAACTCCTCTTCCAGAGCCGTCTTCACATTCCCCAGCACCATGTTGGTGACCTCGCCGATGGCGTCCAGCACATCGTCGTCGATCGCCGCAAACTCCTGCATCAGCAATTGACCCGAGATCTTCTGCGCCATCACCGCGGAGCAGGAGAACGTCCCCGAACCCGCCCAGGCGCCCGCCAGGCCCACAATCGCCAGCACCCCCTCGCTGGGGCCAGGCGCCGACTCACCCAGATACTCCGGATGGTCGCCCAATTCGATCCCCAGCATCGTGCTGAAGACGTCCCGCGTCGCCTGACGGATCATTGCCACTTGTCTTTCGTGTGTCATGGATGTCTCCCGAGCCTAGATGAGCCCCGCCAGTTTTTCCTTGATCTGCTCCGCCGTGAAAGGCTTGCGGACATAACCGGCCGCGCCCAGCGACACCGCCTCCATCACCTTGGCGCTGCTGCCTTCCGTCGTCACCATAATGATGGGAATCGCCTTCGTGGCTTCCTGGGTCTTCAGGGCACCCAATAGCTGAAGCCCATCCATGTTGGGCATGTTGATGTCGGACAGAATCAGGCCGACCATCGCCGATTTCAGCTTGTCCAGGGCCTCCTGGCCGTCACCGGCCTCGATGACTTTTCCTAGAGGCACATCGGCCTGGATCAGTACCCTGTGCAGAATCTTGCGAATGGCCGCCGAATCGTCGACGATCATTACGTCCAACGACATAGATCGTAAGCCTCCCTAGCTCTGGAAGGCTCATCGACACGCGGCCACGCGATATGAAGGAAAGATGGCGGGGAATTGCCGTCAGGCCAGGTGATCCAGTACGGCGCCTGTGACCTCCGCCGTCGTGCTCTTGCCACCCAGGTCGGCCGTCAATTGCCTGCCTTCGGCCAGAACCGCGCGTACAGCGCCCTCCATCGACGCCGCAATGCCCGGTTCTCCGAGGTGTTCCATCATCATGGCGGCCGCCAGAATCGTCGCCAGCGGATTCGACACGCCACGCCCCGCAATATCTGGAGCCGAACCGTGCACCGGCTCAAATAGCGATGGCGCCAGCCGCCGCGGATCCAGATTCGCACTCGGAGCCAACCCGATGCTGCCCGTCACAATCGCCGACAGATCGCTGAGAATGTCGCCGAACAGATTCGAACCCACCACCACATCGAAGCTCGCCGGCCGCCGCACAAAGTTCATGGCCGCCGCATCCACCAGCAGCGACTCGGTCTCAATGTCCGGATACTCGGCCGAAACCTCGCGGAAAATGCGGTCCCACAACACCATCCCGTAGCCCTGCGCATTCGACTTCGTAATCGACGCCACCTTCCGCTTCCGGTTCCGCCGCCGCGCCAGATCGAACGCATAGCGAATGATGCGCTCGCAGCCGTGCCGCGTGAATACCGAAGTCTGGATTGCTACCTCTTCCGGAAGATGGTGATAGACAAAGCCACCGACATTCGCATATTCGCCCTCAGTGTTCTCGCGCACCACCACCATATCGATGGAGCCGGGGTCATAACCCCGCAGCGGGCTCGCCACACCTTCATACAGGAAGGCCGGCCGCTCATTCACATACAGGTCGAAGGCGCGCCGTATCGGCAGCAGCATGCCGTTCAGGGTAATGTGGTCCGGAATGTCGGGATGTCCCACCGCCCCCAGCAGGATGGCGTCGTGCGCCCGCAACTGCTCCAGCGCGTCCATGGGCATCATCTGCCCCAGGCGGAAGTAGTGGTCCGAGCCCCAGGCAAACTCCTCGAATGAAAGGTGTATGCCAGCCATGCCCGCGCTCTTCTCCAGCACCTTGCGAGCGGCCGGAACCACTTCCATTCCAATGCCGTCACCGGGCAGCAGGGCAATCGACAGCTTCTTCATAACGTCCATGCTAGCCTGTGGGACATGGCTTATGTGAACCCGTTTTCACTCACCGGAAAAACCGCGCTCATCGCCGGAGCCAGCCGTGGCATTGGCCAGTCCATCGCGGAGGCCATTGCCCATGCCGGTGCGCGCACGATCCTCGCCGCCCGCTCGCTGCCGGCTCTCGCCAACATCGCGCGATCGCTGCGGGCCGAGGGTTTGCAGGCCGAAGCCGTCGAGCTCGACATCTCCGCCCGCGACTCACGTGAGAAGGCACTCGAAGCCCTCCCAGACATCGATATCCTCGTCAATGTGGCCGGCATCAACCTGCGCAAACGGTTCATCGACTACACCCCGGAAGAGTACGACCGCATTCTCAACACCAACCTAAACGGCATCTTCGAACTCACACAGGGAGTGGGCCGGCGCATGATTGAGCGAAACAAAGGAGGAAAGGTCGTCAACATCGGCAGCCTCACCTCCGTCCTTGGGCTGCCCTATCTCACCGTCTACACCATCACCAAATCCGCCCTGGCCGGCTTCTCCCGAGCCCTCGCCGCCGAATGGGGCCACCACAACATCCAGGTCAATTGCATCGCCCCCGGCTTCATCCTTACGGACCTGAATCGGGAAATGTGGCAGCGGCCGGAGATGCAGAACTGGCTCGCCGCCGTGCAGCCCAATCAGCGCATGGGCGCAGTGGAAGACATCGCACCGCTGGCGGTCTTCCTCTCGTGTCCCGGTTCCGACTACGTCACCGGCCAGGTGATCGCCGTGGATGGCGGCTTCTCCACCTGCTCCGTCTGGCCGTTCCAGCCTGCCCCGTAATGCAACGCCGCCGCTTCCTGTCGGGACTCCCGGCTCTGCTCTGGCAGCAGACACCCGATGACACGGTATGGCTTTGCCCCATGGACAAAGACGTCCGGGCCGCCAAGCCGGGCGTCTGTCCGCGCTGCGGCGTGAAACTGGTGCCCGGCATCCCGGAACCGCTCGAATACCGCATGCTGCTCGACGTGACGCCCCGCGCCTGGAAGCCGGGCCAACGGCTGAGGATGCGCTTCGAGATCCGCGATCCCCGAACAGACCAGCGCGTGATGAAACTCCAGGTGATCCACGAAAGACTGTTCCACCTCTTCATCGTCAGCGGCGATCTATCCTACTTTGCCCACGAGCATCCGGAACCACAGGCCGACGGCACGCTCGTCTTCGATACGGCCCTGCCCCACCCCGGTTTCTATCGTGTCGTGGGGGACTTCTACCCCGAGGGCGGCACGCCGCAACTGGCGGTCACTACCATCCTGAGCGCCGGCAGTGGCCAGATCGATTTCGCCACCCCGCGCCTCGCCCCGCAAACGGGTCCGCAAACCACGGCGAATCTGCGCGTCAGCCTGCGTTCTGAACCGCCGGTGCCCATCGCAGGCTTGAAGACGATGCTCTTCTTCGACCTGCAACCAGCCGACGGACTTCAGCTCTACCTGGGCGCCTGGGGTCATATGCTAGCAGCGAGCGCGGACTTGATCGATCTCATCCACACCCATCCCTTCCTCGCCGACGGCGGACCCAATCCGCAGTTCAACATCGTGTTTCCCCGCCCCGGCCTCTACCGCATCTGGGTTCAATTCCAACGGTTGGGCATCGTCAATACAGCCGTGTTCACCCTGCCGGTGCGCGGTCTTTGAGATGGATCGGCTACCCCCACCGCCAGCAGAAGCGCCCTCTGAGCGACGGCCGCCTGATCGCTACCTGGAAGACCGGAGGGTGTAAGGTGCCACGGCACCGCTCACAGCGGCGCTTTCGACGGAAGCCCGCGCGTTCATCTCGTTCGCCGCTAACTGCAGCCCTCTATCAATGCGATAGCGTCGAGCGTTCCAACTCGAAATGAAGTGACCCTCCTGCCGTCAGTTTCGAATACCATCCCGAACTGCGGTTCCGCCCGGGGAGTCGGTGTGTACATCAGGTAGTGACCTTCGTCCACATACGGATGAGGCGCCACCTGGATCCGGCCGGGATACAGTTTCTTGATCCGATCCTCAGAGTCGCCGGCTCCAGCGCCAGTGGAGGTCTTTGTAAAGGGCTCAAACACGTCGATCCGGACCACTCGACCCTGGGAAAACATCAAGCCAATTCCGCTGGGAAGACGCTGGCTCTTGAGGTATGCACATTCGTTGAGCGGCACGTCCGGTTCGTTTCCCTCCAGTCGCGCCCCGGTATCACTCAGTACACGGCGGACTTCCGTCAGGGTCATTCCCAGGCGGACTGGACCCGCTCCCCGCAGAGAGACAGTCCAGTCCGCCCCCAATGCGTCAGCGGGCCGCAGCCATGCGACCAATATCAATGAAGCGAAAAGAACTTCGAGCCGACTCATCAAGGCAGACAATACCACGCATCGGAGGCTGACAGAAAGGGCCCGGCATTGTCACCCAAGGTGGCGCACTGTCGGTAGTAAAAAGTGAGAGAAAAACGTGCTCAAGCCTCAGGGTGAAGGCGCGTCCTGGCTGCTTCTCGCGGCCGGGTACAAACCGGTGGCCTTCTCGCCCCCTGCTAGCCGAACGACACTTCTCAAGGACGGTAGGGGGGATTGTCGAGAGGCGCTCAAGTTGCGTGAATCCCCTACCTTGCCGGAGGCCAGCAAGACAAACTTCGGCAGCTACACCGTAATGCGGACTTGCTTGTGAGGATTGGTCGCGCCCGCAACGATCTCCACCTGCTGGCGGCGCACGCCAAACTCCCCAGCCAGAAATCGGATGAGCTCTTCGTTCGCCTTGCCCTTCTCGGGCACCGCGGCCAGTTTGACCTTGAGGGATCCATCACCCAACTCGCCGGCCCATTGCGTCTTGGGGCTCTTCGGAATCACGCGCACCTGTAGTGCCAGCCGCCCGGCCGACTTCAGCGTCTCTTTGAGTGCGTCCAGGTCCACTACTTCAGGGCGAGCGTGTACACCTCGCCCGCCTCCATCTTCCAACCGCCGGCGGGGAAGCCGGGAATCCCGATGAGCGGGCCTGGTTTGTAGTCCGGACCAAGAAAGAACACGCGGCCAATCCCTTCCACCGCGCAATGGCCATTCTTGGCAATGGGTTGACGCACCAGGTCGCGCTGCGACAGGCATTCGGCGCCAAAGCCAGTCAGATCGGCCGCAGTGGTGCCAGGCGGCAGCTCCACTCGGGTTCGAACCCAGCCGCTGCGCTCGATGAAGTCCTTGCCCAAACCCAGCGCCGATCCACGCCATTTGCCTTCGCCCTTCCGCTGCAGCAGCACCTGGACCCCGGCCAAATGAACGCTCACTTTCAGCTCGATCACGAGGTAGTTGCGCGGATCGCTGATGTTCTCGCCATTAAAGGTCCCGAAGGGCCGCAGCTTCCCTTCCCGTTGCAGCTCTTTCGAGGCGACCTCGTAAGTGAAGGGAGCAGAGTCCATCACCTTCTCCCGCGAGCCGTCGCTAAGGTCGGCCAACACCGGGGCCAGTTGGTAGCGGATGGGCGCGGCATCGGCCGCCGCCGGGGCGACCATGTTGTTATCCGTCACCGGCTGCAGGATGGGGTGCGCCCCCACCCAGACACCCTCGTACGGCACGTCTTCATGCCCTTTTGTCTGAATGAGCGTCTTCAACGGCTTGGCGTCCGGCCAGACACGGTAAATGTACTCGATGTCCGTCGTCCGGCCCCAGCGTGCCATCAGGTCGCGCGTCGAGGTGCCGCCGTCTTCATTACTAAAGATGACTGTGTATTCCAGATAACGGCCGTCGGCATCCTGCCCACGCGTACAGTAGGCCAGCAGGGGCACGTCGGTGAACTTGCCCAAGGTGTTCGCACGGGCCGGCACGATGGGGGCATCGGCCAGGTAATCGTCGTTCGAGGTTTCGAAGCGGGCGCCGGCGATCGTCAGCCCGGCGCCGGCCGCCGAGGCGTCCGCTTGCCGAACAATCTTCAACGAATGAGCGCCGGCGTCCAACTGGCCGAGAAAGATCCGGTAGGCGCGCTCCGGCCCGGTCACCATCAGGTGCTGCGCAGTCTGTGCGTCCACGGTGATGGCCGCCAGCGAACCCTCTTTACCGGCCACGGCCCAATCGGAACCGGGCGCGGCTAAGCGCAGTTCCGCCACCACTTCCCCGCCCTGTGCGAGCTGAAACGGAAACGTACGGTTTTGCCCCAGCGCCACTGCGGCGCAAATGAGAAGCGCAATGAGCAGGCGATTGATGGTACGCAGCAGACAGTCGGTAGCCACTGGTTTCTTCAGCAGCGCACTCACCCGTCCGGCCATGGGGCTCTTCTCCAGGTCTTCCGTCCAGCCCGACAGGACCACCAGCGGCAGGGCGGCATCACGCGCCCGGATGTCCTCGATCAGTTGCAGGCCATCGCTGGGCTGCGGCAACCGTAAGTCCATCAGAACACAGTCGGAATCGTGAGCGTCGACATGCGCCAGGGCGTCCGACGAACTGGCGGCCGATTGCACCGTGTGGCCGCTCCGCTCCAATATCATGCATCGGATCTCGCGCTGATCCGCGTCATCTTCCACAACAAGGATTCTTGGCATTCGTAGGGAATGAGGCTACTCGGCGAACTCTATGCGGGCGATGACTAACTGCGGCAACGCCTGATTCCAGGAACTGGGAATACTGTCAAACGGAAGCCGGAAACTCCGGGTCTCCCCGGGTTTCAACCCGTTGCCGGACACTTTGACGATCGCCACGCGCTCGCGCAGCACCAGTTGCCCGTAAGGGTCGTAGAACACGCAGTTGATGTCCACCTGGCCGAGCGTGCGCGGACCATTGTTGGTGATCTTGCCCACGATCTCGACAAGGGTCGTCTTCATGTAGCTCTCGCTCGCCTTCATTTCGACTTCAGAGAGAGCCAGATTCCGAACATAACCCTTGGCTTCGGCCGTCAACGCAGTGGGCTGCAGCGACTGGCTCGGCGCCCTGAGGAAGAGAGCGTAAAACCCTACCGCGGCGATCAGAACCACCACGGCCAGAATGACCAGCGGGGCCGAATTGAACGCCAGCTTTTGACTGTTTCGTGTACTAGTGACCACTGACCGTCATCTCCCCTACCAGCAACGTGGGGCAGGCGACTGAACCGCGGAACTCCAGATCGTCGCCCACTGCTTCAATCTGCTCGAACATACGACAAAGATTCCCCGAAATCGTGATCTCGTGCACCGGCCAGGTCAGCTCGCCGTTCTCGATCCACACACCGGCTGCACCTCGGGAATAGTCTCCGTTGACTATATTGACACCGGAACCCAGAAGTTCGGTCACGTACAAACCATTTTTCACACTACGAATTATTGCTTCCGGCGAATTTTCACCCGGTTCCAGGAACATGTTCCCATGCCCCACTGAGGCGTTGCCCGTAATTCCGCGGGACGCGTTCCCCGTCGTGCGCATTCCAAGCTTTCTGGCGGTGTACGTATTGAGCAGATAGTTGGTCAAGACACCTTGCCCGACAACTGTCGTCCGGCGCGAGGCCACGCCCTCGTCATCAAACGGACTGGTGCCGAAAAGGCCGGGCATCGTGCCATCGTCAATAATCGTCACCAGTGGATTGGCCACCCGCTCCCCGACCTTGCCGGCCAGATACGATGCCTTGCGATACACCGAATCTCCGGAGACCGCCGAAAAAATGTGACCCACCAGCGATCGCGCGACCCTCGGCTCGAAGACCACCGGCACCTTCTGCGTCGACGCCTTGCGTGCTCCCAACCGGCGCAACACTCGCTCGGCCGCCTTGCGGCCAATGTAGTCAGCGGCTTCCAGCCGATCGAAGCTGCGCGCGCTGGATGACCAATAGTCGCGTTCCCGACGCCCTTCGACACTGGCCACCGGCACCACACTCATAGAGCATGAAGAGGTCCGGTAACTGCCGAGGAAACCCAGGGAATTCGCAAAGGCACGCCAACCGGTATACGATCCGAAGCTGCCACCCTCGCTGTTGTCGATACGTGGGTCGACCGCCATCGCCGCCTGCTCCCCGGCGCGAGCCTGCTCAATCTTGAAGGCCGTTTCAAGCGCTCCGATCGAATCGGAGTACAGGCCCAGATCTCTATCGAGTTTGCCCAGATCGGACGGTTCCGGCAGACCGGCATGGGGATCCGCCATCGAGATCGCTGCCAGCGAAGTGGCTGATTCGACAATTCGCTGCAGCCCTTCCTCGGAGAGGTCGGAGGAGTAGGCGCTGCCCACCTTCTGGCCCAGCAACACGCGCAGACCGGCTGCCCGCGATCCGGCTTCCTTCAGAGTTTCCACTTCTCCCAGCCGCACCTGGGCCTCAAACTCTTCTCCTTCGGAAACCGTCGCCTCGGCCGCCGTCACCCCGCGCGCCATCGCCATGGCGACCAGCCGCGCGGCAATCTCTTCCTGCCCGTTGGCCGGCGTCATGCGTTTCCTCCCACGGTCATCTTGTCGATCTTCACCGTGGGAATGCCCACGCCCACCGGAACGCTCTGCCCTTCCTTGCCGCAGATGCCCACGCCTTCGTCCAGCTTCAGATCGTTGCCGACCATGCTCACCCACTTGAGAGCTTCGGGCCCGTTGCCGATCAATGTCGCCCCGCGCACAGGGCGTGTCAGGCGCCCGTCCTCAATCAGGTAGCTTTCGGTCGCGGAGAAGACAAAGTTGCCGCTGGTGATGTCCACCTGGCCGCCGCCGAAGGTGGCGCAATAGATACCCTTCTGTACGGATCGAACAATTTCGCCGGGATCGCTTTCCCCAGCCAACATGTACGTGTTCGTCATGCGGGGCATCGGAATGTGCTGGTAGCTTTCGCGGCGGCCGTTGCCGGTGGGGCCGGAGCCCAGCAAACGGCTGGAGAGCCGGTCGTGCAGATAGCCTCGCAGAATGCCATTCTCAATCAACACGTTGCGGCGTGTCGGCGTGCCTTCGTCGTCCACATTCAACGAGCCCCGGCGGCTGGCCATCGAGCCGTCGTCCACCACGGTGCAAAGCGGGCTGGCCACCTGTTGCCCGATACGGTCGCTGAAGGCCGAGACCTTCTTGCGATTGAAGTCGGCCTCCAGACCGTGACCGACAGCTTCGTGCAGCAGGATGCCGGGCCAACCGGGGCCCAGGACGACAGTCGTCTCGCCGGCCGGCGCCTCGACGGCATCCAGGGAAACCAGCGCCTGGCGTACAGCTTCCTTGGCGAACTTCTCGGGCAGATCCTGAGATGTGAAGTGATCGAGGCCGACGCGCCCGCCGCCACCCTGATAGCCGTTCTCGACGCGCCCATCCTCGCCTTTGGCGAGTACGGACACGTTCAGCCGCGCCATCGGCTGGCGGTCCCACACCAGCGAGCCGTCGCTGCTGGCGATGAGGATGTGTTTGATATTGTCGGCAAAGCTGGCCTGGACCTGGAAGACCTTGGCATCGGCGGAGCGCGCCACCTCGTCGGCCCGAAGAATCAACGCAACCCGTTCAGCCAGCGAGGTTTCGGCCGCCGGAACGGGCACGGAGTACAGGTCCAGTTTCTCGCCTTCGTCGAGCCCGGACCGGATGACGGACGCAGGCCCGGCTGCGATGCAGGCGGCGGTGCGGGCGGCTTTGAGAATGCGCTCCGGTTGGAGGTCGCCCGAATAGGCATAACCCGTTCGTTCTCCTGAGAGTACGCGCACGCCGACACCCAGCGTGACGCCCTGGGTCGCCGATTTGATGATCGACTCATCCAGGCTGAGCGAGGTGGATTCGATGTATTCGAAGTAGAGGTCCGCGAAATCGCCGCCACGCGAAAGCGCCTCGGCCAGCCACCGCTCCAGATCGCGCGGGGTCAGACTAAACCGCCGGGCGAAGAACGAGTCAGAAAAGCCCATCTTTTCAGGGTAGCAAGGCACACCTGGAAAGTGGCTCTGTGTACGGATTGCAGCGGTGGTGTGACTTATGTTTCCGAACTCGGACGGCCGCTCAACCGCAAACGGCGACTGCTTTCGCCGTGTCATCGCCCCAATGGTCAACGATGCCGCTCCTCGCCCGGCCCACTGCGCCTACGCCTTCCGTGCGGAGTAGTAGTAGTTTTCACCTTCGTCCACAAAGGTCCCGACCAGTGATAGGCCTTCTTCCGTCAGGGTGGTCTCGTATGCCTCGTAGCCAAGGGAGACGGATGTGCGTCCGGTCATGGTATCCGACCAGGAGCAGATCTGAGACGGCGCGGTGAACAGCAGCCGTCCGCCGCCGGTCAACGCCGCGGCCACACGCCGGATCAATGTGCGCTGAACCTCCGCGGAGAGCAAAAAGAAAAGCCCCCAGGCAACAATCCCGTCAAACGTCCGGCCGAAGAACGTAGAGTCCTCGACGGCGGCACACTCCGCGGGGGCGCCTGGAAATCGTGCGCGGAAGGCGGTAATCATACTGGGGGCCGCGTCCACTCCGTACAGATGGAACCCACGCTCGATCAGGACCTGTGAAACCGGCACACCGGTCCCGCATCCAAGGTCGAGAACGGCGGCTCCAGGAGCCAGCAACCCGGACCACTCTGCCACCACCGAAGCACCGAT
This sequence comes from uncultured Paludibaculum sp., assembly GCF_963665245.1. NCBI lineage: Bacteria > Pseudomonadati > Acidobacteriota > Terriglobia > Bryobacterales > Bryobacteraceae > Paludibaculum > uncultured Paludibaculum sp. The sequence goes on from NZ_OY762267.1 coordinate 956,295, forward strand.
TCCAGAGCGATTCCGCCCGCGTCCGGACAGGTAAAGAGACGCGACTTCTTCATAGCCATTCGACTTATCGGGATTCGCCACCAGGGGAGTTTAACATCATGGTCGTGGAAGGAAACAGGCCGCCATCGTAATCAACGCCCGGATCCGGAACAGCCATACCCACGCGAAACTAATATTCACCCAATTACGTCCGAATACCATGCGAGGTTTCCCTCTGATTGCGCTCTTTGTCACTACCTTGGCCGCACAGCCTGTTTCCATCGGAGCAAAAGGGGGCGTCCGCTTCGGCGACTATTCGCTCCAATCGGGCGTTCGTCAGGAAAGCCAGGCCTACACAGTCGGGCCAACGGTGGAGGTCCGCTTACCCTGGCGCCACCTCTCACTGGAGATGGATGCGCTCTACAAACACAGCGGCACCTCGATTGTTTACAGAGATTTCCTCGGAGTCCTCTATTCCCATCGCTCGCGCGCCGCAGTTTGGGATCTCCCGGTGCTCGCAAAATACTCTTTGCTATCGAGGCCATCCCGCCTGAACTCATTCGTAAATGGCGGCTACGCCCTGCGCCTGAGGCATCAGAGGAGTTTCGACTTCTCCTCCAACACTCTGCCTCCGCCGTACGGGCCCTATTACTCGGAGACGACGACAAGCTTTGGCTGGGAGGCGGACCACGGGTTCGCCGTCGGAGGCGGCGTGGAGATGCGCCTGTCACGGCTGAAGATCGCCCCGGAATTCCGCTACACCCGCTGGCCCACGATCGACACGTACTACGACCGGTTCGGCGGCCGTAGCGGCCTCAACCCGCAGCAGTTCGAGATTTTGGTAGGCCTCCGTTTCTAGCCGGCTCACGCACACAAACAATCCATAGGAACATCCTGTCATGACATTGTCTGGCATTCGCGCTATCCTATCAAGTGAGAAGCCACGCACTAGGGAACCGCATCATGCCGAAACTCGAAACCCGAAACGAAAAGCTCGACCTCCGGCTGACCCCATCGGCCAAACGCACCCTGCAGGCCGCGGCACTCGCAACGCACCGCTCCGTCAGCGAGTTTATTCTGGAGAGCGCCCTGGCGCGTGCCGCCGAAACCTTGCCTGACCGCCAGCACTTCGGCTTGAACACCGAGCAGTGGCAGGCATTCCAGAACGCCTTATCCGCCCCGCCCCCACCAGCGCCGCGGCTCGCCAAACTACTCAAGCGCCAATCGGTCTTCGAGCGCGGCAAGGTCTAGGTGACTGCGCTCCGCATTGAAAAACTGCACCGCCGCCACCACCTCGAATGCTTCGATTGTGGCCGGGAGGAACTCGTTCGCTTCCTGATTCGATTCGCACTTCAGAATCAGCAGGCCGGGGCCTCTCAAACATATGTAGCTCTCGCGGATGACGAGGTGGTTGGCTACTACACCCTGGCGGTTGGCCAAGTGGAATACTTCGATGCACCGGAACGCCTGACCAAGGGCCTCGCCCGCCATCCCGTCCCCATCATGCTCTTGGCGCGCCTCGCGATCCTGACCTCCTGGCAAGGCAAGGGCCTGGGTAGCGGACTCATGAAAGACGCCATGCTGCGAACACTGCAGGCTGCGGACATCGCAGGCATTCGCGCCTTCGCAGTTCACGCGAAGGACGATGAAGCAAGGTCCTTCTATGAACACTTCGACTTTGTCCCATCGCCAACCGATCCGTACCACCTCTATCGCCTGCTCAAGAACATTCGCGCTCTTCTGGGATCGTAAGCCTACGGCAGCTTCCATCTCCTGAAGAACACCGAGGTGGGACGGGTCGGCCCATTTTCCAGCGATCGTCGCCTGCAACCTCACTCCGACCGCAAAGCCTGCACGATATCCACCCTGGCCGCACGTGCCGCCGGTGCCAAGGACGCGACAAGCGCGGCGACCAGCAACACCGCCGCCGAACCGGCCACAGGCAGGGCCCCCGGCATCTTCATCCCTTGGACGAAGCTGCCAGCTAGGCTGGCCAGCGCATACCCGCCGGCGGCGCCGGCCGCGATCCCCACACCGGCAATCAACGCCCCCTGGTTGATCACGCCCATCACCAGATGGCGTGGCTGCGATCCGATGGCCAGACGGATGCCAAACTCGCGCGTCCTGCCGCTCACCGAGAAGGCCAGGACACCGCCGACGCCCACCACGGCGATTGCCAGAGCAACGGCCGCGAAGCCCCCGAATACCAGCGTGTTGAGCCGGTCGGGGGAGAGCACTTCGGCGCGAATGTCTTCGAGCGTCGCCGCACGCTCCACCGGTTGCTCCGCCGACTTCTCGCGAATGATGCGCGTGATCGGAGTAATCAGCGAATACGGATTCCCGCTTGTATGGATGAATAGATTACCCGCCCAGAGTTGTTCCTGCGAGAAAGGATGATAGACGGTCATCGCCGGACCGGCCACAACGTTCTCGTCGTCGACATCAGCCGTCACGCCCACAATGCGGCGCGGCTCTGTACTGATATCCACGAACTTCATCACCGGATCGGTCCACATCAAGTGATGGTTCACCGCGTCCTGGTTGGGAAACAGGCGCTGAGCCAGGCTTTGGCTCACAATTACGACCCGCTCGCCGCCCTTCCTGTCGGCCTCGTTGAAATCGCGGCCAGCAATAATCGGCACCCCCAGGGAGCTGAAGTATCCAGGCGAGACCGTGCGGAACCGCCCGCGCGGATCTTCCTCGCCGGGCGCCGGGACACGCCCTTCCGCCGTGAAACTGAAGCCCGGACCAAACTTGCCGCCATCGCGCCACGGCATGAATGTCCCAAGAGCCACCCCATCCACGCTTGGCAGGGAGGTGATCTGCCGGATCGTTTCCTTATAGAAACTCAGCACCTGCTCGGGTGTCTTTCCATACGACATCACAGGCACGCTGACAGTCAGCACACGGCGCGTGTCGAATCCGGTCCGCGCCGATTGCAGCGAAATCAGCGTCTTGATCAGCATCGCCGCACCGGCAAGCAGCACGAAGGACGCCGCAATCTGCGTGACGGCAAACATGCGCAACCGGCGATTCGCGCTGCCCGTGATCCGCACGCCGCCGCTCGTCGGCCCAAAGCCGCGCGACGCGTCGGCCGACGGCAACCGGGGCACCATCGCCAGCGCGACAGCGGCAACCAGCGCCAGTGTCGCCCCTACCCACAGCATGCTGGCATCCACAGTCAGATCGAGCGCACGGACGGAAAAGCGGGACGCGTAGCGCGCCAGCACGGCCAGCATCGGCCCCGCGCTCACAACACCCAGCGCCGCGCCGGCTCCGCACAGCACGAGACTCTCCGCCAGCAGCGTCCGCCGCAGAGCCCCCGTGGTGGCGCCCAGGGCAGCGCGCGTGCACAGTTCGCCTTCCCGCCGCACGGTCCGCGCGAGAATCAGATTCGCGACATTCGAACAGGCGATCACAAACATCAGGATCGATGCGCCCAGCAGCACCAGGAGTACCGTCCGCGCGGGGGAGGTGATCTGGTCGCGTAACAGCCGTGCATCCACCTGAAAGTTGGCCTTCGGTGAATAAGCCTCTGAATGCTGCTTGATCATCGACCCGTAGACGGTGCGCAGTTCGGCTCGCGCCGATTCGAGAGTCGCACCCGGCGCCAGGCGCCCGAACAATTCCGTCATCCGATGCACCCGGCCCGTCACCATCGTCGCCGAAAGGTGGTGAGGGCTGGTCACCACATTCGCGATGATCTCCGTTTCCGCCGGATACGGGATCGCCGGCTCCAGCACGCCGACGACGGTCGCCGAACGCTCACCCAGACGGATCGTCTTGCCGAGCACCGCCGGATCGCTCTTCGTCTGCGTCGTCCAAAAACGATGAGTAAGGACACAAGCGCCCGCGGCGTTCGGCCCGTCATCATGTTTGTCGAGCAACCGGCCCAGCACGGGACGCAGCCCCATCACCTCGAAAAACGACCCGTCGACGACACCGGCCCGCACTTCCCGGGGGTCGCCCAGCCCGACCATGGTGAAGTCGATCGTGGAGAACTCGCCAAACGCACTCAGCGACTTGACCCCGGCACGCAGGTCCTGGATTTCGGGCACGGAAAACGCAACTTCCGCGGCACCCATACCGGGAGCGCTCTGCTGGATGTAGATCAATCGGTCCTCGTCACGGTTCACCAGCGGCCGCAGCAACACTCCGCGCACCAGCGTGAAGATGGCTGCGTTCGCACCGATGCCGAGCGCCAGTGTCAGCACGACGGTTGCGGTGAGCCCCTTCGCGCGAGACAGCGAGCGGATCGCGAATCTCAAGTCGTGCAGGAAGCTGGAGACCATCTCGCCAGATCGCCATTCGGTTCGTTCGTGCCCAGTCATGGAAACTCCTCTCGGTTCTATCCATACGTCGAACCAGCGCCGGGCAATTCGACATCCCTCTCGAAGTTTTTCGCCCCTGGAGAATGTATGACTTACGGGAACAGGATACCGGGAAAACCGCCTGCCGGTTCCGGTTCGGGAAATCACCCTGCTCCGGCTCCGCCCGGATTAGGCACCAGGTCCGGTGAGTTTGTCGGATTTCCGGACCGGATCACGCTCTCTCAGTAGAGGTACACCCGGGAAGGCTCGGCACAGCGGTGCCCAAGGTACATGGCGGACATTCGTAAGCCCGAAACGTGGCCGTCACGAAATTCACTATTGATCCAAACGACCAATCTTGCAAATGGAGAAATGACTCATGTTGTTCACCAGGACTCGGACAATTTGCTCGACCGCGTTTCTGCTCTTGCTCGGCGCCGCCACGGCGTGGGGACAGGCAAATGGCAACCTACAACTGCACTTCATCGACGTCGGCCAGGGAGATGGCGCGCTGATGATCACTCCGGCCGGCAAGGTCGTGCTGTTCGATGCGGGCATGGACCTGGGCGTGGAGAACTGCACGAAAATCACGTCCTATCTCGACCAGCTCGGGATAACAGCCATCGACGCCATTGTCGTCAGTCACTATCACACGGACCATATTGGGTGTCTCCCGGAAGTGCTGGAAGGGCGCACCCTCTCCGGCTTGGTGTACGATCGCGGCCAATCGTATACAACCCAGTCGTACAAGCGCTATGTGGCCGCAGTTAAGGAACATCGGCAGGCCACGGTCCTCGGCGATACGGTTTCCTTTGACACCGGCGCAAACCAGGTTCTGATGCGTGTGATCGCAGTCAATGGAGCCGGCGTTCCCACGACAAACGAAAACGATCTGAGCGTGGCCGTGACCGTCGCATTTGGTAATTTTCGAGCGGAAATCGGTGGCGACCTTTCGGGCGAGGACACGGACAACTATGCGGACATCGAGACCGTCGTCGCCCCGAATGTCGGGCCTCTAGACGTGTACAAGGTGCACCACCACTGCAGTAAGTACAGCACCAACGCCAACTGGTTGCTAACCACGTCGCCCACGGTCGGGATCATCAGCACGGGGGACACGAATACCTACGGACACCCTGCTCCCGCTTGTCTGGACAGGCTGCATCAGGCGGGCACGAAAATGTATTGGACTGAACGCGGCAATGGTGGCCCGCCAACGGCCGGTGTGGACAAGATCGGCAAGAACATCATTGTGGAGATGGCGCCCGGCGCCAACACTTATACGGTCCAGTACAGCGGCGGCACGGACACGCACGCTCTCAAGAACACCGCGGGCACTCCACCGCCCATAGCGCCGAAGTTCTCGTGGAGCGCGCGTCCTGGCGCCAGACTGTACCACCTCAGCACGTGCGCGTACGTCGGGAACATCAGCCCGGCGAACCTGCAGCGCGGAGACACACCACCGCCGAACAAGACCCTGCACGCCGACTGCCCGGTTCATCACTGATGAAGCGGGGCCTGGCGCGAGGCCGGCCCAACTCTGATTCCTTCACCGCACCCACCGGGCCGTCCGCCATAGTTAATGTCAACGCAAAGTAGAAATGTCCTATTCTCCGCAAAGTAGAAATGTCCGGTTTTGGCCGGGCGGGAGAAGTGTGCGTGGTAGTCTGGGCGGGCCGGTGAAGCGGAGACGGGCTCTGCTGGCGAGCAACCCGATCGAGGAATAGCCGGCCGGAACTCATCGCCGACGATGGGTAGAGCGTGGCCCTCCCGACACGTTCTTCTACCTGGGCTCGGGGCCGACCGTCGGGAGGCGGCACGGTCCCGCCCCAGGGTTTGGTTCGACCCCATCGGAGCGATAGATTCCGCCATGCCTTGGAAAACGCGGGCTGGGCGCCTGATGTGGTTCTTTGCAGCCACAGCAGAGCAGTGGCGGAGAAGGGATCGTCGCAAACTCTCCTGAACGAGCAAACACCCCGGCCTACCGGCTGGGCGGGCGGAGAGTTTCCCGGTACAGGGCGAACCTTGCCTTCCCGCCATCGCCCCAGCCCCGTGCGGATCGTCATTGCGGCTCCTCGCGTCTGCTGCCGGAGCCTTGCGCCGCCTGCCAGATCTTGGGCGCCTTCTTCAGGTCGAAGTTCTGGTTCCACGCGCTCTTCTGAGCCGGCTTTCCTGGTGCTTTGCTCTGCGCCGCCTGGACAGACTTCACCTTCGGCCTCTGCTCGCATCGCTCCACCCTGAGGTACCGTCCGCGGAAGCAGGCGGCGACCGAACCGTCCCGCCGCTGCTCGACCCGGATGAATGCGCCCCGGAGTCCGGCGGAAATGTCCTGCCGCAAGATCCGGTAGATTTTGCTGTCCAACGGGAAGGTGTAATTGGAATTCACTTTGCGCTGCTCCACGTGGCTCAGAATCGCGGCCAGATCGTGCTGCTTCTCCAACGGCCGGTGGGCATCGTCGGGATGTGCCGGCACCACCGCCAGTGCCGCGTTGACCCACGGCAGGAACTCAGTTTCCAGGTAGTGGTTGGCTCCCTCCAAGGTCGTTACCCCAGCCACTCGCAAGCCCTTCACCAGCCGGTCCTGCGCCGTCAAAAACCCCCGCTCCACCCGCCCTTTCGCCTGAGGGCTGTGCGCCGCGATCCAGGTGATGCCCAGCTCCTGCAGCGCCCGGCCGATCTGCGTCGGCGGCAACTCCTCCCGGCTCTTGCCTAACCGACTGCCGTCCCGTTTCGTCTTCTCGGCGGTCTGAAAGATCGACGCTTTGTCGGTGTAGAAAGCCAACGGTCGTCCGTGCTGCTTCAGGTAGCGCTCCAGATGGTTCATGTTTTCCAACGTGGAATCGCTGGCTACGAATCGAGCGAACCAACGGCTGGTCGCATCATCGATCATGTTGATCAGCAGAACCTCTTCCCCCCGGCCCTCCAGCCAGTCGTGATCGCTGGTGTCCCACTGCACCAACTCGCCATACCGACTCCGGCGCGGCCGCCACTCGTGTACCTTCTCGATGCGTTGTTTGTGCGCTCGCCATAACTTGGCCTTGATCATCCACTGCCGAACTGTCTCCCGGCTCACCTCGATGCCGTGCTCCTTGGCCAGGTACTCCGCCGCCAGCGTCGGTCCAAAGCCCCGGTACACTGGCCGCGACAGGATGGCCACCGCTTCCTGTTCGGTGTCAGCGCTGAGCTTGTGATTCGACGGCAGCCCTCGCAACCCGTGAGCTACGACCTTGTCGCCCCGCCGCTTTAGCTCTCGCAGCAACCGCCTCACGTGCCGTTCTGTGATCCCAAGTTCTTCGGCTGCCTGCTGCTGCGTGATCAACCTCTTCTTCGCCTTCTTCAGGGCCACCAGGCGGTCCCGCTCGGCTTGCGTCATCAGTAGTTGTCCTTCTGCCACATCCCCAGCCTGCAGGCCGTCAATAGGACATTTCTACTTTGCTCAAATAGGACATTCTCACTTTGCGGCGACACGTCCGCCATAGTTAATTGCGATCGCAAAACTTCGCTGGTAGGCTCGACAAATGGCCACACTTCGTCTGCTGATAGGCGCGCTGCTCGTCGGTCTGCTGGCGGCGCAAACACCCGCAAAGAAGAAAACCGGGAAGGAACTGCAGGCTTCATTCGAGGCACATAAAGGCGATTTCGACTACCTGCTCGGCGAATGGCAATTCACTTCAGTCTCGAAAGAGCATGGGCCCGGCAAGGGCTTCTGGACGGCCGTGCGTCTCACCACCGGACAGATCCTCGATGAATTCCGCGTAGTCGGCGACAACCGCGAAACCTGGTACGTCACCTCGACCTTGCGCTCCTATAACGCCGGGCTCGACCGCTGGGAACTGGTCGGCATGGTCGAGGGCGGCGGTCTGCAGGACGTGGGCACGGCGCGGCGTGTTGGCGACGAAGTCCACATCGAGCAGAAGTTCGGCGTCGCCACCGGAAACACATCAGTCCTGCGGATCCGCTACTACAACATCCAACCCGATCGCTTCTCCTGGACCGCTGACCGCTCTACCGACGGTGGCAAAACCTGGTCGAAAGAGGACCAGAAGATCGAGGCGCATCGCATCGGCCCGGCCCGCTCGCTCGACGCGTTGGCGCCCGCTCGATAGTGACGATGCCATGCCGGAAAATCAAACCGCTCCCCAAGATCCCAGAGCTGAGTTCATCAACGTCTCCGTGTGGCATGGGTCGCTCGATCGCGCGCGCGAAATTCTCGCCGAGCATCCCGAAGTTGCCGGCAGCGATGTCCACACCGCCGCGCTGCTCGGCGACCACCAAGCGGTCGCGCGCTTCCTCACCGACGATCCGGCCAATGCCACCGCCAAAGGCGGTCCGCGCCAGTGGGACGCTCTGACGCACCTCTGCTTCTCCAAGTTCCTGCGGCTCGAACCCGGTCGCACCGAGGGGTTTCTCAAATCCGCCACGGCCCTACTCGATGCGGGCGCCAACCCCAACACCGGTTTCTACGAAGAAAACCACCAACCCAAGCCCGAATGGGAATGCGCGCTCTACGGCGCGGCCGGCGTCGCTCATCACCCCGAACTGACCAAGCTCCTGCTCGATCGCGGCGCGGATCCCAATGACGGCGAGGTCGCCTACCATTCACCGGAAACTCTTGATAACCGTACCATCCATGTCCTGGTCGAAAGCGGCAAACTCACCCAGGACACCATCGGCCTGATGCTCGCGCGCAAGTTCAACTGGCATGACGACGATGGCGTGCACTGGCTGCTGGAGCACGGCGCCGATCCCAATTGGCCGCTGTGGGGCAGCCGCCCGCTGCACTACGCGCTCCGCCATGGCACGCCCATCCACTATTTCGAATGGCTTCTCGATCATGGCGCCGACCCGACGCTGCCGGACAAGAACGGCAACGCGTCTGTAGCAGAAGCTGCGCGCCAGGGCCGCGCGGACGTGCTTGAGCTGTTCGAAAAGCGTGGCTTCTCCGTCTCGCTCGAAGGCGACGATGCATTTCTCGCCGCGTGTACCCGGGCGAATGAAGCCGAGGCGCGCAGGTTGGCCGCGGCGAGCCCATCGTTGGTGGAACGCGTGCAGTCCCAGAACCCCGGCAAGCTGGCCGATTTCGCCGGCGCCGGCAACACGGCGGCAGTGCGGCTGATGCTGGATCTCGGTTTTGATGCCGGCATGGCGCGCATCACGCCCGAATGGGTGGCCGGAGAAACGGCACTCCACGTCGCGGCGGCGCACGGTTGCCAGCCCATGGTGGAGCTACTGATCGAGCGCGGCGCGCCGCTCGAGGCCAGGCGGCACGGCGGCCAGACTCCACTGTGCGTGGCCTTCCTATGCCTGCAGCAACAATCGGAATGGACGCCGAACGAGTACACGCTGCCCATCGCCGAGGCGCTGATCCGGGCCGAGGCCAGCGTGGAGAACGCCGGGCTCACGCTCACGGCGGCGGTATGCCTTGGGCGTCGCGATGACATTGCGCGGCTCGCAGGGGATGCCGGCACCGAGGAGAAGCAGAAGGCGCTGGCAGCCGCGGCTTACAACGGCAGGCTGGACGCGATCGACACCGCCATCGCGCTCGGCGCCGATCCCAACGCGCCGAACATAGGGCTCAACCCGAACGCCACGGCTCTGCACAACGCCGTTTGCTCCGGCTCGCTCGCCGCGGTGCGGAAGCTCGTGGAGGCAGGAGCGAGCGTCGGCGCGAAGGACGGCCCCTACCAAGCCACGCCGCTCCAGTGGGCGGAGTACTTCGTGCGGGAGAACAGCGCCGACAAAGTCGAGTACTTCCAGCGCGAGGGCACCCGGCCTAGGCAGTATGCCGAAATCGCCGCGTATCTTCGCGGCAGGGAGGGTGCCTTATGATCGCCGTCGGCAGTCCCCCGGCCCGTTTCGTCGTCGTGAAGTCGGTGTCCTCATCCCAGAGGACGATCCAGCCGCCGTTTGGATTCGCTCCGCCGCCCGTTCAAAGCCCTGAAATAACGCCACTCCGTTGAAATCGAAAGATCTTCAATCAGCCATAGGCCCAGGACAGGTGGCGGAGCGAAGGGGGCCACACAACTTCCTAGTTCTGGCCGGATTTGCAGGAGGCAGCAACCGTCTTGATGGTTCGCGGCTGGAAGGCCTTCTCACCACCACGCTCCACGATTGCGCCCGTAAGCTCAACAGTCTGGTTCACGTAGTTGTCCAGCTTGGCCGAGCCGGAGAACATCACCTTCTGGCCTGACGCCTCGTCGGCTACTGAGTACATCTGGGCTTCGCTCCCCTTGGTCAGGCAGCCCTTCAATGTGGCAGGTGTCCCTTCACTCTTCTGATCCTGGGGCTGCGCTGGTGGACTCTGGGGCTCCTGAGCGTAACTGACCACTCCAACGCTCAGCAGCAAAAATGCACTTGTAAAAAGCAGAATGTTCTTCATTGAACCTCCAGCGCAATCGAAGTGCAATTCGATCGCCACAACGTGCGATCTCCCGGCAGTAGGCACTGGATGCGGGATGACGATCCTCTATGCTTCTAGCCGCTTAACAGGTCAACAGTCGAATTTTGCGACTCATTCACGCAACTCTGGCGCAGCACGTTTGTAGTGTTACGAGAGCAGGTTGGCACCGCCATTGGCATTGTAAGCGCTGCGTTCCGGCAACAATTACAGGTATATTTTTCCGTTTCCTGACGTCACATGAGCGTGGGCGAGCACTCGAATTCGGCGTTTAGTCGCCATTTACTCCCCCAGCTTGAACGGGTCCTCGCACGTGACACGTCCTCCGCGCTTCGGCCCCCATCGAAGTCTCCGCTCTCACTTCGAATTGAACATGCGGCCCAGCCCGCCGCGGCCGCATTTCGCCGGTGCTGGCCGGGCCGCACTGCTCGCCAAAGGACCCTACAGCGTCTTGACCAACGCCACAAGTTGATCGAGCGTCGTGCCCCAGCCTTCGTGGAAGCCCATCTCTTCGTGCTTCTTGGATGTCGCTTCGTCGCCGTGCACGGCGACCACCTTGTATTTCGTCTGGTTGCCCTGCGCTTCGAACGTGATGATGGCCGTGAAGTACAACTCGTCGCACGACCCAGTGTCAGTAGTTTTGATGACCGGACGGTAGCCGGGCCCCAGCGCGGAAGTCCACACGAGCTTTTCGTTGGGCACGATCTCCAGATAACAGCCCACGTGCGGAAATTCCTGTCCCTCTGGCGAGCGCATCACCGTCCGGAAAATACCACCAGGGCGAAGGTCAATCTCGCAATCGACGGTGCTCCACGGCGCCGGCGTGAACCACTTCTTGATGTGCTCCGGCATCGTCCATGCGGCCCATACGAGTTCCCTCGGCACATTGATGGTCCGTTCCAGCACCAGGTCCAGCTTTGGGTTTGTCTGTGTGAATGCAGTGGTCACGATTTCTGCTCCTCTAGATCGGAAAGGTAAGTATCCAGTTGATCCAGCCGGCGACTCCAAAGCGAGCGCTGTTTTTCGAGCCAGCCCTCCGCGGCCTTCAACGGCTGCGGCGTGAGCTGATAGGTTCGAACACGCCCCGTCTTTCGAGATTTCACCAGCCCGCACTCTTCCAGCACATCGAGATGCTGCAGAAATGACGGCAGCGACATGCTGAACGGATTCGCGAGCTCGCTTACCGCCGCGGGCCCGCTGCTGAGCCGTTTGAGAACCGCTCGTCGCGTCGGATCGGCCAGACCGTGAAACACGCGGTCCAGTTGGGAGGCCTGTTGGTTAGGCACATGGCTAACTATACCGAAGGTAAATACTTCGGTCAATACCTAACTATTGGAAATCCGCTGCCCCTCATTGCTTGCCCGCTGCGGGATTGGCCGGAAACAGAAAAACTGAGTGCCGCGGGCCACTGGAGTATAGTGTGGCTGGGAGAGTCCAGGACGCAAGTCGGATGTACGGAACTATGCGGGCAGAAAAGCAGAGTGAAAGGCCAGGACGTCTCCGTTCCGGCAACGGCGGCCAGAGCCGGCGCGATTTCTTCCGCCTGGCGGGGACCATGGCGGCCGGGGCTGCTTGCGAACCAGATCACCTACTGGCCGCGGAGTCGAAGTCCTCGCCGATCGGCATCCTGATCGCCACCACGTTCACGACGGGGACGCTTGAAGACCGTCTGGACGCGGTGAAAACCTGCGGGCTCGCCACGGTGCAGATGAGCATGGTCTGCGCCAATCTGCCGGAGATGCCGGATCAGATTCCCGCGGAACTGCCTGAACGCATCCGGCGCGAAGCGTCGGCGCGCGGAATCGGCATTGCCAGCGTGACCGGCACCTTCAATATGTGCCACCCGGATGGGGAACAGCGCCGGACGGGGTTGCAGCGGCTGCGGGTCCTGGCGGAAGCATGCCCGCGGATGGGCACGTCCTTCATTCACGTATGCACCGGCACGCGGAACCCAAGTAGTATGTGGCGGCCGCATCCGGACAACGGCACGCCGGAGGCGTGGCGGGATATGGCTGCTTGTGTGCGCGAGGCGACCGACATCGCCCGGCAGGCGAACGTTGTGTTGGCCTTCGAGCCCGAGATGAGCAACGTAGTGGATTCGGCCCGGAAAGCCCGCCGCGTTCTGGATGAGATCGGATCGCCCCACCTCAAAGTCACCATAGACCCCGCGAACCTTTTTCACACGGGTGAACTGCCTCGCATGAAGGAGATCCTCGACGAGGCGTTTGCCCTCGTGGGTAAGGACATCGTGCTGGCTCACGCCAAGGATCTCGACCGCGACGGAGAAGCGGGGCACAAGCCCGCGGGCCAGGGCCTGCTCGACTACGACCGGTACCTGGGCCTGCTGCGCAAATATGACTTCCAGGGGCCGCTCCTGCTGCATGGATTGAGCGCGGCACAGGTGCCGGGCTGCCTTGCGTTCCTGCGCGCGAAGCTAGCTACTTCTCGAGCGGGCAGTCGAACGTCGCGTTGCGAATACTGTACCCAGGGATAAACAAGGGAGCGATAGCCGGGGGCGTATCGAGCGCCAGAACTGTGAGATTGCGAAGCTGATCCATTGTCTGCGTGATAATCAGCGCGAACGGGAACCATCGTTGTTGCCGTGATTGGCCTCTGAGATCCGTCGTATCGCCCCACCTCTGGCGGCGATCCGGCCGCCGCGTCTATTCGGCGTAGTAGCCCTGGCGGGCTCGCACCTGAAGACCCTTTGCGCCTTTGACTTCGACATTGATTTTGCGCCAGCCACGGTGTTCGCCGGATGATGGCTGAAAGGCTACCAGGTAACCGTGCGCAAGATCCTGCGAGATCTTCTCAAAAACCTCGGCGATTTCGCCCGGCTTGTGAATCAGGAACGGAACTCCGCCCGTGGATTGGGCAATGTTGTTGAGCTCACTGACCAGCTCCGGGTGAAAAACGGCTTCCCCTTGCGCAATGGTGAAGATGGGAACGCCTCGCTGCTTCGCCTTCTCGATGGCCAGCCGGGCGGACAACATGCTGGCGTTGTCGGCGCCGTCGGTGAAGACGATGATGGCCTTCTTGCCCGCGCGCGCCGCAAGATCATGGTTGACGCGGACCAGAGCTTCATACAACGCGGTGACTCCGCAGGCGTGCAGTTTGAGGATGGCGCGTTTGGCGGCCTCCTTGTCCTCGGCGAAGGGCACCAGCGCGGTCACCGTGTCGTCGAAGGTGTAGACCGCCGCTGAATCCACCGGGCGGAGATCGTCCAGGAGTTGCAGGGCGGCGCTCTTGAGCTTCGGCAGCGTGGACACCATGCTCCCGGAGGTATCAAAGACCAGCGCTACGGACACGCCGGCCATGCGGCTTTCGAACGCAAAGACGGGCTTGGACTCTCCCTCTTCCAGGATGGTGAACTGCCCGGAGTTGAGATCGTCCGCGTAGCGACCATGGCTGTCGGTGACGGTGGCATAGGCCTCCACCACGCGGCCGCGCGCCTGAAAGACCAGATCGGCGTCACCCGCAAGCACCGTGTCCGTGCGCCCCGATACTTCATGGCGTAGACCCGCCTCCGCCGCCGGAGCCACGGTGGCCGGCTCGGCCTCCACCAACTGAGCGCCCGCCGCCCGGCCGCGCAAGGGTTGGGCCGCCTCTTCGAACGACGCAAACCCGCCTTCGAAGTAGCTGCCCGAAGGCCCGCTGGAAATCCGGAGCAACGACGGAGGGAACATCCGCGGCGCGCTGCCGCCGGGGACGAAGCGATGTTTCCGCAGGAGTTGCTGATCCTCGGCCGCCAGCAGATATCCAGGGTCGAGCATGGCTGCGTAGACGGCGCCGCTCAAGGCATGCAGAGTTGCGCTGGATCCGGGCTCCGGCGCCAGTCCTGTGAGACGAGGTATGTCCTGCAGTTTCCGGAGCTCCTCAAAGGCTGCCCGCCGCCGGCCTGTCAGATGGAGAAGGCGGCTGATCAGGGCTTCGTCGAGGTCCGGCGCGCCGCCGGCAATCGAACGCAAGGCAGCCAGTGCGCCGGCCGAAGGATTGGGCGGGCGCAAGGCCACGCATACCTGCTGAAAGGCCTGACCCGCCTGACTAGCGGTGAGTGAGCCGGCCTGGCTGCCCAGCACGATGATCTGGACCAGGGAATGCCACTCGCCGAGCAGCAGATTGCGTTCCGGCTCGGGCGTCTTGGCGGCCTGCGCCGCGAACTCCTCCAAAGTCCGGAACGCCGGTTCGTCCAATGCGGGCAGTTTCTCGAAATAGCCGAAGAGGTGGTGCCACTCGCCGTAGTTCCGGGCTAGCACCTGGGCGGCCGGGCCACTGAGCGGTGTGCCACGCTGCTGCTCCAGGAGCGCTATCGCCCCGAGGGCCTCCAGCGGAGCGTGCCGGAGCAGAATCTCATCGTCTGTCTCCGAGTCCTTCCCCCACGCAGCGCGGCCGCCTGGAAACAGAACACGGCCGGTCGCGTCGATCGGCAACGATTGCAGGAATTTTTCGTGCCAGCCCTTGGAAGCCAGGATGGATCCGGGCACGGGCGCCGTGTCGCGATACCACTTGTAGAAGGCCTCGGCGCGTTCGGGCGTTTGGGTGAAGAACTGCTGGCGCCGGGCGTCGGCGTGCGCCAGGTGGTGGTAGAACGCCAGCAGGCGGCCCTGGTCCTTCTCGAAAAGCCCCCGTAAAAATGGCGCGATCGCCTGGGGTTTTGCACCGGCGAGCTTGGCCCATAACGCTTCGGCTCTGACGCCACCAGGGACCATTACCCGGTTGCCGCCGATCTCCACGGAGTCCGCGAACGCGGCCGTCAGCGCCGAGTACTTGACGATCAGGTTCGCCAGGCCCACCGACGAAACCAACGCGGCGGCCGACTCTCCGTCCATACTCCCTAGCCCGGAGTAGACCCTGGCGAAACGCCTGTCCCTGAGGAAGATCTCGGCGGGACCGCCACTGGCCTCGGGGACCCCTTTGAGAAGCAGGCTCCAGGCCGCGCCGCCCACCAGCCGGGCCGTCTCCCTGGGGATCTCGAAGGTGAATTCGCGCCGGTGGAGGAGAGCGGTGCGCAGGTCCAACTCTTCCACACCCAGGACGGCCAAGGCCCGCTGCCGCAGCGCGCCGTCTTTCTGGACTCCATCTTCAAGGGAGTAGCCCTCGCCGGACGGCACCAGCTTCCAGCCAAGTTCCCCCAGCATCGCGCGAGTCCTGCGCATCGCGATGTCGCCGGCCGTGGATAGGCGGATCAGCGTGCCGCGCTCGGTGCGTTCGCCCACGCGCTCGAGTGCGGCGATGGTCGGGATGAAACTGACAATGGCCTCCTGATCCTCTAGTGTCCTGTTGGGTTGATCGGGACGGCCCGCGGTGATGGCTCGGCAGTAGTCGAGAAAGAAATCGTGCGGGCCCGATGCACCGGGCAGTTGCGCGATGGCGGAGAACGCTTTGATGCCGCCCGGCACCTGCGCCTCTCCGGTGGCGGCCAGGTTCAGATCCAGGCTGCTGAGCTCCTCGGAGAGATCGGCGGGAGGTTCCTTGCCGAGGTTCTCGATCCGCTGGTGGACAGCGGCGGCCTCTTTGGCGCGGGGGTTCTCTGCGAGGTAGCTGTGGAAATGCTGAGCGGCGGCGGCATAGTCGCCCTTGGCCTCCAGGATGATGCCCCGGATGTATTCGGCCCGTTTGAACTCGCGCAGGCGGTCCAGGCGGATCGCGTCTCCGATTCGAGCCAGGGCCTGATCGTAGTTGTGCAACTGGTAGAGGGCCGTGGCACTGAACAGGTAAGCTTCCACAAAGACGTGTTTGGTGTCGACCGCGAAGAGTCTGTCACAGGTGGCCGCCACGGCTGGCCAGTCCTTCAGGCCGGCCTGGGCCTGCACCAGCATCTGATAGGGCGCTATCGGTTTTGGATCCAGTTCGACGGCCCGCTCCAGCGCGCGGCGCGCCTCCTCCATCTTCCCCTGGCGGGAGCAGACACCCCCCAGTGCGGCCCAGGCTGGCGCGAACTTGGGCGCTGCCTGTACTGTCGCGCGCAACGGGCCTTCTGAGCCGCCCCAGTCATTGGAGGTGAGGCGCTTCACGGCCACTTCCCAACTGCGCGAGGCGGCACGCGGCAGTGTGGGGCTTGCTTTGATCACCAGGGTCGCGCTCTGGGATTTCGGCGTGAGCACGATATCGGGCAGCCGCGGATTGAGCGTGATGCGGCGGTCGGTGAGGTCGATGCGAGACGAGATGAGGCCCGGATGAGAGGCTTCCAGACTGCACGGCAACCCCGCGTAGCCGTTCGTGCCGGAATACACCTGGCCCATCTCGTTCACGAACAGCCGCACGACATACTCGCCAGTCCTCCGGGAAGTGAGGCTCTCTCGCACGGGCTGCTGCATGCCATAGCAGACACGCTGTACCGTCACCATGCGGTCAGGTACTGAGCCGTCTTCCATAACGACTTTTCCATGCAGGTAGACATCATGCTGGGCACTGGCCGGGAGGCTACAAACCAACCCCGTCAGAACCGGAAACAGCAGAGGGTGGACTCGAGGCGGCACGTCGTTAGTACAACAGCGTACCGCAGCGTGAGTAACCCCGCTCTCAACACGAATCCGAAACGACCCGTCGAGCCGCTTTGATGGCGGACCCGCACGACGAAATAGCGCCAGAACAGCCCGATAACCCTCTGGCCGACGAAAGACGCCGCGAGGGGGGGGACAGGCCGTCCCCCAGTCCATCCGAAAATGGCAACTCCGCCGGAACCCGCAATTCTCACACGGGCTTGATGCGACGCTTTGCGACGCCCAACCCCGCTAGACCCAGGGCGGTGAGAACCATGCTTGCCGGCTCGGGCACCTCAGCGGCGGATGCCGGCGCAGCCGGAACAAGCAACGACGCATCTCCCTGTGTGAAGCTCATGGCCAGGGTGTGGAGGGCCTCGGCGGACGCAAACTGGGATTGGGAACGGGAATCGACGAAGGTGTCGAGCGTGGCTTGCAGGAAAAAGGTGTCACCGGGGTTCACAGTGAATGTGACGTCGCCGGTAAGGTGGACGGCCTTCTCCGTTCCGTCGCCATTGACGTGATCGAATGAGAACCCAAGCACAGGCTGCACCTCCTGCCCCGGACTGAAGCCGCTTCCGAAGATCGTGAATCCGCCCGCGATCTCGGTCAGGATCCCGCCGGACACATTTCCGTCGATGTTGTATTCGAGCGTGTACTCCGTCGAAGCTGTGCCCGTGTAAGTGTATTGTTGGGTGGCTCGGGCGACGGAGCCCGCCTGGTAGAAGAACGTCGACGGTGGGACGATGCTGATGTCCGCGCTGGACTGGGCACCCAGATGCGGCAACGAGTTAGGTCCAGTGAAGATCGCAAGCGCGGAGTAGCTCACCAGGGTCCCCTGCGAGAACTCTACGGACGCGACGCTATTGCCGGGCCCGCCATCACTGAGCCTCGAAAGGTCCGTAACGGGGTTGGGACAGGTCCCACAGGTGAGCTGAAACTCCTTCGCGCTGCCACTCGCTTCCGTGCTCCACAAAGTCGCGGCCCGCACAGGGCCGGCCGTCCCCAGAGCGCACATCAGTCCAATCAGGGCGCCTGTCGCGAAGTGTCCTCTTCTTGTGTTTGTACAAACGATAGTCAGATCCATTTTTTCCTCCGTGCCGAAAATAGCGGCTACCAGTACATAGGTAATCGGAGGACAAAACGGCTCACGAGGTATTTGCGGCGCAGCCATCAGCGTTCAGCGCTCAGCCGTCAGCTACACCGGCGCGGGCTGATTGCTGAGTGCTGATCGCTGACAGCTTACATGAGAGCTTTCAGAAGCGCTGACCGCCGACACGTATGCGACTTCCGAAACCATGTACTCACCGCGCGCCCCGCGCCGCCGCCAACTTACTGAGCTCACGCACCCGCACGACGAAAGGATATTTGCGGCGCAGCCATCAGCGTTCAGCCGTCAGCTACACCGCCACGGGCTGATTGCTGAGTGCTGATCGCTGACAGCTGACGACTGATCGCTGACCGCTTCTTCAATGAGTGTACTGCCCATCGGCCGGAAGAACCCACCTCGTCGACACGCCGCAACAATCGGAACTGCGCCCCCACCATTCCCCCCAGCAACGCTGGGGGCCCCTTCCAACGGCGGCGACGCCCGACCTAACCCCAATTGCAGATCTCTCGAGGCCAACGCCGCCGACCGACCAGGTGGGGGCGTGTCATGAGAAGGCATCATCCGTCAGCTCAAACCAAACACCGCGGGCGCGAACCTGAGTGCTGATCGCTGACAGCTGACGACTGATCGCTGACCGCTTCTTCAGTGAGTGTACTGCCCATCGGCCGGAAGAACCCACCTCGTCGACACGCCGCAACAATCGGAACTGCGCCCCCACCATTCCCCCCAGCAACGCTGGGGGCCCCTTCCAACGGCGGCGACGCCCGACCTAACCCCAATTGCAGATCTCTCGAGGCCAACGCCGCCGACCGACCAGGTGGGGGCGTGTCATGAGAAGGCATCATCCGTCAGCTCAAACCAAACACCGCGGGCGCGAAGCTGACAGCTTACATGGACGCTTACATGAGCGCCTACCCCCGATACGTGTGCGAACTTCCGAAACCACGTGCTCACCGCCGGCGCTGCCAGCGCCGCCGCCAACTTACTGAGCTCACGCACCCGCAAGACGAAAGGATATTTGCGGCACAGCCATCAGCGTCCAGCGCTCAGCCGTCAGCGACACCGGCGCGGGCTGATTGCTGAATGCTGATCGCTGACAGCTTACATGAACGCTGACCGCCGACACGTGTGCGACTTCCGAAACCATGTACTCACCGCGCGCCCCGCGCCGCCGCCAACTTACTGAGCTCACGCACCCGCAAGACCGAATTATGCGTCGGCCCGAATGCGTCATGGAACAGTCGCTCCGCCCGGTTCAGATCAACCAGTGCCTCGTCAACACGCCCCGACTCCAACAACGCGGAGCCTCTCACCTCCAGCAGGGATCCATACCCGGCCCCACGCGGGTCCAGGGACTGGCCAAGGACTTGCCGAGCCCGATCGGCGCTCGCCAGGGCGGACCTTACCTGCCCTGCGCGCAACTGCAGACGGGCCAGACGAATCAGGTCGGCCCCTACGACACGAGCGGAAGGACCAAACAGGGCCGTGGCATCGTCGATCGCGCGGCTGGTCTCGTCGATGGCCCGCGGCAGCTCACCGGTCGCAGCCAGAGCCTGAGCCCGCGCGACTCGCGCCTTCAATACGTTGGCATGCGTGTAGCTCCCGCCGTAGGCCTCGAGCGCGCGCGCCACCGAGGTTTCTCCCGTCTGCCTCGCCGCTGCTGCCTCGCCGCGCGCCAACTGTGCGTAGCAGACGTCAACCAGTGCGAGAACCACCTGGTTATGGTGAGGATGGAGCCGTGTCTTTGCGATCCGCAGAGCCTCCTGCGCGGCCGATTCCGCAAGCGCGTAGTCTCCGGCCTCCAAAGCCGCGCCCGACCGGATTCGATGCGCGCCAGCCAGATCCTCCGGCAATGTGGCCGGGGATCGCGACATGTCCTCCAGCAGCGGACCGATCTCCGCTCGAACCTCCGCGATCTGGCCTCGGAAATAGCGGATCCATTGCTTCAGCAGCCGTGCCCGCAACGCCATGGGATGTCCGCTGGCCAGTGCTGCGGCATCCTGAAGGGCGCGGTCGATGACTGCTTCCGACTCTCGGATCTCGTGCTGGCTCAGCAGGCCGGCGCCCACGATATCGAGCACCTCCACGCGGCTCGCCGTGTCGGGTAGGGTCCGATCCGAAGCGCGAGCGTCCGCGTTCCGCAGCAGATCGAGCGCCGACCGGGGCTTGCCCGAGCCCCAATAGGAATGCGCGTCCAGCAGAATCGAAATCAGAAACGCCTTCGTGCTTTCCGCGCGTTCCTTCTGGGCGAGCGCGATCCGAACCTCCCACGCGATGGCGACCCCGGCCGCCAATAGAACGGTAACAACGGCCGACGCGGCCACGACGCCAATCCGATGGCGGCGCGCAAACTTCGCCAGGCGATACCACCGGCTGTCCGGCCGCGCCAAAACAGGACGGTTCTTCAGGCAGCGGCGGACATCATCCGCGAAGGCTTCCACGGTTGGATATCGCTCGGCCACGTCCTTCTTCAGCGCCTTCAGGAGAATCGTGTCGAGGTCGCCCCGAATCGCGCGCCGCTCGGATGCGCCGGTCACCACTTCGCTCGGCCTTCGCGGCTCTTCCGTCAGAACCGCGTCCTCCAACGCAGCCCGTGATGGACGCTTGTGCCGGTAGGGCAGCGTGCCCGCGAGCATCTCATACAGCACCACCCCGAGCGAATAGACATCGGAAGCCACGGTAAGCGGCTGGCCGAGTACCTGTTCCGGCGATGCATAGTCGAGCGTGAGGGCGGCCGCCGAGTTGCGAGTGAGTTCCGTCTCGCGCGTCACGCCATCCTCAAGGAGCTTGGCGATTCCGAAGTCAAGAACGCGAATACCGCCCGATTCGGTGACCAGGATGTTCGAGGGCTTGAGGTCCCGATGCAGGATCAGGTTGTTATGTGCGTAATTGACGGCGGTGGCGACTTCAAGGAACAATTCCAGCCGCGACGCAACACTGAGCTTCCTCTGCCTGCAATAGCTGCTGATCGGGAGGCCGTCGACATACTCCAGCGCCAGGTAAGGTCGCCCATCGGGTGTGATCCCGGCCTCGCAGAGTCGAGCGATGTTGGGGTGTCGCAAGGTCAACAGGACTTCGCGTTCGCGGACGATTCGCTCCATCAGGACTCGTGGCGAACCTCGGAACGGCAGTTTGATGGCAACCGGAGCAGCGGCCCCCCCGTCGCCGCGCTCCGCCAGCCAGACAGAACCCATGCCACCCTCTCCGATCTTCCGCACCAGGCGCCACGCTCCAATCGAATCTCCAGCAAGCTGTTCAGATGTCTCTCCGGAGTCATCCAGCCCGTGTGGCGCGCGTCCGTCGCCGTCTCGGTTGAGCGCAGCCGCGAGAAGTCCGCCGGCGATCCGGTCAAATTGATCTTCCTCGGCCCCCTCGGCGCGCGCATGGGCCGCCAGCAGCCTGGCCAGTCGAGATAGTAACTGCGTATCGGTTCCGCAGGCCGATTTGAGGTACGCCGCCCGGCGGCCCGGCGGCAGGGCGACGCATTGATTGAATAAGTCCTGCTCCCGGCCATTCACTGGGGGCATGGTGCGGCCTCGATGCGCCTCAGGCATTCATATAGTCGTACAGCCACGCGCGCGCATAGGTCCAACGCCGCTTGGCCGTGGCGAGCGAGCAGCCCATGAGATCGGCGACCTCGGCGAGGCTGCGCCCGCCGAAGTACCGAAGTTCCATGACGCGCAGTAGTTCGGCGTCCACACGCCCCAGCGCCGTGAGGGCTTCGTCCAGGCGGTCGATATCGACGCTCGCGCCGCCGCCGGGTAGATCGTCTAGGTCCATTTCGACGAAGGCCCCGGCCCGCTTCTGGGCCGACTTCTGACGGCCATAGGCCACCAGAACCTGTCGCATCGCGCGAGCGGCCGCTCCGAAGAAATGAGCTCTACTTGCCCACCGGCCATCGCCGCTGGCCAGCTTCAGATACATTTCATTGACAAGCGCGGTAGGTTGCAGCGTGTGGCCGCTGCGCTGTGTGCGCATCATCGACGCGGCGATCTTGCGCAATTCCAGATATGCATGCGACACAAGTTGCTCGAAGGCGACGGTGTCTCCGCCATTTAACCGCTCGAGAAGAACGGAAAACTGCTGTGATCCCATCCCGGCCCCTCCCGGTTCCGGATCGTTCCAGAAGTCGAGACTCAGAATATCAGAAAAATGCACGGAACCGCGTCGTAGCGGCGTAAAAGCGGAGCAATCCGCCACGCCCAGGCCGCGTAGACGTCGATGGTCACTCGAAAACCGGCCATGTGTAGCCCCGTCGACTCCGTAGAACGCGCTCAGCAGAAGGGAGTCGAACGGGTCAATCCTTCACGCGCACGGATGAATACTGTCCCAATTCGCCGTTTCGTCGCCGACATACGCATTCCGGCCGGTATTTGATGGCAGGTTTGCCACGAAGCCCTGCATGGCCCTGATGGCCACCAAAGCGAATGAAGCCGCAACGAACCACGACCGTGAGGGAGCCAACCATGGCCCCCCGGGCCGCAAAAGTGGATGAAGCCGCGCTGCGAACCGCGACTGGGAAGGAGCGGGCACCGGTTGCGAACGCGTCTTCAATGGAGTCCCGCATGGCCCTGCGGGCCGCTAAAGCGGATGAAGCCGCGTTACGAACCCCAACCGTAAGGGAGGGGTCTCCGCTCGCTGCGAACCGCGCACGTCAGTAAGCGGGTACCAGTTCCGAACGCGTCTTCAACGAAGCGGGCACCGGTTCCGAACGCGTCTTCAATGGAGTCACCAAGGCCCTCCGGGCCGCCAAAGCGCGTAAAGCCGCGTTACGAACCCCAACCGTAAGGGAGGGGTCCCCGCCCGTAGCGAACCGCGCACGTCAGTAAGCGGGTATCGGTTCCGGGATCGTCTTCAATGGAGCGCACACCTGCGGCGAGCGCGTCTTCAACGAAGTCCAACATGGCCCCGTGGGCCGCCAGTCGGCAGAAAGACGTACCCGGACCGAGCCGTGACCGTCAGGGAGCGGAAGCCGGTCGTGCGCCGGCGTCTTCACCGGAGGGGCTACGCGCCTCTTCACCGGAGACATCCGCGCCCCAGCCGGCTCCGCGAACGAAAATTGCGGGAAAGATGGCCCCGAACCTGCAGCCGTGGTGCTGCGATCCAGGCCCTGAGCGGAGAGGGCCTCCCACGGATAGTATGGCCGGTGAGAATCCAATTCCTGAGACAAAAGCGCGGAATTATGCGACGAAGTAAATGAAGCCACAGGGACCTCCACATTCGCAGCCCCCACAGGGCAATCAACAGCGGCGTTTTTGAGTCACTCAGGTCAGCGACGATGAAGTTGGTTCTCAATGTGCTCTGGCCAGCTATCCTGGTGGGCCACTGTGCGCCCGCTCCTTTGAGACGCGTCGTCTGTTCGGCCTGCGGGTTTTCGATGGCGGTTCCCGAGGATGGGCTGAGGGAACAACTCTTGGCGCACCCCCCTTCTTTCTCAATTTCAATCCAACCGGCAGGAAGGGAGATTTGCTGCCGAGGCAAGGTGCGGAGATCGATATATCCGGGACAATCGTCGAGCGAAAGCACTGGAAGAGACACTGATGCAGACTGTTCGAAGTGTTGGGCCAGCAGCGCTCGACGATAAGTCCAAATCGAACCACCAGAACAAATAGCGAGCCGCAGCTAAGACGTCGTCAGCAACCTGCTCTCATGCATTCGCACCACGCCAACGACGTTCCGGTGAGCTCTGTCGATGACGCGTTCAATCGCCGCCAGTCGATCGCCGAGACGCGCTTGACCGGTTCCGCCGCCTACACCTTGATGCAATAGGCCTCCCAATTTCGCGGCCGCCCGGCCCGCGGATCACTCCGGAGGCAGCCGGATCTCCGCCGTCTGCCTCGCATTCGCGGCCACAACGATCGCCCGGGATGGGAATTGCTCCAGGTACTTCGCGTCCAGATAGGCGTCGTTGTCGTTCTCGCGCAACGCAAACAGACGGTATTTCCCAGGCGCGATCCCGGTGATCTCGAACTGGCCGGCGGCGCCCGGCGTGGCGGTCTTCACCCAATCCTGCTTGGCGGGATTCGCGGGCGCCAGCACAACGAAACCGGAGGCCGGCTGGCCGTCGCGGTTCGACAGTACTCCATTTAAGGCGCCGCCGTTGCGCCCGAGAACGACGCGGACCGGACCATCCTCCGCGCTGATCTGCGGCGGCGTTGCCTCCAGTTCCGTCCCGCCCTGCAGCACGCGGGCGACATACGTCCCCTCCGGCGGTTGCACCTGGAGTGTGTATCGGTAGCCGGGCACCAGAAGCTGCATGTGTACGCGGCCATCCGGGCCCACCCGCCCGCCAATCGTGCCAAAAAGCTGGAGCACGTCGGACAGCCCCGAGACCCGGGCGGTCGAAAGGGGCTTGGCCGGAGCGCCCTTGTCGTCCGCGCCCGCCTCGTATTCCAGGGTGCAGTCGAGATCCCGGGCATCCACGAACGGAACCCTCAGGTTGTCGATCGGTGTGGCTCCTACCGTGATCGGCAGGACGCTCCGGTTATTGGCCTCCTTCGAGGAGACAAGGAGGAGGTAGTTCCCGGGTGGAACGTTCTGCAGGCGGAACGTCTTGCCCACTTCGGTTTGGAGGCCCAAAAAGGGCTGTGCCGCGTTCTCGGGAATCATCAGTCCGACGTAGATCGGAGAGCCTTCGGGCTGCTTTGGCGACGGCGTCACGAGGCCACTGACACTCACGCCCTCCGTATCCTTCAGCGTCAACGTCAACCCGCTCGCCTCTTTGGTTCTCCTGAGATCGATCCCGCCTTGCAGGTTGGGCGCCGGCAGATCCGGGTAGAAGACAGGCAGCGAGGTGCGCCCGGCGCCGTCGCGCCGGAACCCGAGTGTGTACGCATAGAGCAGATAGGTGGCGGGCCGGAGGTTCTCCAGACGGAACTCACCACGGTCATTCGTCATCGCGAGAATCGAATCGCCAGGACGCAACACGGCGCGACCGGCCCGCAGGACTAGAACATGGGCAATGACGCCATCGGCCGGGTCGCCATTGCTCCACCGGACGACGCCCTGAATGCTGCGCTTGGCACTGAGGACAATATCGCCGAGTTCCGCCTTCGGGGCCGCGGCGGTGAACGCGATCGCCTTGGATTCGGCAATCGGGAAATAGCCGGCCTTGTCCACGCTCATCACGTACTGCCCGGGCGGGATCTCTTTCTGAAACGAACAGGCGCCCGATTCGCTAGTGAAGGCCACAATTCGGTCCCCGCCTTCGCTGGGCTGCAGCGTGATCCGGGCGCCGCCGACGCCGTTCGATTCAATATCGTCCAGCACCCGGCAGCCAATCGCCACCTTCGGCTTCTCCTGCGCCCATCCGCCCGAAGCCATACAGACGGCGATCGCCGCCATCAAACCAACGCTGCGAATGATCCGTATCAAGCTCATCCCAGTTCCCTCCCCACCGGCGCGCGCCGCCGGCCTAATCAAAAGCACGAGGAAATGACGCATCCGTCGCCGGTCGGCATGTAAATTTTTTGAGTTCCTCCGAGTATAACTTCAATATCTGCGGGGAACACACCGAAAGTCGAACATATACAGGCAAACAGCCAGGACCAGTAGCCCCGTGGCGTCTCA
The DNA here is from genome assembly GCF_963665245.1 of uncultured Paludibaculum sp. Lineage (NCBI taxonomy): Bacteria > Pseudomonadati > Acidobacteriota > Terriglobia > Bryobacterales > Bryobacteraceae > Paludibaculum > uncultured Paludibaculum sp. The sequence goes on from NZ_OY762267.1 coordinate 982,143, forward strand.
CTCAACGAGTCTTCGCAAAAGCACCTGTTCTCGTCAGCACTCGACGACCGGCAGTATTCGCGCCATTCCAGTTCATCCAGCGAAAATCAGCCGTCTTCCTCTTCTATCGAGGATCCATCGGATTTGACAATTCAGCCGCTCGGTCCTCCAAGGCACTGTGAATCCTGCCGATGGCATCGAAGGCGGAACTACGCTTGTCCGTCTTCCCGAACTGGATCGGTCGAGCCGAGCTCTCCATCTCGTAGGCACGGCTACGATGATGGCAGCCACCCCATCGGTCGAAGACAACGACCCCGTTGTACTTGTCATCACCGCGGATCCCGCCAAAAGCGGCCAACGCAAGCCGGCAACCAATGAGCAGCGAGCAGCAGCCGTTACTCATGACTCGTCACCTCAAGCATCCTATGGACTTCGACGCCCAAAGGTGCACCGGCATTGCGGTCTCAGCGGGCCCGGTTGACACGCAGGTGCGCACATTCTATCAACCTCGACGGGATTGTTTTGATTGCGGACCGGGACTATCGATCGTGAGTATGTGCTTGGCGGCATGGCCCCCTAACCAAACGGCCAAGGAACGTCCACGTGCCGGCAGCTGAGCCACCGGATGTCACAAATCCTCCGAATTCCAGAGGTATAATCGATTAAATGCTCTAGCAGTGCAGGATACTACACTAGGCGAGCTGCCCCGGATTGTGTGAGTTGTGTGGCTAGACTGGCGAGGCGAACTCTTCTCTATATTTGGGAGGCCTTATGGATAGATCTGCTCCCCTGCGACGACGAATAGTCATCAGACGAAGATTATTCAGGATGATGACTTATTCAGCCGGCGGTAGATTCATGCTCTGGATGCTGGCTTGCTCCGGTTTGTTACTTTTGTGCGTTTGGGTCGCATGTTTCATCCCGTACTGGGCTGCACACTACGAAAGCCTAGCCCTGCTTCTTAGGTTGATGATATTTCTTGTCTCGACAACGATTGCGCTGACGGCACTGAACAAGACAAACAAGAGGCGTCGCAGTAGATTCTATCTCGCTTGGGCCTCCGCGATGATGATTGCGGCCTTGTTCCTCAATGCCGGGATTACTGTCCCCGATGCAGTCAATCAAAGAGTTTCACGCGAAAAGACCCGCCTGCTGCAAGAGGCCCTGTCCAGAGAGCTCAGGGGCTTGGCCAATCCTCTCAATAGGGAGATTCGCTGTGACATCGGGTTGTGGGCCAGTGGATCCCAAACCAACCTTGCAGATCTGGCGCAGTCGGCCAGAGCACTTGGCTTCAGGAAGGGAAAGCAGGCGTTCGGAGTAGTGCAACTGAGCACGCTCGACACGGGCTTGCCGGCGCAACGCGCCCTGGGTGAGTTTCTCGCTGACGCTAGCTTTACAATTCATGTTTGTGCTGATCCATCGTGTACGATGAATCCCCAGTGGGATAAATCTGCTGAGCCCGCTCCTCCTTCAGACTTGTGGGGCTCGATTGAGTTTGCCTCAGATCAAGAAAAGGCTATGGTTAGCTCGGATCCACTGCGATACTTTCTCAGATTAGGTGAGCATGTGGGAGTGTTGTACGGCTTAGCGCAAGATCGTTTTGACGTAACTCTTAGATCTAGCGCGGTGTCATTTCATCGACTGTCCGATAAAATTAAAAGCAGCGACGAGCTTACCGGAGCACTGATTCGATTTTCCGGAATGTCGGCTAGTCAATTTCTATATAATTTCCACAGCATCTCGTTTAGCAGAGGAGATGGCAGGAGGATTCAAGTCGTGAATCCTCATCCTGTGGTGGTTCATGTAACGAGATTGGGAAGACCAGAGCAGATGGAGATGATTGAAGGATACTTCGCAAAGGAGTGGATCTAAGCCATCTCCTCGCCAACTGAAGATCCGGCCGGCCTATGGGCCGTCATTACAGCGTCACTCCACTGCTTCCCACAAAAGCACACATTCCGAGAGGTACTGATTGACCAACTGTCCCGCCTTCGGCCAATTGCCGCCAGTTACGCGCCGAAGCCTGCGCGAATCCGGCTTGTGGTGTGGCTCCGGCCTTTGGATTTCGGGCGAAGGGCACCGCAACGTGGGCGGCGGGGATCGCTGAAGCAGTCAGCGACCGGAGAATATGGAACTCTGGTATCTCCAGTCTTGAGCTGCTGGTCGAAAAAGTCAGTATCAGACCAGGACGCCCACTGCCCGGACGGCCCCTGCCCCTAACTCCACCTGGGATTGCTCCTGAGCAAAAACGTGCTGGTCAGATTACCCTCACGGGGCATGTCTCAAAGAATTTGGACCCCATGGGCAGCCTACACTGAAAGGAGCATGCACAAGGTCCAGTACTTCCGCACCGGGGCCCTCCATGCGATTGTCGCCCGCCTGGGATTCTTCGCTCTACTGTTCACCTTCCCACCTCTCATACTCGGCCAGCAACGCCCCTCCGTTGCCCGGTTGATCCAGCAATTCGAGGGCGAGAAGTTCTTCTGGCGCCAGTTCGAAATCGCGAAAGCCATCACCGCGGCGAACGACCCGAGTGTTCTCCCTCGGCTCGAACCGTGGTTGACTCACAACGACCGGCACTTACGGGGCAATGCCGCGTTCATCTTCGCCCGGCTTGGCGACCGCCGCGGATTTGACGTAATTGTCACCATTCTCAGCGATCGTTCTGAAACGCGCCAGGTTCACTCGATTTCCTCGAATGGGGACCCGTCTGTGAAAGGGCAGATCCGGGAAGATCGCTACTATGCCGCGCACCTGCTGGGTGATCTGAAGGATGCACGCGCCATCCCTATCCTGGTGCCTCTTCTGGCGGACCCCGACGTAAACTACATCGTTCCGTGGTCTCTCGGGCAAATCGGCGATCGGTCGGCCGTTCCACCATTAATCGCAACACTCGGCGACCGGAATCCGAGCATGCGGGTCCTGGCAATCAAAGCCCTGACCGAACTCAAGGCGACTGAAGCACTGCCACACCTTCGTCTGTTGCTCAATGACCAGGCAAGATGCAATTTCGACAAGTTGGAGTCCGTTGCCGAAGCCGCGCAGGCAGCAATCACGGCGCTGCAACCGAAGACCGCCCCCTAGCTCCTGGACACCCGGCCATCGGAACCGCCCGGAGAATCCACCTGCGTGGATGAGGCGACAGACGGATGTCCCCACGCCTCGCCCCCGGAAACGCACCACCCCGAGCGCCCCCGCCCCCAACAGCACCAGCCCGGCCATCACCCCCCGACCCAATCTCTCCACCTCACTTCTCCCCCGATTTCGACATTAAGCTTTCTTCAGTCCGCACACTTCTAACTTTATTTTTCCCCTTTTTTCAGTACCTTGCAGCCAACACCCCCTAAAACCCTGGGAACCGTCCTCTACAAATCTCTTCGAGGTACAAACTGATGAACATCTTTATGAAGACTACGATTGAACCGCCGCACTCGCGCCGCTTCACTCGCACCACTACGGCCGAAAACGAACTCCTCCTCGGCGAGGACGCCCTCAGCCTCATCACCTGCGTCGAAGACCGTCAACTCTTCGCCGGCGTCCGCGACTCCGTCCACCAGCAGTTCGCACCGCGTACCCTCTACGAACAGAACATGGCCGACTCCATCGCCGAGGACCTCTGGCGCAAGTCCCGCTTCTCCACCGCCGAAACCGCCGCGCTCTCCGCCACCATCGAACGCGATTGGGAGCTCATCTCCAAAGAGTGCGCAAACGCCGACCCCGCCTACCGCACCTTCGCCGCCCTCCGCGACCTCGGCCCCCGCGAAGTCGCCTGCCTCCGCGCCGCCCAGGAATCCGAAACCCGAGCCTGGCGCCGCTCCCGCTCCGACGCCGCCGTCCTTGCCGCCCTCAAAGCCAAGCCGCTCTAGAAACACCCAGGCAACCGCGCCATGACCAAACCACCCATCTCCGAACGCCGCCTGGCCGCCAACCGGGCAAACGCCAAAAAGTCCACCGGCCCCCGCACGGCCGGCGGCAAGCGTCGCGTCTCGCGGAACGCCAGCAAGCACAGCCTCTATGCGCCCGGCTTCCGTCTGCCCGCCGACATCGAGCAGCGCCTCTACGTGCAGTCGCTAGAACGGACGGCCGATATCGCCGACCCGCAATTCCGCGCCCTCACGGTCCATCGCCTGATGCTGCGCGGCCACCAGCGCCGCCTCTTTCAACTGGAAGGTAAGCTCTGGGCTGAGGCCCTCCGCGTCAACGGCGGCGCCGTACCCCAGGCAGCCCTCTGGATCCGCCAGCATCAGAGTTCGCTGGTCCAGGCGCTCAATCGCTACGACGCCTGGATCGGAGTCCGGATCCGCGCCGTCCAGCGCGCGTCGCTTCCTTATCTGGTTGGGGATGAAAAAGCCGCGACGGAAACCGTCATTCCAGCGAAAGCCGCGACGATCTATGCGGCGGCAGCGGGCTCCGCCCGGCCCATCGAACTGACGCGCCCCGGCTCCAGCGTGCCCGAAGAGAACCGTCCGGCCAAGGAGAGCAGTCGGGCACCGATGACGGGGCTCCAGTACCTGATGGCGCGGAACGCCAAGGCCGGTCCGGTTCGCCCGGCCTCTGCGCCGCAAGCGGTGCGTCCAGTGCGCCCACCGCGCGTCCCCGGCCTAAACCTGCGCTTCCTCCGGGCCAAGGCCCGAAAGACGGCTCAGCAAAAGGAGGTGCCTTCCGGATCCCCTTCAGATCTCAAATCCACCGCGCCCGAAGGAACAAAGCCAAGCCTGGGTCCTCCAGCAGAACCCACGCGGGTTCCATTCCCCCGCCCAGTGGGCGGGGCCCATCGCAATCCCAACGAAGTCTCCAGGAAGCCCCTTCACCCCCGCCGATCCACCGCGGACGCGGAAACAAAGCCAAGTCTGGGTCCCATACCGACACCCACACAGGTTCCATTCCCCCGCCCACTGGGCGGGCCCATCGCAATTCCAACGAAGTCTCCAGGAAGCCCCTTCACCCCCACCGATCCACCGCGCCTGCAGGAACAAAGCCAACTTCAGGTTCTCTACGAACGCACCTACGGGTTCCATTCCCCCGCCCACTGGGCGGGGCTCATCGCAATCCCAACGAAGTCTCCAGGAAGCCTCTTCACCCCCACCGATCCACTCCATCCGAGGAAACAGAGCCAACTTTGGGTTCTTTACGGACACCCACAAGGGTTCCATTCCCCCGCCCACTGGGCGGGGCTCATCGCAATCTCAACGAAGTCTCCAGGAACCCTCTTCACCCCCACCGATCCACCGCGCCCGAGGGAACAAAGCCAACTTCAGGTTCTCTACGAACGCCCCCACTGGTTCCATTCCCCCGCCCACTGGGCGGGGCCCGTCGCAATCCCAACGAAGTCTCCAGGAAGCCCCTTCACCCCTGTCGATCCACCGCGGACGCGGAAACAAAGCCAAGTCTGGGTCCCATACCGACACCCACACTGGTTCCATTCCCCCGCCCACTGGGCGGGGCCTGGAGTTTCTACATTTCCGCATCAGATTGTTTTATGCCTCAGTGAGTCGCGAGCCATAGCCTTCCCTGCAAATGAGTCGGTCCACTCATAATAATAGTTGACCGACCGACTCATCCAGCCTATACTGCTCCTGTGCCCCCTGCTCAGGTGCCCTCTATGAACGATGAAACTAAGGATCTCATTCTAGGCGTATTTGAAGCCTCCCTGGAAGCGCAGCTTCGCGCAGTACGCCGTCTCCGGCAAGGCGAACCCGCCGCAGTCGAGCCACGTCGCAGCAAACGTCGGTCGCAAGTTGACATGGCGTTCGACATACTCTCCAAGGCCCGTTCGCCTTTGCATATCTCCGTCATTCTGGAGCGCATCCAAACCCAGTTCGGCGTTACCGTCGATCGCGAAAGCCTGGTTTCTTCCCTGACCAAAAAAGTGGCCCGCGGCGACCGCTTCCTGCGCCCGGAAAAGAACACCTTCTCTTTGCTGCAGAAGGCACCATGAGCCTGCTCTCGGAGTTCCTCGCGATTACCGCCGACTGGCGACCCGTGTTCCCCCAACAGCGCACCTTTGTCCGTGGCGTGCGCCAAGCCCTGGGATCGTTGATCTGCCTGGGGCGGCGCTGCCTCACCCGCATCCTATGGACCAACGGCGGCCAGCACAGCAGTTGGAGCGCGGAGTACTTTCTCCACTCCCGCTGCCAGTGGGAGCCGCAGGAACTGTTCCGCCCCATCCTCAAGAGTGCCTTGGCGTATTGTCCGCAGCGCCTGGTTGGCGTGGCCCTCGACGACACCAAACTGCGCAAGACCGGGCGCTCGATCCAACAGGCGTTCTATCAACGCGATCCGATGTCGCCACCGTTTCATCTCAATCTGGTGTTGGGCTTACGCTTCTTGCAGGCTTCGCTGCTGGTGCCGCTGCACCGTAACGCCCCGGTCGGCAGCCGGGCTTTGCCGATTCGCTTCCAGGAAGTCTCGCGCGTCAAACGACCTGGCAAGAAAGCCAGTGATGCGGAGAAGAAACAATATAGGGAAGCGGTGAAGACGAAGAACCTGTCGCGAAGTTTTGTCGAGATGGGCAAGCAACTGCGGCAGGAACTGGATAAGGTTGGTGGCAACAAGAAGATATTGGTTCTCACCGCGGATGGCAGTTTCTGTAACCGCACCTGCTTTGGAGAGATTCCGGAAAGGTCTGCCCTGCTGGCTCGGGCCCGCAAGGATGCCAAGCTGTGCTTCCATGCCGAGGTCGGTTCACGCCGGTTTTATGGGGCTGAGAAGTTTACCCCCGAGCAAGTTCGCAAAGACGAGGGTCGCCAGTGGAAGACCACAAAGATCTTCTATGGTGGCAAGCGGCGGACGATTCGATACAAAGAGGTTGCCGATGTGTACTGGCAGCGCGGCGCTGGAAAGCGCCCGCTTCGCCTGATCGTCGTTGCGCCTACTCCGTATCGCAAGAGTCAGAGCAAGAAGTTGTATTACCGCGATCCGGCGTACCTGCTCACCAGCGACCTGCGCAACTCAGCCAAGCAGTTGCTGCAGATCTATTTCGACCGCTGGCAGATCGAGGTGAACCACCGAGAGGAGAAGGACACGCTCGGCGTCGGGCAGGCGCAATTATGGAACGTTACGTCCGTGCCCAAACAGCCAGTCCTGGCTGTAGCGGCCTACAGTGCGCTCTTGCTGGCGTCGCTGCGGGCCTTTGGCGTAGAGCGTGGAAGCGCCTATGCAGAACTCCCCAAGTGGCGGCGAAACGCGCGACGCCCGTCCTGTTTGGATCTGGTCACGCTTTTGCGTAAGGAGATGGTCCAACAACCGAACTTGCTCGAGCCTTTTGCTTTTGAAGTCACCGAGCCGGGGATGGTTCGGGCCGCCGCCGCTTGAAAGAATGTAGAAACTCCAGCCCCCGCCCACTGGGCGGGGCCCACCGCGATCCCAACAAACCCTCCAGGAACCCTCTTCACCCCCACCGATCCACTCCATCCGAGGAAACAAAGCCAACTTTGGGTACTTTACGGACACCCACAAGGGTTCCATTCCCCCGCCCACTGGGCGGGGCCCATCCCAATGAGGTCCCGCGCGGTGCAGCCGCGCCCCACGACACCGCTATTTCTTCGACAACCGCACGATGCGTTCCTCAATGGCTTGCCGGACCCGGTCGCGGCGGTCGGCCGGGATCGTGGTGTCCCCAGCCAGCAACTCGTGGGCGCGCTTGGCCGAAGCCAGGGCCAACGCAGGCTGGCCAGCCTCCTCGTACACCTCGGACAGCGAGTCCTGCGCGTTGGCCGACTGCGGGAACGCCGCCGCGGTCCACTGCAGGACGCCGATGGCCTGCTCCTTATTTCCTTGCTGGAGAAACGCGTAACCCATTGCATTTAATGAAGATTCTCGCAAGGCCATGGCGGACGAGTTGGCGACCTTCGCCTTGTCGAGGATGGCGGACGCAGCCTCGCCTTGCGCCTGGATCGTGTGGAAGAGACGGACGGGTGAGGGCGCCGGAGGCTGATAGGATGCCCGGACGGTGCCCATCTTTTCCGCTACCGAAAGCGCCGTGGGGTAGAACTGAGAGAACGTGTTCTCCACAGCTCCGTTGGGTTCGTGGCAGCCATAGCAGCTCGCTTTGCGATCGAATGCTTTCACCGCCGTCAACGACGGCCGCAGGCCGCCATCGAAGTTGAAGTAGCCCCAGCTCTTCTCGAAGCGTGAGGAGTCTTTCACGGCCGCTTCAATCGAGAAGATGTCGCTCTGGTAGAAGCCTCCCTTATTAATGGAGCCCTGCGACACGGAGTAGCGGATCTCCAGGACAAAAATGGTCGACTCGGGCCATTTGCCGGTTTCCTTGAAGGCCGCGTAAGCCGGAGGGTTCACGAACACGTTGTCGAACATCGGGCTGACGAGGTTCTGGGCGGCGGCGGGGCCGTAGGTCATGCCGAGTCCGGAGGAAAGGTAGACCCATTCCCTGTAGTTGGTGGGAAAGAGCAATTCCCCTTTGTCGTTGAACGTGGGACGATCGGCCGCCAGGGCAACGACGGAGCAGAGAGCAAGCAGCAAGGTACGCATAGTGTCGGAGTAGGTACAGGATCGGGCATGAGCCGGGAGAAAGCAACCTTTCCGGAGCCCGCGAGACAACTTGTGACAACCATCAGGGATCGCCGGTGAAGCTGCCATCGTCAGCGTGGCCGGGACCGGCCGCCCGGCTGGCGGCTATGACTCGAACAGGCTGGTCTGCACGGCGGACGCCGTCTTCGAGATAGCGCGCACGAGACGGCGGTAGGGCAGGTCCTCCAGGCGGGGGAACTCAATCCAGTCGGTATCGCGCCAGGAGCTGTAGTACCAGCGGGCCAGCAGCGAGATGTGCTCGGCGCGTTCCCGCAGCGCGACGCGGGGTGTCTCCAGGCCGGCCAGCAACTCCCGCAGGCGGCGGTCGAGCGGAACGGATTCGCGGCCGGTGGCGGCGACCTTGAACTCGAAGGCCGGCAGCCAGACGCCTTTGATCATCACGAGCAGTTCCACGCAACCGGGCTCGATGCTGGGAGCGACGCCCACACCGCAGAGGCGATCGACATCCGCCACCAGGTCGTCGCGCAGCCTCAATACCTGCTCGATACGGTGGTAGCGCTGGTGCTGGCGTTGGGCGTCTTCGAAGTTGAGCTCCTCGCTGGAGCGGTCGCGCGCACGGGCCACCGGCTCGAGCAGGCTTTGTCCGTTGGTCTGCAAAAAGTGAACGAGGCGCTCGACCTCCGAGCGGTACTCCTCCGGGCCCACCACCTGCTGGCAGGGACGCAGGCAGCGCATCATCTCGCCGTAGATGCAGCCGGGGTGGTCTGGTGAGACCACGAGGTCCTCCTGGCAGCGGCGCACCTGGAACAGATCGAGCACCTCCTGCTCAAACCGTTCGGCCGAAGCGCGGCTACGGAAAGGTCCATACTGGAAGGCCTGCGAGGCGCTGAGGCGCGTGGTGATGGTGGAACGAGGGAAGGCGTTGGCCAGAAGGATCTTGACGATGGGCGCCAGCCGCAGCTTGATCATGTGGGCGTAGTCGTCGGGAAAGTGGCGTCGGGCGAGGTCGTAGTAAGTGAGACTGGAGCCCAGACGGGAGGCGGTGAGATGGTATTCCACGCGGACGGCCACATCGTGGAGGTTGAGCAGGCGCGAATGGCCGGCGCGTGGCAGCAGCAGCCGTTTGAGGCGGCGGCGCAGCAGCGCCGTGCGGGCCAGATAGGGCCGGCCCTCGCGTGCATGAATGACGAAGACCGCGGGGCGGTCGGGTACGGCGTCGAGATCGAATGGCGCTTCCAGGATGATGGCGGACAATCAGGACACCCCACGGCGGCGGTCACCTTCCCGATTGTAGCTTTCCGGAGTGCCGCGCGGACGGGTGTTGACAAGTCGACAAACGCGTCTAGAATATAGGGATATTTCTCGCTATGGGTATGTTCTGTAACCATGATCGTACGGAGTTGATTGCCCGCCGGGACGGGGTCGACTATGTGCGCTGTAGTGACTGTGGCCGGGTCTTCGAAGCGGAAGATCTGGAGCTGTTGCGAAGCGAAGATGAGAACAAGGAAGCGAAGCAGTCGGCCTAGTTGGCCTTGTGATCGGGTTGCGCGGGCAACTCCTGATCTGTTAGGTAGAGAATGGATGAGCCGGCTCCGTAGGCCGGATACGAGCCCTACGTCTCAGGCGTCATGAAAAAGTCAGCCAAAGCAAATGAACCAAACACGAGCAGCAATCCGGGCGCGGAGAGCGAAGGGATGACTGCGAAATCTCAGACTGAGCTCTTTGCCCTGGCGATGAAGGATTTTACGGCGGGGGATTACCACGGGGCCGCGGCGAAGTTTGAAGAGGCCTCCGGGGGACCGTCGATTGCGGTAAGGGAGTCGGCGCAGATGTACCTGCGGATGTGCCAGCAGCGCATCGAGCGGGCCGCGCCGCGCCTGGAGACGCCGGAAGACCACTATAATCACGCGGTGGGGCTGATGACCGCCGGAAAACTGAACGATGCGCGGACTCACCTGCAGACCGCGGTGGACGAGGGCGGCGAGTCGCATCATCTCTACACGTTGGCGATCGTGGAAGGGATGACGGGCGCAATCGATTCCGCGGCCAGGCATCTGCGGAAGGCGATCCAGGCGGACCGCGGCCTGCGGGGCGTCGCCCGGACGGACTCCGATTTCCAACCACTGCTGCAATATCCTCAGATTCGCGAGGTGCTGGCCAGCGATCCGCAGTCGGCCGAGTAGTCTATTGCCCTCGAAACGTCCGGTCAGTCCGGTGAGAAGCAAGCAGGGGGAAGGCTTTCCCACGCGCCGCGCCGAACCGTTGCGTATTGTCTCCATTGGCGGTGGGACCGGGCTCTCCACCCTGCTGAAAGGCCTGAAGCACTACACTCCGCACGTCGATCAGCAGCCGCTGAGCCCGCCCGTTGAGATCACAGCCGTCGTCACGGTGACGGACGATGGCGGCAGTTCGGGGCGGCTGCGACGCGAGTTCGACATTCTGCCGCCGGGTGACATCCGGAACTGCATGGTGGCGCTGTCCGAGGATGAGGCGCTGCTCACCAAGCTATTCAGCTATCGCTTCGACAGCGGGCGTGGCTTGAAAGGGCATAGCTTCGGCAACCTGTTCCTGGCCGTGCTGACGCAGATTACCGGCGACTTCTCCCAGGCCGTGCGGCTCAGCTCCGAAGTGCTGGCGATAGCCGGGCAAATCTATCCATCCACCCGTGGCAACGTCACGCTGCGCGCCCGTCTGGAGAACGGCGAGATTCTCGAGGGCGAGACCCGCATCAGCCGCAGCGAATCGCCCATCCGGACGATTGAACTGCAGCCGGCTGACGCCGAGCCGATGGCGGAAACCTTGCAGGCGATCCGCCGGGCCGACCTGATCACCATGGGCCCGGGCAGCCTGTTCACCAGCGTGATTCCCAACCTGCTGGTGAAGAAGATTCCGGCGGCCATCCAGCGGTCGCCGGCGTTGAAGGCCTGCTTTGTCAACCTGATGTGGCAGCCGGGCGAGACCACGGGGATGAGCGCGGCCGACCATGTGGCGGCCATCCACCGCCATGCCGGGCGGCGTCTGGTGAACTACGCGGTGGTGAACACGGAACCCATCAGCGACACCATCCTGATGCGGTACGCACGGCAGCGCGCGATGCAGGTGGCGAACGATTACGACCGTCTGCAGGCGCTCGGTGTCGACGTGGTCTCGCTGCCGCTGCTCATGCCGGGCGAGAAGGCGCGTCACAACCCGGAGCGGATAGCCCGGGTCGCCGTCGAGTTGGCCAAGAAGGGCCGGCGCCGGATCCTTGAGCGCGCGAAGCAGAGCTGAACCCGAAGCTCGCCGACATTTACAATTGGGAGAGCCAACTATGTCTGTCTCCGTTGTCATCCTCGCCGCGGGCCTGGGCACGCGCATGAAATCGAATCTGGCCAAAGTGCTGCACCGCGCTGGTGGAGCCTGCCTGCTGGAACATGTCATCCGGTCGGCGCGCACCATTGCGGACGCCGGCCAGATTACCGCCGTGATCGGCCATCAGGCCGAGCGGGTCCGCCAGGAAGTGGCGGCCTTCGGAGTCCAGTACCAGGTGCAGACTGAGCAGAAGGGGACGGGCCATGCCTTGCGCGTTTGCGCGGGCCTGCCGGGCCTGAATCAGGGGCGCGTCGTCGTGCTTTACGGCGATTGTCCGCTGCTGTCCGCGGCGACGCTGCAGCGCCTGATTGCCGCGCATGACGCCGGCGGCCAGTCGGCGACGGTGATTACGACGCATCTCGAGAATCCGACGGGCTACGGGCGCATCCTGCGCGATGCTGACGGCAACGTGCGCTCGATCGTCGAGGAGAAGGCGGCGACGGCCGAAGAGAAGCGCGTGACCGAGATCAACTCGGGCATCTACTGCTTTGAAGCCGCCGACCTGTGGCGGCACCTGGCAAAGGTGGAACCCAATCCGGCGTCGGGCGAGATCTACCTGACGGATCTGGTGGAACTGTTGCGGGCATCCGGCCTGGCCACGGTTCCGTTGGTGATCGAGGATCCGAGCGAGATCCTGGGCATCAATACACGAGTGGATCTGGCCGAGGTCGACCGGCTGTTCCGCGACCGCAAGGCGCGCGAACTGATGCTCTCCGGTGTGACCATCGAGCGGCCGGAGACCGTGATCATCGACCACTCCGTGGAAGTGGGACGGGACACCGTGATCGGCCCGTTCGCGCAGTTGCTCGGTACGACCCGGATCGCGGCGGAGTGCCGGGTCGGGGCGATGTCGATTCTCGAGAACGCGACCATCGGCGCCGGCGCGATCGTCCACCCCTATTCCTCGATTCAGGACTCGACCCTCGAGGCGGGCGCGCATGTGGGCCCCTACGCCCGGATGAGGATGGGCGCCGTGGTGGAAGAGGGCGCGCACGTGGGCAACTTCGTCGAACTGAAGAAGACGCGGCTGGGCGCGGGTTCGAAGTCGATGCATCTGGCCTATCTGGGCGACGCGACCATCGGCAGCAACGTAAACATCGGCGCGGGGACGATCACCTGCAACTACGACGGCCAGAAGAAGAGCCCGACGCTGATCGGAGACGGCGCATTTGTGGGCAGCAATTCGACGCTGGTCGCACCGGTGGAGATCGGTGCGGGCAGCTATGTCGGTGCGGGCAGCGTGATCACCAAGGAAGTGCCGCCGGACGCACTGGGCATCGGCCGCGGTCGCCAGGAAAACAAGGAAGGCTGGGCGAAGGCCCGGCGCGAGAAGAAGAAAAGTTAGAGCACCAGCGCAGGGTGATAGAGGTTCGGCATGACAATCTCGCCGATCGCTATCAGTTCGCCGTCGCGATTCAGGGCCTTCACATAACGGCAGGCGCCGCGATCCCGAAAGGGCGAGACACGGAAGTCGCGCCCCTGGCGGATCTGCGTCTCGGTGATCTGGTCGATGGATTCAGCCGGAAACTCAGGCAACAGCTCACCCGAAGGGATGAGCGCCTCGCGCAGCCGGTCTTCCGACGCCAGCGCGGAGAGCTGCTCCAATGGATGGGCCTGGGCGACGCGGAACAGGCCGGACTGCGTGCGCCGCAGGCTCTGAAGATGGGCGCCGCATCCCAGGATGATTCCGGCATCGTGCGCGATGGAGCGGATGTACGTGCCGGCGCTGCAATGGACGCGAACGCTGACGAGCGGGCCCTCGATGGAGAGGATCTCCAACGAATGGACCGTGACTTCGACCGGCTTCATCTCCACGGCGATGTTTTTGCGAGCCAGTTCATGAGCGGGCCGGCCCTGGATCTTCTTGGCGGAAACCGCGGGCGGCGTCTGAAGGAACGTCCCGCGGAACGGCGCCAGGGAGGCTTCGACCGCGTCGGCGGTGAGCACCGGTTCAGTCCGCGGTGAGGTCGGCTCGCCTTCGGCATCGTAACTTTTGGTCGCGAAACCAAAACGGATGGTGCCTTCGTAAGTCTTTTCGTTCAACGTGAAGTACTGCGCCAGGCGGGTGGCCCGATTGAGGAGCAGGGGCAGCACTCCCGTGGCGAGGGGATCGAGCGTCCCCAGGTGGCCCACCTTGGTGGTGCCGGCGATGCGCCGCACCTTGTTCACGACGTCGTGCGACGTCCAGCCGCACGGCTTGTCTACAACAATCACACCGTTCATCTGCAACTCAATTCTAGAGGATGGCACGCCTGACGACTTGCCGAAATGAGAGGTATTCGCGAATACTGCGGATGGCCATTTTCACGATTTGCCATCCTTTGACCGACGATTCGCCGGCCGCTCGCGGCGAATGCGAGATGGGCAGCGTCCGCAGGATACCCTGCCGGCAGGCCAGAACCGACATCAGCACGTTGGGGGCGAAAGTCCCAACAGGGATCAGTTCCAGGTAGCGCCGCACCAGGTCCGCCCGCATCAGCCGGAAAGGCACATTGGGGTCCTCCACCGGCGCATGGAAGAGCAGATCGACCAGCCACACATGCCAGCGGCTGAGCACGATGCGGAGCCAGGGATCCCGCCGGCTGCGGCGGATGCCGATCTGAAATGGGGCTTCGGCCCGGCGCTGCCAGAAGGCGTCGAAGTCGCCGGGGGAGGTTTGGCCGTCGCAGTCGGTCTGGAAGATCCAGCCGGTTCCCTGCTCCAGGGCGAGGCGGTATCCGAGCCGAATCGCCGCCCCGTGGCCGCCGTTCTGCTGCCGCACCACGGACAACGCGGGGTACTGGTTAACCAGACCATTGAGAATGCGGTTGGTGCCGTCGCGGGAACCGTCGTCCACGACGAGGACGCGCCCCTCGTCTACCCGACCGGCGACAGCCAGCCACTGGGTCACGACATCGGCGATGTTGCCCTCCTCGTTGTACGCGGGTAAGACAATCGTCAAATCTACACCCACCAGGAGCCTCTTCGCGGAGTCCGGCGGCGCACAGGCGCAACGGGGGCCGAACATTCGATGGTGGAACTGATTTTTCGCGAGATCAACTTCTCATTGTATCGGCCTGCCGCGCGGCGTGGCCACGCTAAACTAAAGAGAGTGGAAGAGGAAGTCTCCAGCCGATCCTACGATCTACGACTGCTGCGTCGACTGCTGCGGCTCATGTTGCCGTACTGGCGCAGCGTGGGCGTGGCCCTGGCGCTGCTGCTGGTCAGCTCGGTGCTGCAGGTGTTGAGCCCGTTGCTGACGAAGATCGCGGTGGACCTGTATCTGGCACCCAACGGACAGCACAGCCTGCCGTGGTTGGAGCATTGGCTCTCGACCGATGCGCGCACCGGCCTGTTGCAGCTTTCGCTCGCCTATCTGGCCGTCATCATCGCGAACCTGGTCATGGATTTCGGCCAGCAGTTGCTGATGCAGTGGACGGGCCAGCGGGCGATGTTCGACGTGCGCAAGAAGCTGATGTCACGGCTGCAGACGCTGGACGTCGCCTACTACGATCGCAATCCGGTGGGCCGTCTGGTGACTCGCGTGACCACGGACGTGGACGCACTAAACGAATTGTTCGCCTCGGGCATTGTGACGCTGCTGGGCGACATCCTGGTGCTGCTGTTCATCGTCGCCGCCATGCTCCAGTTGGACGTCGGGTTGACGCTGACCATGCTGGTGGTGATGCCATTCGTCTTCGGCGTGACCATCGTGTTCCGGCGCGAGGTACAGTCCAGCAACCGGCTGATCCGATTGGCCGTGGCGCGCATCAATTCGTTCCTGCAGGAACACGTGAACGGCATGAGCGTCCTGCAGTTGTTCAACCGGGAAGCACGCGCCACGCGGGACTTTGACACGGTGAATCGCGATCACATGCTGGCCTACCGCGGAGCCATCAACGCCTACGGCTGGTTCTATCCGGCGGTGGAATTCCTCTCGATGGTCGCGCTCGCCTCGCTGCTGGCCTACGGCGGGTTCCACGTGGATTCCGGCACGCTGTCGTTGGGCGTGCTGGTGGCATTCTTCCAGTACGGCATGCGCGTGTTCCGCCCGATTCAGGATCTCAGCGAGAAGTACAACATCCTGCAGTCGTCCCTGGCGGCGGGCGAACGCATCTTCAGCCTGCTGGATGAAGAGCCGGCCGTCGTGGCGCCGTCCAAGCTGGCGGCGGTTCCGGAGAACGCGCCCATCGAGTTCGATCACGTCTGGTTTGCCTACAAAGGCGAAGACTGGGTGCTGCAGGATGTCAGCTTCCGCATCGATCCAGGCGAAATTCTGGCGGTGGTGGGGCACACCGGCGCGGGCAAGACGACGCTTTCCAATCTGCTGCTGCGCTTCTACGACGTGCAGCGCGGGTCGATCAAGCTGGGCGGCATCGATGTGCGTGATTTCGATCCGCGCGAGCTGCGGCGGCATTTTGGCGTGGTGCTGCAGGATCCGCATCTGTTCACCGGCACCATCGGCGGCAACATCCGGCTGGGCTCCGCACATGTGACGGACGAGGCGCTGGCGCTGGCGGCGGAGCAGGTGAATCTGCTGCCGTTCATCGACGATCTGCCGGAGCGGTTTGAACATCCGGTGCGGGAGCGCGGCAGCGGTCTCTCGACAGGGCAGAAGCAGTTGATCGGGTTTGCGCGAGCCCTGGCCCACAATCCACGCTATCTGATCCTGGACGAAGCGACCTCCAGCGTGGATACGGAGACCGAGATGAAGGTGCGGATGGCACTGGAGCGTATGGTGGAGGGGCGAACGTCCATCATCATCGCGCACAGGCTGTCAACGATCCAACGGGCCGATCGCATTCTCGTGATGCACAAGGGCCATCTGCGGGAGACAGGCAGCCACCAGGAACTGCTGGCGGCTCGCGGGATTTACTACAAGCTGTATCAGTTGCAGTACAAAGACCAGGAAGTACGGCGCTAGCGCGGCAGCGGCAACGCCATCGCCATTGGCGTGAACTCGGCAGCGCCGCTGACCGTGGGCGGACCCAACGGCTGGAAGCCCATGCGCTGATACATCGCCTGTCTGGTGGTGATGCCGGAAATGAGCAGCGTCGCGAAGCCGTCTGAGATCGCCGTCGCCACCATGAGTTCGAGCAGACCCAGGAAGAGCATGCGTTTGCGGTAAGCCGGTTCGATTGCCAGCAGGCGGGCTTCCAGCAACGGCCCGGCCAAGGTGTCGAGAATGGACGGATCGGCCAGCCGCTTCTCCACCGAGAACGGCCGTTGGGCACAGGTGCAGACCATGCCCGCGACCCGGCCTTCACAGACGGCGATGAAGAAACGGCTGACCGCCTCGCGGCTGTCAATGAGGCGGCCGTCGGCCGTGGGCTCGTGCTGGCGTACTTCTTCGGCGAAGACGCGGTGATTCAGGCGGCGGATCTGGTCATACTCGTCGGGCGTCTCGGCAACTTTGAAGAGGTACTGCATGGCGTCATGCCTCGTTGCCTGCTTCAAGAGCCGCGCGTTTGACATCGACCTTCAGCAGAATTCCCAAGCCCAGCAGGAAGAAGATGACCAGGGAAAGGATGGCCAACTGGTAGCTGCCAGTGAACTGCAGCATGAGCCCGAACAGCAGCGGAGCGAGCCAACTGGTGCCCTTGTCGCTGATCTCGTAAAGCGAGAAGTACTCAGCTTCCTTCCCATGGGGGATCATCAGCGAATAGAGCGAACGGCTGAGGGCCTGGCTGCCGCCCATCACGACAGCCACCAGAGCGGCGGCGACAAAGTAGTCACCGGTGGTTTTGACGATGAAGACGCCGCACATCAGGACCGTCCAGATGATCAGACTCAGCACGACAGCGCGATAGGCCGTGAACAGCTTCGCCAGGAGATTGAAGAGCATCGCTCCGCCGAAGGCCACGAACTGGACCATGAGGATGGCGAGGGTCAGGGACTCCAGAGGGATCTTGAGGTAGTCGGAGCCGTACTGGCCGGCCAGCGTGATGACCGCCTGGATGGCGTCGTTGTAGATGAGATAGGCGACAAGGAAGGTGAGCGTCTGCGGGTAGTGGCGCATGTCCCTCAGCGTCTGGAAGAGCTGCAGGAAGCCTTTGGCGAAGACGTTTTCACCCGCCGCGGCGGTGCGCTGCGGCTTGCGGTTGCGGATACCCAGCATGGGGATCATGCCGAAGATGGCCCACCAGGCTCCGGCCGAGCCGAGGCTGATGCGGACCGCCATGCCCTTGTCGATACCGAACGCTTCCGCCTTCTGGAACAGCAGCAGGTTCAAGGCCAACAGGATGCCGCCGCCGAGATAACCGATGCCCCAACCTTTGGAAGAGACGCTGTCCCGTTCCGCTTCCGGCGCCACGTCGTTGAGAAAACTGTTGTAGATGACGACGGAACAACCGAAAGCGAGGTTGGCAATGAGAAAGAGGATGCCACCCAACAGGTAGAGTCCATCCTGCAGGGCGAACATGGCGATGGTGCTGCCGGCGCCGATATAGGCGAAGATGCCGAGGAGGCGCTTCTTGTTCGGGCTGTAGTCGGCAATGGCGCCCAGCATGGGCAGGCAGAACACCTGAGTGAGCACCGAGAGCGAGATCAGGTAGCTCCAGTAGCTGCGCGCGTCGACGGGGATACCCAAGGGATGAACGAGACCGCTGGGATCGGCGGCGGTCTTGGCCAGTTCCGTGAGATAGGGCCCCAGGAACAGCGTGACGACGGTACTGTTGAACGCGGAGTTCGCGAAGTCATACATGTACCAGGCGCGCTGTTCGCCGCGACGGTATTCGAGCTTAGGCTCGGGACTGTTCAAGCTGGGCCTCCACGAGTTGCGACAGTTTGGGATAGTCCTTCTTGCCGGTACCGAGCAGAGGAAGCTTGTCGATGTAGACGATGCGGCGCGGGATGGCGAGATCGGGCGCGCCGAGATCGCGTGCGGCCTTCTGAAGCTGGTCGCGTTTCAGTTCCTTGTCCTGGGTGCAGAGGACAATCATTTCGCCACGGCCGGGGTCGGGCCGGGTGATGGCGCCGTGCATGTGTTTGGGTGAGGCGGCCTCCGCGATCTTCTCGACAACCTCGAGGGAGATCATCTCGCCGGCCACTTTGGCGAAGCGCTTGACGCGGCCCATCAGCTTCAGGAAGCCGTCGTCGTCGATGACGGCGAGGTCGCCGGTGGGATACCAGCCTGGTCCAAAGACGGATTCCGGCGGCTCCAGGACGCAGGGGTTCGACTCGCGCCAGTAGCCCAGCATGACGTTGGGGCCCTTCACATGGAGCAGGCCGCCCTCCTCGATGCCTGGCACCTTCTCGAGCTTCCATTCCATCAACGGCAGCGGTTCACCGACGGTACCGGCCTTGCAACGCATGGCCGTGTTTACCGCGATGACGGGCGCGCACTCCGTGGCGCCGTAGCCTTCCAGGACGCGGACGCCGAACTTGTCCATGTAGAGGTTTCGGATCTCGTCGGTGAGCTTCTCTGCCCCGCCCAACAGCATGCGCACTTTGCGGAAGTCGTAGGGGTGGGCTCGTTTGGCGTAATGCTTCAGGAAGGTAGGGGTGGCAAACATGACGGTCGCATCGCGGTCGTAGAAAAGCTCCGGCACGATGCTGTAGTGGAGGGGCGAGGGATAGAGGAACAACCGGAGGCCGCTGATGATGGGCAGCATGAAGCCGGCGGTCAGCCCGAAGCTATGGAAGACCGGCATGGCCGACAGAATCTTGTCGGCGCGCGAGACGTCGATGACGCTGAAGATCTGTTCGATGTCGGAGAGAATCGACCAGTGGCTGAGGACGACGCCCTTGGGCTTACCTTCCGAGCCCGAGGTGAAGAGGACGACAGCGGGCTCGTCCGGCTGGCTGCGCAGCGTGGCGGCGCGTGGGAACGGCAGAGCGTAGAGGATGAGCCAGAGTTTGTCGGCCAGCGTGAAACGCGGTTTGAGGTCTTCGAGGCAGACGATCTTGACGTCCTGCAGGCGCTCGACCACGGCGGTGAGCTTGCCCTTTTCCAGAAACTGGCGCGAGGTGAGGACGGTCTTCACCTTTGCGGCGCGCAGAGCGCTTTGCATGCCGTCGACACCCGCCGTGAAGTTGAGCATCGCCGGAATGCGTCGGACGCCGAAGAGGCCGAGGGCGAGCGAGAGAGTGGCGGCGGCGTTGGGCATCAGGACCCCAACGACTTCGTTTTCGGCGGTGAGTTTGGAGACCAGGCGGCCGAGGGCGAGCGAGCCCTTGAGGACGCCGCCATAGGTGAGGTCTGCTCCGCCGGCGTCTTCCACCATGCGGCGGCCTCGGCCGTGGAGCTCGATGGCCTCGAGGAAGGCGTCGTGAAGGCTGCGCTTGGGCCGGGAGAGTGACCAGCAGCGCTGGAGCACGCGGCGCATCTCCTCACCGGCCTTGCGGCGACGGAGCTTGCCGGAGGGCGCCTCGGGCATGGGGATGACTTCGCCGGGGAAGAAGGTGACCTTGACCTTGGGGAATAAGGTGAGCGGGTAGTCGCCTTGCATCCGGCTGAAGCCCTTGGCCCGGACGGCGCCGTCAAGAATGAATGGAGCGACGGTGGCTCCGGTCTTGGCGGCGATGAAGGCGGGGCCGTCGTAGATCTTCATGAGGGCGCCGGTGACGGTGACGCGGCCTTCGGGGAAGATGATGACCTTGCGGCCGGCCTCGATGACGTCGATGGTGGATTTGAGGGCGAAGGGATTGGTGGTGTCGATGACGATGTGGTCGGTGACGCGGACGAGCAACCGGAAGGCGAGTTGCTTCATGACCTGGGAGTGAACGACCCAGAGGGTGTCGTCGGGCAGGATGCTCCACATGATGGGCGCGTCGAGAAACGACTGGTGATTGCCGACGATGAGGGTCTTCGCGGCCGTAGGCAGCGCGCCGTGGACTTCGAGTCGATAGAGCAGGCGCAAGAGACCGCGAATCAGAAGTTTAAGCATGGGTCAAGATCCAGAATCAAAGCCAACAAGCAGCGTTACAGGTCAGTGTACGACGAAGAAAGGGGGCGACGTTTGACAATGTGAGGGCCGGCTTGCTACAAAGGAATAACCAACTGCTCCTCAGTAGCTCAATGGTAGAGCATTCGGCTGTTAACCGAAGGGTTGTAGGTTCGAGTCCTACCTGAGGAGCCAAATCTTTTCAACGACTTACGGGTCGTACAACCCAGTCAACATCTTGAAATTCTGCCCACTTGGGTCAATTCTTGCCCAAAGCGTTTCTACTGCACCAATACGGTGCCTGTCGGCTCGCCAGCAGGTAACGCATTGATGTCCTTTGCTTCCTTCGCCAAGCGCTCCTCCTTCTCGGTTCCACGGCGCTCAACGACGCGCTCCAGCGCCTCAGCCTTCACTTTGGTCCGGATGTGGGAATACCTAGCCCGAAGTTCCATCTGGCAATAGGCACTATCTGCCTGATATGACGGTGGAAGAGGCAGAACTGGTCTTCCTGTTTCTGGCTACAGACCCAGGAGTCGGAGGGCACGGGCTTGCAAAGCAGTGGGTTCGGTGAGTTGCTGGAAGGTTGTGGCGCTTGGGTCGGAAGGAATGCGGCAGGTGTTGCGGCAGCGCGTGGCCAGCTCTCGCAACAGAGTCTCGAAGCTGTGGACGGGGAAGCCATCGGCGGTGACACGTTCCAACTTCTTCCGCTGAGCCGAAGCCGAGCACTCAGCCGGCGCAACCGGATCGCGGCGAGTTCGATCTCGGCTGAGTTCCTCATCCTGAAACAGCAAAGGAGCCAGATCTCTGCGCATGTGCCACTCCACATAGAAGGCCAGCATACAGAGCAGAATGTGCGCCCGCACATGGTCCTCGGTGCGGTGATGGATGGGGCGGATTCGCAGATCCATTCCTTTCAGACTGCGGAAGGCGCGCTCCACCTGCGCCAGGCTCTTTGACGGGCGACAATTAGAACTCCCGGCCGACGACAACTAGAATTCCCTACTGGCGACAACCATCAACGACCATCGAGGATCGCGCCCGCGGGCGCATCGGAGATGGTTACCGACGCACAAGTCAGGAGGTTGAGAAGGTTGTCGAAAACAGAGAAAACGCAAGAGGTGGCGGCCGCGAAGGCCGGCATGGATGTGAAGACAGCCAGGAAATACCTGGCCGATCTTAGGCCCCCAAGTGAGCAGACGCCAGATAGGACGTGGCGAACTCGGCCCGATCCATTCGAACGGGTCTGGGAGGAGGTTCGTCAACAACTGGACGCCAACCCTGGGCTGGAAGCCAAAACATTGTTCGAGGCATTACAGCGCCAGTATCCGGGCGAATTCGCCGACGGGCAGTTGCGGACACTACAGCGGCATATCAAACGCTGGCGCGCCACGGAAGGCCCAGGCAGGGAAGTGTTCTTCGCCCAGAGGCACGTGCCAGGCCGCCTGGGCCAGTCTGACTTCACATACATGAACGAACTCGGCATCACGATCGGCCGCCAGAGTTTCCCGCACATGCTCTATCACTTCGTGTTGACGTACTCGAACTGGGAGGACGTCACGTTGTGCTATTCCGAGAGCTTTGAGAGCTTGAGCGAGGGGTTGCAGAACGCCCTGTGGGCATTGGGTGCGGTGCCGCTGGAGCACCGGACCGACCGCCTGTCCACCGCCGTGAACAACATGAGCAACGACAAGGAGTTCACGACGCGCTACGAGGCGCTGTTGCGGCACTACCGGTTGGAAGGCCAGAAGATCCAGGCGGGCAAGGCAAACGAGAACGGCGACGTCGAGCAACGCCACCACCGCTTGAAACGGGCCGTCGAGCAGGCGCTGCTACTGCGCGGAAGTCACGACTTCGCCTCCGTGGAGGAGTATAAGGAATTCCTGCGTCTGCTTCTGGTGCGGCTGAATGCCGGCCGCCGTGAGCGGCTCGCCGCCGAGATGCAGTACCTGAGAGCATTGCCGGAGCGGCGGGTGGGCAGCGCGAAGCGAGTGAAGGTGAGGGTGGACTCCGGCAGCATCATCTATGTGGACCGCAATGCCTATTCGGTCAACAGCCGCCTGATCGGCGAACAGGTGGAAGCGCGTCTGAACGCGGAGAGCGTCGAGGTCTGGTATGGCGGCAACAAGGTGGAGGAGATGCCACGGTTGCGTGGCCGGGGCAAGCATCGTGTGGACTACCGGCACATCATCGACTGGCTGGTGCGCAAGCCTGGAGCGTTCGAAAACTACCGCTATCGGGACGAACTGTTTCCCACAAGCCGGTTCCGCATGGCATGGGATGCGTTGCGGGAGGTGGCACAGCCGCGAGCCAACAAGCTCTACCTGGAGATTCTGCAGATGGCGGCGCAAGAAGGCGAGGCGCGAGTCGATGAGGCGTTGAGGTATCTGCTGGAGGCCGGAGAGATTGGCGAAGGGAAGCTCAATGCGGCTGCGGTTCGTGCCGTGCTGAGCGAGCAAGCAGGAGTGCGGCCAGCCACTCACATCGCGGTGGACGATGTCGTCCTGGCCAGCTTCGATGAACTGCTCGACGGTGGCGCTGGTATGGGGGTGAAGCAGTGAGCAAACCCCGCGACATCAAGAAAGAACTGGCCGGGTATCTAGGCGAACTCTACCTGCCGGTGATGGGCCGATGCTACGAAGACAAGGCGCGCCAGGCGGAACGGGAGGCGCTGGGTTACGAGCAGTTCCTGCTGGAACTGGTCGAGCGGGAGTGTCAGGAACGGCGCGAAAAGAGGATCGCTCGCCTGTTGCAGGCATCCAAGCTTCCGCTGGAAAAGACGCTGGATAGCTTCGACCTGAAACGGTTGCCCCAGAAGGCGGCCCGACAGGCCAAGGCTCTGCTGGATGGCACGTTTCTGGACCGACGCGAGAATGTCCTCGCCTTCGGAAATCCTGGTAGCGGCAAGACTCATCTACTCTCGGCCCTCGGGCAGGAACTGATCCGGCAGGGGCGCCGTGTGGCGTTCACCACATGTGCGCGGCTGGTGCAGGATCTGCTGCGCGCCAAGCAAGCCCTGCGGCTCAGCCAGGCCATCAAGAAGCTCGCCTACTACGAAGCTCTGGTGATCGATGACATTGGCTACGTGCAGCAGAGCCGAGAGGAGATGGAGGTGCTGTTTACACTGCTGGCCGAACGCTACGAGCGCGCCAGCGTGCTGCTCACTTCCAACTTGCCATTCTCCAAATGGGAGGCGATTTTCAAGGACCCCATGACTACGGCCTCAGCCATAGACCGGTTGGTCCATCACAGCGTGATCCTCGAATTGAACATCGCCAGTTACAGGATGGAGCAGGCCAAGAAGAAGAAAGCGGAGGACGAATGACAGCGCGGCGAACAAGGAAGTTGTCATTGATTGATCTGGAGGCTCTGCCTCCAGACCTCCGGGATTTAGCGCCACCCTGCCAGCCCAGGAGAAGGACCGGAACCGCTGGGGCGGGTGAACCCCGCCCGCAGCCTGGTCTGGCCCCGGAGTCAGCGCTCAGGTTGCATCCCTGCAGAGCCTTACCCTCTGCTCCGGCCAGCACCAGTGTAGGCGAGCAAGGCCGCTACACAAAGCTTGTAGTTGTCGCCGATAGGGAGAAATAGTTGTCGCTGACCGGGCGGAATAGTTGACGCCAGACAGCTCTTGTAGCGGCGTACCGCGTCCGGGGCCGAGCAACGGCTCTCGGGCTCGCTGGTGCGCACCACGTAGACGCCGTCCAGTTGGCTTTCGCGCCGGATCGATTCCTCTCGCCGGGTCCAGGCGAAGACGCCATCGGCGATGTTGAGCTCGAAGTGTTTGGCGACCTTGTAGCGGTTCAAGACCCTGCCCACTTTCAGCGCGATCTCGGCCTCACTGAGCGGAGTGCGCGTGCGGCGCTTGACCTGGGCGGCGATCTTGGCCAACTCCTTCTCGGTGGCCTCGATCAGCTCGCCTCGCTTCCGCCTGCGCTCGTCGGCCAGCAGCGGATTGAAGCAGGCCACCAGGCGCTCGCCGGGATAGACGGGCGAATTGATCTCGGCCAGATTGGTTTCGTCGAACAGGGACAGTTGCAGGCTTCCGCCGTCGACCAGTTCGCGAATCGCCGGCCCGCGCAGGGCCGAGATCCAACCGAGTCCGGGATGCTGTTTAAGCTGGCCGATCTGCGTTTCGGTGAGCATGCCGCGGTCGCCCACCAGAACCACGCGGGACAGGCCGAAACGTTGGCGGAGCTTATCCACTTGATCGGGAACGGTGGTGGGATCGCCGGTATTGCCGGGATAAACGTCGACGGCCACGGGGCGGCCTTCACTGTCGGTCAGCAGGCCGTAGACGATGATGGGCAGTCCCTTCTTTCCGTCGCGGTTGTGGCCGAGTCGCGCCAAGGGGCAGGTGTGACCTTCGTAGTAACTACTGCTGACGTCATAGAGCACCAGGGAACCGTCGTGGAGGTGGCGCTGGGCGAGTTTCTTTTCGATGTGCGACTGGCGGGCCAGCAGCCAGTCCATGGCCTGGTACAAGTCGTCTTCGGTGGCGTCGGCGACCCCGAGTTCCTCGGCCAGAGTGGTGGTGTGCCAAAGCCTGGTGGTGGCGAGTTTGGAGCAGGGGTGCAGAAGACGTTCGGCGATCATGGCGAGAACGAGGTCGCGCTCGCGGCAGGGTTTAGAGGCCAGCAGCGAATCGAGGCCGAGACGATGCATGGAGCCGAGCACGGCCTGGACATGGCCGTGAGGGAGATTGCGTTCGACGAGGAAAGCTTGGGAGGCGGGGAGGAACTGCTCACCGGCGAGAGAGCGACGAATGAGGTCGATGAGATCGGGCGGGAGATGGGAGATGTTGCCGAGGGTTTCGTGGCGGACCTGGGAGCCGACGCGGAAGGAGCGGCGGAGCAAGTGGGTCTGGTAGAGTTTGCCTTTGTAGGTCCGGGAAGTGGTGGCCACATGAACCCGGCCGGTCCTGGATGGCATGGCCAATTATAAGGGAGAGAGGAAAGGAAGGCAAGTGGTATCTGACATATTTAGTGGCTACAAATGTAACCTCGAAATCACCTTACATGACTGAACCAGAAGGCGTTGGGCTATTTCAGGGCTTGGAACTTCGGCCTAGCCAGCATCTGGCGAGAAACGTGCCCGGCGATGTCCATGACGGTCTGGTCACCAGCCCCGCTCTCGCAAAGTTCTGTGATCAGGGTGTGCCTTGTGTCGTGCCATCTTCCCTTTATCCCCGCTTCATCTCGGACGTTCCTCCAGGCCGTCTTGAGGGTTGTTACCGGTTTGGTCGGGTCCATCGGGCGCTTTGCTCCCTTCGAGGGTCTACCGATCCTCGCTGGAAAGAGGTACCAGTCCGGCCGGGTCTCGTGAAACGTCTTGGTGTACCACGTGGCGTGTTCGGCGAGAGCAGACAGGACTTGGGAGTTCAGCGGAATCGTCCGCCCCTCGCCGGCCGCCGTCTTCGATCGGCCCACCGTGAGAATCCGCGCCTCCAGGTCAACCTGGGCCCAGGTGAGGTTTCGGATCTCGGCAGCGCGCATCCCAGTGTTGAGGGCAAGCGCCAGCGCCGGGTAGATGAACGGCGAACGGGCGGCCCGGGCGCCTTCAAGCATCAGTTCCTGTTCGGCTTGCGAGAACGCTCTTCCAGGGGTTCCAGGCACCTTCAGTTTGAGGTTCTTAGTCCGCCTCAGACGGTTGCGCAAGAGGTCGCCCTGGTCACCCAGGAGCCGTAGCAAGAACCCCACCTCTTCGTTGATTGTCTTGGGGGCGGCCTTCTCTTTGAGCCGCTTGGCCTGGTAGTCGGTGACAGTCCGTTCCGAGACCTCCACTGACATCAGACTCCCAAGATGGCGAACCACATGCCCGACTGCGTGCTCTGCAAAAAGGATGGAACGATGCTTGAGGCGGTATTGAGCGAGGTAGTCATCCGACACCTCATTGAGCGTCCGGACGCGTTCTTTCTTTTCGGCCGGCACTGCGTTGTATCCGGACTCGAGCTCTCGACGTTTCTGCTGTTCAGCCAGCTTCGCCACGGTCTTCGATGTAGCCTTGGTCGGTTCGCGGTACCGTCTGCCGGCGAAGTAGAACGAGAACCACCAGGTCGACGATGTCTTCGTCTCTCCGGTCTTCAGGTCCTTATACTTGGGTTGGAATACAGCCATGAATCCCCTTTCGTTCGGCTGCTGAGTGGTGCCCACCGCGGGCGCACGCGAGCCTGGCACCACAAATGAAAACGAGCAGGGGATCTCATAAATCCCCTGCCCACGCAACCCAGTCCCCGGGACGGAAAGGGAAGAACGCCCGGTTCGCCGACTGGTTCGCCTTCGCTGTTTGGGCGAAATCGAGAGATTGTGTCCGGGCCCTACACGCGCAGGAGGCGCTTCAGGCTCGCCCAGATGCGGTTCACCTCATCCGGAGACGCTTCGAGGTCTGCCGTGGGCGCTTCGGGCTCCGCTGGAGTGGTCTGTAGCCCTCCCCAGGACCGCACGAGTTCGGTCAACGTCGAATCTCCGCGCGGACAGAATCGACGGTCCAGCGCTTCACGGAGCTGCTTTAGCTGATTCGCCGTGAGGTCGCCGACTGGCTTGGGCAGCAGCGCCTCAAGCTCTTCAATAGTCAAAGGATGCATCGAGCTTTGTTCCTATCGCCTATGGCAGGGCCGAAGCGGTTCGACCCGAAAACTGAGCGCTGTCGGACCATCCGCTCTCACGATCTGAAAACGGCCCTTCAGGGCGGTGCGGATCAACTCGATCCGCTCGTCTTCGGGCATTGAGGAGAGCGCGGCCGAGACCTCTTTGACGCTCGGCCGGCTCGGTTTCATCGTCTGCGTGTCCATCGTTGTCGATCTCCTGTCTTGTCGCCATTCCAATCTGGGTCGAGGGCTTCCAACTTGCCATGGCTCATTTCGCCGTGAACCACTACAGTCAGTATATCTAAAGCGCTTTAGATGTCAACAAGAATCTGTTGCCTTTCTCATCTCAACCGCTTTAGAATCGAACCGTGGACAAAAAGCTGATAGCGAAGGTCATGAGCGAGATGGGCCGCAAGGGCGGCAAGATCGGCGGCAAGCGGTCACTTGAGACCATGACACCCGAACAGCGCTCGGAGCGCGCCAAGAAGGCCGTAGAGGCCCGAGAAGCAAAGCGCACACCAAAGGCCTGAACCCAGGGCGGGAGAACACCCTCACAGTCGCAGGAACCAAGCCCCCGCGCGGGCACTTCGAATTCCATGTTCGCACTCTCCATCACATGGAACCCTTACTTTTGTCGTCAGACCGATAGAGATCGTTCTCAACGATGTACTTCACCGTGGACGGAAACCACTTCCCACCTCGCTTCGACTTCGCCCCGCCCTCGTTCAGCCAGTCCGCAATCGACTGGAGAGTCTCGCCGGCAGCCCGGCGGGCCCGGATCTTCTGCGCCAGCTTCCACTCCCGCGCGTTCCGCTTCAGGTCATCCCCAACCCGGTCAAATCCGAATGGAGTTCGAGCATAGGCCTGCCCGTGGGCTTTCTTGTGCCCGAGAGCCGTCGTCGTGCGCTCGGAGATCAGATTCCGCTCCAATTCGGCGAAGGCCGCAATCATCGTCACGAAGAGCCGCCCCATGGCCGAAGCCGAGTTTAGTGACTGCCCGCCCATGTCAACCAGGTGGAGCGCAACACCCGCGCGGTCCCACTCCCGAGTGGTACGGAGAGCATCCTCCGCATCCCTGAAGAGCCGATCCAACTTCAACGCGACGATATGACGCGCAGTCTTCTGCTGGAGCATCCGGAGGGCCCTGGCGCCGCCCGGCCGATCCGCAAGGGGCAAGGCCGCGGAGACCCCCTCCTCTCGAATCAGCTCCACCAGTTCAAGTCCCTGAAGCTGGCAGTACAGCCGGATTCGTTCCTCTTGGGCCCCAAGCGAGACGCCCAGACGGGCCTGTTCTTCGGTGCTGACTCGAACGTATCCGACTGCCTTCATGCTTCTCATTTTTACAAATCCGGTCCATTTTGTAAATGGAAATCGATCTACAACCCCTGTCAGACGGGCGTTCCGTTCGATTCCAGGGGGCGAGGGGAAACGTAAGGAGCCCTCACCCCCGGGAAGGCTGATCCTACCCTTCGTTCATGACCCGTTCGATCTCGCGGGCGTAAGTCGCCTGTTCTTCCTTCGACATTCCCAGCTTGATGTTGTCGGTGTCGAATCCGCCGGCCGGCTCTCCCGGTTGCTGCTGGCGTACCTGCTGAGCCTGCGAAGCAAGCCCGCCCTGTTGAATAATGAGAGCGGCCTTCACATCCGCCGGCATGTCGCTGCGGATAATCGCCTCCAAAGTGGCTTTGTCCATCGCCATATCCCTACACGTCCTTCCTGCTTGAATGTTGAACAAACACGCCGCGGTTGGAGGATCTCTCTACAGCCGCCGCGATCTCGGCTCGCCGCTTGTCGCGGGCGTGATGCTTGATCACCTCGTCATCCGAGGCGAGCCGGTGTGTTCCATCGACAAGGTAGCGTGCCGCCGCCTTCTTGTCGCAGGAAACAACTACGCCGTTCTTCCGATCGGCAAGGAAGACGGGATCCGTGAGATCCGCTTCCATTTCTCGAATCGCCAGCCAATAGTTCTGCAGGTTCATCGCGGCACCTGCTGTCGTGCGACCTGGACGGCGAATTCTTCCTGGGACAGCCTGGAGCGCATCGAGCTCGCCTCGGCTCCCGCCGCTTTGACCGCCTCTTTCAGATAAGTGGATCTCGGGCCCTCGATACCGACAGCGACATCGCCGCCCTCGATCGCCGCAAGCCCCCGGGCGACCTCCGCTTGAGCATCGATGTGCTCCTGAAGTAGCTCGCCGAACATGACCTCTCGGGACTCAGCCTCTTCCATCCGCTTCACAAAGAGATCGAATTTTGCTGCCGCCTCGTCTACCCGCAACGCCGCAACGACTCGCCTGTAGAGAACGACTTGCTCTCTCGCTTCGACGGTCTCCTGTAGGAGGTCGCGCCCTGGCTCGGCACCGTCAAGGAAGGCCTGTCGCGCCTTGTCTTCGGCCTCGGCGATGAGCTCAGCGCCCCGGGCCTCAGCGCGAAGCGCCGCGGCCTTTGCGAGTTCCACCCGTGAAAGTGATTTTTCTGAATCGGCGACCGCCTTGACGGCCGCCTCGTGATCAATCGATACCTTTGCTTGCATATTTCTCCTTTTATTCCCTACCCTCTTGCGTACTGCGCGACGTCCGCGATCTCTGTCCGGAGCGGTCCGGAGGTCTGCAGTTCTTGCCTGATCGCCTCGCCAATCACGCCCTTTCGGTCAATGATGGACTGAGCGTCCAGGGCGTCGAAGTGCTGAACCACCGTGATGGACGAATAGGCCCGCGCCCGGCCTGCGTAGTTGTAGTCGACCGACATCCCAGAGGTGTCGATGGAATAGTCCATCGCCGGATTGTCGGTATAGCGATTCGCCTTCAAGGTCTCGTTGACCCTGCTGTCGAACTTCTTCTTCGGATCACCCAGGAAAGCCGCCGCCAGGCCCGTCAGCATGGACGCTGCCAAGACGAAAGGCTGTTGAGGTCCTGGGATGAGGGCCAACCCGCCCAGTGCCGATCCTGCGGCCGTGAGGGCGCCCTGGCCACCACCTTGCCGAACTCCGCTGTAGACACCGAACCCGGCCGTCGCGATGCCGGCGGCATAGCCCAGGGTCTTCAAGGCGGTAGCGTTCTTGGCGTCTTTACTCGTGCCGGCCAGTGGCAGGCTCAGCGAATCACTCAGCGGGTTGAGTGTCCCAATGGGGCTCGACTCCAGACCCAACGGAAGAGTGAGCGAATCCGCGCCTCCCGCGGTCGACGGCATGCCAGGGATGGAAGATCCGAGGGAAAGGTACCGGGAAAGATCGCCGATCCCTCCACCCACTCCACCCCCTCCAGTTGCCCCAAGAGCTACGCCCCGGGCAATCGTGGAAGTGAGTGCGCGGAGCGCGGTCGTGTTCGTTGTCGTGGCCAAGGTGTTGCTAGCCGTGGCCTCTTCCGCCGTTACCCGCTTCTCCAACACCGTGCCGGCCGTCAACCACTTCGGCAAACCAAACTTGTCTCCGACACCGCCCAGCATCGGGCTGAGCTTGTCGTAGAACTGCCCTGAGGTGTTGACGAAGAGTTGCTCACCCAGGACGTTCGCCTGGCCGAGGGCCAAGTCTTTGAGTCCGCCACCGCCGCTGGCAGTGAGGGCCCGGAAGACGCCCCGCGAGGTTTCCTTGTAGGAGTCGAGTTGCTGTTTCCGGAGTTGGGCGATGCTCAACGTCCGGTCCATGGCAGCCTGGTCGAGTTCGGCTTCCAGTTGCCCTCGATCCCTGGTGATTGCGTATTGCCGCATGGCGGAACTGACCCGCAGATCGGCCACCTGTCGGATCGCTTCGAGTTCTCCACCCGGGCCGGCCGTGAGTTGGACCATCCGCTCCTGGAAGCTAAGTTGACGCTGGGTTGCTGACAACACCCGCTCCCTCGCGCTTGCAAGGGTCTGGTCATTCACCGTTTGGTCAACGGCTACCGTGTTCGCCACCGTCGGAGTGTTCAACCCCACGAAGCCGAAGTACTCAGGGCCCGGCGCGGAGACCAACGGCACGTTCCGACTGGAGAGTTGCCGACCAATGGCGCCCTGCATTGCCCGTTGAACGTTGGCCTGCTGGCCGGCGCTCAGGGGGCCGTTAAGGGTCAACTCACGAAGGCGCTCTGTCACGCCCGAGATGAGCCGGGCGAGCGGGTCCAGGCCTTGCCGGTCGAGCTCGGAGACGTATCGGTCGAGTTGCTGGTTGCGAGTCTCGATCAGCTTCCCCATCCGCTTCGCTTCTTTGTCCGCCTCCTTTTGCTGGTCTGCGAGGTAGTTCGAGCGCACGGTCGCTGCGCGCTCCATGTCGGCAGTCGAGGGGGCGGCCGGCATCATCCTCCCAATGGCGGTAGTGATGTCTTTGGGGAGCTTCTTCGGATCCGACTGCCCACTTGCCCACATGTACGAATCGTGGAAATCGACCTTGCGCTGCCAACTCTCTCGCGCCGTCTGCTCGTCACCAGTCAGGAGTAGGACTTGCGCCGCTGCAACCTCTCCAATCCGGCGCTTCAGAACCCCGAACTTTGTGGAGAGCCGGTCAATGGAATCATCGAAGCGCTGCGCGGCCCGGGCGCCATCCTCATCGAAGCCAACGCCCAGGTCCTTCAGGTCCTTCAGCGTGCCGCGAAGGTCATTCCGGAGGACGGGGAGCAACTCCAATCCGCCTCTTCCGAGGAGATCGACCGCAAGGCGCGCCTGCTTCGCCGGGTCCTGGATCCGGCTAAAGGCATCGCCAATATCCGTCCAGAGCGCACTCGTCGACCTCAAGCCGCCGAAGGAATTCTCAGCTTCCACATGCAGCTCTTTCAGGGCGGCCTTGGCCTTCAGTCCTTCGCGGCTCCCTTCTGAGAGCCCGTGGCTCAGGGTCCGCATTGCGGAGGTGAAGCCGGCAGAGCTGACGCCGGCATTCTCAGCGGCCTGGGAGTAGAGCCCGACCTCTTTGACCGTGAGTCCGGTACGGATCGACATGTTACCCGCCGCCTCGGCAGCCGCGCCGGCATCTCGCGCGAAGCCGTACGCCGCCGACGCCGCGCCGACAAACGCGGAGCCGACTGCCAGTAGTCCGCCCCCCAATGTGGGCGCCAGGCGAGACAAAGAGCCGTAGTGCCCGATCGATTCGGCGACGGTCTGATTCCCCGCCTTCATTTGTTCGTTGACGCCGCGCATCTGCCGCTCGAGCGTCGTGAGTGCCTCTTTGTCGACTTCAAAGCGAAATCGAAGCACCATTTCGCGATCAGCCATGGAAACCTCCCCGGGGCAGAATGTCAGCCAGCGACTCGACACCGCGAGCCGCCAAGATCACCTTGAGGCGAGCCAACGCGGCGCTCTTCCACTTGGTGGCCGCCGGCGGCTGCACGCCGTATCGGGAAGCTATCTCATCCATCCGTAGCCCTTGAACAAAGTGCATCCGCAGCAACGCTTGATCCTTGGCCGGAAGCGCTTCCAAGGCGCTCTGCAGTGTGGTCCGCGCCTCTCGCTGAAGGGCACCATCCGCCGGCCCAGCGGCCCGCGACCGGAACGACGGGGAACGATCCTTCTCTGAGTTCGACATAGAATCGATCGACTCGCCCATCTGCCGAACTTCCCGCCTGCGAAGGTCACAGGCAGCCCCACTGCAACGAAGATAAGAACATCCTGAACTCACAGATTTAGATCGGTGACGGAGCTCGAGCAGAGCCAGACCCGCCTCTTGTATGGCGTCGTCTCTATCGAGCACGCCGCGGAGCCCGTATCGCAGGAACCTGCCAATAAAGGGACGTAATTCCAAAGTTTCCAGAACTTCAGTCGACAGATTCATCTGGCTCCTCTCTCTCACTGGACAAGTTGCGCTCATCCAGCCAGCGCCGCGCTTGATTACCCTCTAGCAGCCCTGGTCGATGTCCACCGCATATCAATACGAACGGTCCCGATTCCGGATAGTCGCCGTAGAAACTCACCGTCGGCTCGCCATCGGCAAACTCCCGGACCTGCTGTTCCAGTACGGCAAGGCGCTTCTTGAGGCTCTTAATGGAGCTCATCGCCCGCCCTCCATCAACTTGGCCAGCTGATCGCTCAACTCAGCGATCCTCACCTCGAGCTCAGTCGATTCCACGGTCCGCCGCATGACTTCGAGCGCACCAACCAGTTGACTCACTTCGTCGGGCGCGAGTAAGCCCTCCCCCACTGCCCTTACGATCGCGTCCATGACTTTCCCTACGTCTGCCAAGCTCCGCACTGGAACAAGGCCGGGGATGCTTACAGGTCTCGGGCGGGCCGCCGGGAGAGCCTTATCGATCAGGAATCTCAGCATGCCCTCATGGCCATCGTTGGCCATCTTCACGGCGCGTTTCACGAGGTCCGCGGCTTCTGTTTCCAACATCGTCGCCGCGATCATCGTCGCCAGGTTCTTCCTGCCGCGAGGGCGCCCAGAAGGGTTTCCGCTCTTGCCCTTAGGGAACGGCTTTCCCTTGGGTCGAGGACGCTGCTTCCCCGCTGTTTTAACAGCGACATCAGCGGGCGCCAGAGTTGGTGTCTTCGGCCTCATGGAGTCAGTAGGCGACCTCGGCTTCGCAACCCTCATTACCGAAGACACTCACGGCATCGACGGGCAGCAGTGCCCCATTTGCCAGCCTGACACTGACGCTCTGGCCGGTCGTCACGATCTGCCGGGCCCGAGGCTCGGATTCGCCGGGAACCTGGACGGAAACGTAGAGGATCCCTTTGACGGCGCGCACCTCCACGGACTGGACCAGGCGCTTGTCACGAATACGACTACTCTTCGGTTCCTCAAAAGTGAGATTGACTGTCGTGCGTTTTTTCATGTTGGTGCCTACCTGTGTAACGTGCCTTTTGCTACGTCACTTTCCGGAAATTTTTTCGGCCGCGAAAACAGTCACCTCGGCAATCGCCCCTCGTCTGCCAATGAGGACAAGATCGGTGAGTCGAATCTGATCTTCGTCCGAACTGAACGAGACAGTCGTTTCCCGGAGCCATGCGGGCTGCAGAGCCAGGCTGGCCAACAGCAGATAGCTGCCGTCTCGCTCGGCTCGCCAGATGTCGACAGCGCCGCGGGCCAGGCCGATCTCGATGCGCTCGGCAGTCTCGCCGGCCGCCGCGGGGAACTTCAAGGGTTGATTGGAAAGCTGGAACTTTAAGCAAGTTTTGAAAGGTGTTGGGATCATTGGATATCTCCTACTCGAGCTGGAACTTCGGGTTGCGGCTGGAAGGCTTCATCGATCGGCATGCTCGCCAGGGTTAGGCCGAGCGATTTCCACAGGACCAATCCAGCCGATCGCGTCATGACCGCAGTGAACATCACGTTCAGCTGGCCAATGGAGAGGTCGCCGGGTAGTTGGCTGAATACCTCGACGATCTCCGTGCTGTTCGGCAGCATCAAGAACGGTCTGGCGCTATTCTCGTCAGTCATCATGCCTCCTTCGGCGGCGTGGTCCACTTCTCCACCAGGTGCACCACCAGGCCGTAGCTCGTCGCGCCCTCGAATGCCCCTTTTTTGGCGCGCGAGCGAATCAGTGCCCCGAGTTGGCGCCACGGCGTGCCGTTCGCCGCCCGAGCCACCCGCAACACGTCGGCGCGACTCGGGGCGCGATCCGGCCGACCAGAGGCCCGCACGCATTCGGACATCACCTGCCTCAGTAGGTCGGTCATCTCTACGAGGTCGGCCTCGGAGTAGGCACACGCGGCAGCACGCGGCGGGTCCACCGGGGCGGGGTCCGGCGCGACTGCGTGTGGCGGTGCCTGGGCCTCCACGTCTGGCGCTGGTGCGGGCGGATCGCCCTGCCTTTCCGCCGGATGGAGCTTCGGGGGTCGACCTCCTCTTCTGCCGTCGGCGACCTGTTGGGCCATCCGGCCGAGGCTAATGGCTCGATCATGCTGGGCGTCCGGGGTCGTGATGGTCCCAGGCTCCTCCCCCTCAACGAACCGCTCTGAGACGCGGGCCCACACGGACGGCCACCGTTTCGCGCTGAGGCGCGTGATCGCGCACATCAGCGCGGTGTCTTTTTTGACCGGCCCGTACAAAAAACAGTACCAGTCGAGCCGGGTCCACGCCGTGAACTCCTCTGCGGTGTCCGTCGCGTACATCCCATACATCCGGGAGGTTTCGTGGCGCCGCCACGTCAGACTGTGCTCGTCGGCCAACTACGATGCCCTCTGGGACAGCCACTCGTCGACCCACTGAGCTGGGTACCGGACAGACTTCGCGCCCAGCTTCACGAAGCGCGGTCCCTGCCGCAGCATCCTCAGCCGCGCCAAATGCGCCACACTAATTTTTAGGCGGTCGGCTAACTCTGCTGCTGTGAGTAACTCGCTACTGTCTGGGGTCACTACGTGCTGCATCATGTAGCTATTGTGCGAGCGTCTCACCGCTGTCGCAATAGGTAATTTTCGATAGCTAACCCATTGATAGATAAATGTTTATTGACAAATCAAATAGCCTATCAAACATTGCCCACAGGGCAACTTATTGAAAATACATACGACATAGCATTGATAGATTTTCACTACTAATCCAACGATGCAAATCAATCAGTACGCATATTGCAATCGAAAGATAGTGCAGTGGCGTCCTTGGTGTTTCCTCATCCGCCCCACCAACCGCCCCCTCCGTTCTGCGGAGGGGGTAGGGGGAGGTGATTCTTACTATTTTCTGATTTAGTTTCGTGTTACAAGGATGTTGAAAGGGTAGGCTAAAGGGTCCTTGCAAAAGGGTGCCTTTCTGGATTCCGCCAAATGCCGCGCCTGCTGACCGCG
This sequence comes from uncultured Paludibaculum sp., assembly GCF_963665245.1. NCBI lineage: Bacteria > Pseudomonadati > Acidobacteriota > Terriglobia > Bryobacterales > Bryobacteraceae > Paludibaculum > uncultured Paludibaculum sp. Next base: position 1,018,089 of record NZ_OY762267.1, read on the forward strand.
TTCCCATAGCGCCGACCCGGCAGCGAGCGGATCCGCCAGAGTGGCTCCACTTGGGTCAATTCTTGCCCAATGCATTTCAATCCACTGCTAAATCTTGCACTCAACTGCAATCTTGACCGAAATACAATGGATTCAGCGAAGTGGATGCAAGCCCGGACACATCAAGTGTATTTTCAATCAGATACAAGAAAGCGCCGAAGCCGGCCGGAGAGATTCCGGCAAACTTCGGCGCAAATAAACGGTCATTGTCCAACGGCTGTTAACCGAAGGGTTGTAGGTTCGAGTCCTACCTGAGGAGCCAATTCTATTTCTCCCGAAAGTTCAGTCCCCAGTAGTTGACGGCATCGCCCCACGTGCGCCCGGTCCCCGCCTCGCGCAGTATCCCCAATAACGCCAAACATTTCCGGACGGTCCCGTTCTCTGCTTCGTGTCGCGGAGAGTGGCCTGCATCGCCCCGGTGAGTCCGTTTTCTCCCCTTCCCTCCTGACCTCTCCCCGGTGCCGGAGAACGCCCGAGGTTGGTTAACGCAACCGTCGTCTCGGTTTACGTTTTTCGAATTCGCTGCGTATGTTTACAGCAGCGTGCGACTCGCACGCTCCACTCGACAGCGGAACGACCGCAAGGCGGACTTTCGCTGTGGTGCCAATCCACAGCGAGGTGAACCGTCTTGAACATTCCAGCCGAGGATTTCCGATCCATCGCCCGCATCCTGGCCGCCGGCTACCTCCGGCTTCGCGACCGGCGCAGGCGCGAATCTCCACTTGCTAGTCCGCCGACATCGAGCCCTCATGGACACGAGGTTAACGGCCTTGAGAAAGGAGAAACGCGTGGAGACCACGATGCAGATGCAGAAAGAGATTGAGGCGCTGAGCCGGATGACAGTCGGCCAGCTCCGCCAGAAGTACCTGGAGGTGTTCGGCGAGGAGTCCCGCTCGAACCACAAGCAGTTCCTGTTTCGGAGGATCGCCTGGCGCATCCAGGCGCTGGCCGAGGGCGGCCTGTCCGAGCGTGCCCGCCGCCGCGCGATGGAGATTGCGAACGACGCCGACCTGCGCATCCGGGCGCCCCGGACTATGTTCGGACAGGATCCTGCGCTGAATCCGAAGTTGAGCGTCACGCGCAAGGTGGCCGGCGACCTCGACGCGAGGCTCCCACCGCACGGCTCCTTCCTGGAGCGCGAGTACAAGGGCCGCCGGATCATCGTGAAGGTCCTGGTGGACGGATTCGCGTTCGAAGGTCGGACCTATCGGTCCCTCAGCGCCATCGCCCGCGAGGTCACCGGCACCAAGTGGAACGGCTTCCTCTTTTTCAACCTGTCGCCAACCCAGGAGGCCGCCGATGGCAAGAAGTAGCGCGCCGCGGGCGACCGCCAACGGGTCGAACGACACTCCAGCCACGAAGGTCCTCCGATGCGCGATCTACACGCGCAAATCCACCGAGGAGGGACTCCAGCAGGACTTCAATTCTCTGGACGCGCAGCGCGAGGCGGCCGAGGCGTTCATCACCAGCCAGAAACGCGAGGGGTGGCGGGTCGTCGCCGATCACTTCGACGACGGCGGCTACACCGGTGCCAACATGGACCGGCCCGCTCTCAAGCGGCTTCTGGGCGCCGTGGAGGACCGGTCGGTGGACTGCGTGGTGGTCTACAAGGTCGACCGGCTCAGCCGCTCCCTGATGGACTTCGCAAGGATCGTCGAGGTGTTCGACCAGAACGGCGTGAGCTTCGTTTCCGTCACGCAGCAGTTCAACACGACGACATCCATCGGTCGCCTGACGCTGAACATCCTCTTGTCCTTCGCCCAGTTTGAGCGGGAGATCATCTCCGAGCGCACGCGCGACAAGATGTCGGCGGCGCGCCGCAAGGGCAAGTGGATCGGTGGCCATCCTGTCCTGGGCTACGACATCGATTCGAAGGGCGGAAGGCTGATCGTCAATCCGGAAGAGGCAGATCAGGTGCGAACGATCTTCGGTCTCTACCTGGAACTCGGCTCCTTGTTGCCGCTCTTGCAGGAGGCTGACCGTCGCGGTTTACGGACAAAGCGGTGGACGACGGTAGACGGCAAGGTCCGGGGCGGCCAGCGCATCGCGAAGGGAACGATGCACGGCATCCTCACCAACGCCATCTACACCGGAATGGTCGAACACAAGGGCTGCCTGTACCCGGGCGAGCACGAGCGGATCCTCGATCAGAACACGTGGGATCGGGTACACGAGAACCTTCGACGTAACAATGGCGACAACGGGGCCAGTCTGAAAAACAAGTTCGGCGCCCTGCTAAAAGGCCTGCTGTTCTGTGTTCCCTGCGGAACGCAGATGATCCACACTTACACGATGCGGAACTCCAAGCGCTACCGCTACTACGTTTGTTACAGCGCGCAGCAGAAGGGTTGGAAGAACTGCGATACGAAGTCTGTGCCGGCCCAGGCGATCGAATCCGCGGTCCTCGACAGCATCCGCCGCCTTGGGACGGACCCCAAGCTGGCCGAGGGAGTGGCCGCCGAAGCCCTGGCGGAGGTGGCCCGCCGACGGCGGGAGGTTGATCAGCAATCGGAGACTCAGCGGCGAGGCCTCCGGCAACTCAATCAGAACCTCGCACGGGAAGCGGCGGACACTAGCGTCGACACCGGCGCACGGTTCGAGCGGATCGCGGGGATCCAACGCGACATCGAGACTACGGAACGCCGGTTGGCGGAACTAACCGCCGAGCGCACTGAACTCGACAGGGACCACATCAACGCCAACGACCTCCACCGCACCCTGGCCGAGTTCGACGCCATCTGGTCGTCGCTGACCACAAAAGAGCAGGAACAGATGATCCATCTACTGGTCGCCAAGGTCGGCTACGACGGGCGGACCGGCAAGGTCACCGTCAATTTCAGCAACCAAGGAGCGAAGGAGATATGCCAAGGAAAGTGCTAATCGCGGCCACGCCGCAATCCCACCAGGACGAGGCCATTCAGGTGGAGGTCACGTTGCCAGTGCGCCAACGCGGCGGGGAGGGCGGCAACGCGCCCAAGGACCAGACACGCCGCACGAACGCCCGCCCGCGAATCCCGCGGATCACGCGGCTGATGGCTCTCGCCATCAAGTTCCAAGACATGTTGAACCGCGGAGAAGTCCGCGACTACGCCGATCTCGCTCGCCTTGGATACGTCACGCGAGCGAGGGTAACCCAGATCATGAACCTGCTACTGCTGGCGCCGGACGTCCAAGAGCAGCTTCTATTTGCCGGATGCGGCGATGTGACCGACGTCCCCGCAGAAAGGCACCTGCGCACCGTGGCCTCGATAGCCGATTGGAAAATGCAGCGATGTCGGATGGGCGAAGCTCTTGAACATGCTCGAAGAACTGATCCGAGAATTGATCGATGAGATGAGACTGCTGCGCGAGGCGATCGCCAGCCACAACGTCGTGCAGAGCGCCCCATTTGCGGCCAGCCATGTCCTCGTGCCCCAACCGCACCAACCTGAGCCCAAAACGCCGCCGGAAACAGACAGGATAGTCACGGAGATCGAGGTCGCGACGTTGGCGCGCGTCTCGTTGGCGACCGTTCGCCGGTGGCGCCTACTCCGGCAAGGGCCACCGTACCGAAAAGTCGGCTCCCTAGTCCGATACCACCAGGCTGAGGTCCAGCAATGGCTAGAAGACCTCCCCAGACGATAGTCCGAGCCGCGCATAGCCAAATTGTGCTTCTCCGAACACGTGGTTGACATCCGGTTGCCATCTTAATAGGATTAGGTCTTCTGTATCCGGATTAATTGGACAAGCCAATCCATGACGACGAACACGTCAACGCCGGGCGAAGCTGAGCGCTGGCTTTCGGTCGAAGAGATCGCGGCTTACCTCGGCGTCAAGCGGGACACGATTTACAAGTGGATCGACCGGGCGAGCCTGCCGGCGCACAAGGCAGGCCGACTCTGGAAGTTCAGGAGGGCCGAGGTGGACGACTGGGTCCGCAAGCAACGGCAAGGGGCGCCAGGTTCTCGATTGAAAGAAGACGACTCGAAGGATTCCCGGCCTGCGACCGAATAGGGTAAATGAAGACATGCCTGTAGCCGACACTCTACCAACCAACCTAACCACCGCCCAAGTGATTGACCTCATCTTCCGCGACCCGGCCGCCAAATACGGGTTGGAGGAGTTCCGCGACCTCGGCAAAAAGCCAGAGGACGTGCTAACGATTTACCCGAAGACCGTCGAGTCTGGCCGCGCCAAGGGCGAGGTGCGCTATTACCTCAAGTGCTTGCAACGCTGCGGCGACATCCAAGTCTATTCGGAGAAGAAGGCCAGTCCTGAAGAGATTGTTCGCCAACTTTGGATTTACAAACTTCATCACTACTACGGATATCCCCTCGACCACATCGTCATTGAGTACCAAGTGGACTTCGGGACTGTGACAGCGGAAAAAGCCGCCGACATCCTGGTCTTCCAGAAGGATGGAAAGACTGCGAAGATCATCGTGGAGGTGAAGCGTCCTGATCGAAAAGATGGCCTCAATCAGCTGAAGAGCTACCTCAACGCAGAGGGCTCGCCCGTTGGCGTCTGGTCCAACGGCCTTGAACGCGTCATCCTCTATCGGCCATATCCTCGCGAGTTCGAAGACACGCTCACTGAAATTCCGACCTTCCAACAGGAGCCCAAGGACGTCCTCGATGCAAAGCTGACCTTGGGACACCTGAAACGGGAGTTCGATTTCAAGCGCATCATTCAAAACCTCGAGGAACTCGTCTTAGCGAACGCCGGCGTTGACGAGTTCAACGAGATCTTCAAGATCATATTCGCAAAGCTTTATGACGAGAAGGCTGCGAAGGACCGGAAGAACAATGAGGTGGCCTTCCGCAAGTCCGACGATCCCCAAATCACTTACGAAACGGTAAACAAGCTCTTCCGAAGGGCCATGGAAGAGTGGCCAGGGATTTTCGACGAAAACGAGCAGATCAAACTAACTCCACACCACCTGCAGGTCGTGATTGGCCCTCTCGAGCGTATCCGACTCCTAGGCGCGAACATGCGCGTGATGGATGACGCGTTCGAGTACCTGATGCCGAGTGTCGCAAAAAAGAAGAACGGGCAGTTCTTCACGCCTCGCTACGTGATCGACATGTGCGTCAAGATGCTCAACCCGACGAAGAAGGAGTACGTGCTGGACCCCGCGTGCGGGTCAGCCGGCTTCCTGATACACGTTATGGAACAAGTGTGGCCGATCCGTGAAGAGAAGAACGCCGATGCGAAACGCGAAGATCGGAAGCACACCTACGCCGCGAAGTATCTTTGGGGTGTTGACTTTGACGAACGATCAGCGAAGGTTGCCCGCGCTTTGATGCTGATCGCCGGTGATGGGCGAAGCCACGTGTTTCGAGTGAATTCGCTGGATCCGCGTGAGTGGTTCACCAGTCAGGAGGGAGAGGCAATCCGAAACAGCCTCAGAGATCAGAACCTACTTACGAATCGACCGCAGGGAAACAAGGTCATTCGCGACGTTGAAGCATGGGATTACTACCGCGACATGAAGTTCGATGTGATCCTCACAAACCCGCCATTTGCTGGGGAGATCCGAGACAAAGATCTCTTGCGCCGTTACGCCCTCGCTGGCCCTGCCATCGCAAGAAAGAGCAAGAAGGGTCCTAAGGAAGAGCGCGATGTGCTGTTCATCGAGCGGTGTCTTCAGTTGCTGAAGCCAGGTGGCCGCCTCGCGATTGTGTTGCCGCAGGGCAAGTTTAACAATGCGAGCCTTGCCTACATTCGAGAATGGGTGCTGCGGCGAGCTCGATTACTCGCAGTCGTCGGCCTGCATCTGAACACTTTCAAACCGCATACAGGGACCAAAACCAGCGTCCTCTTCGTCCAGAAGTACACCGACGAGCAGATGCAACAGATTAAAGCCGTGGAGGATTCAATCAAGGCTGAAGCCCCCGATTACGCGCAAACCATCGCGAAACTTCTGAAGAGACACGCCAGCAAAGAGGACATCGAAGAAGATTCCCTACCGGATGAGATCTCTGAAGCGTTGCACGAACTGTTCGACGAGCCAGAACCTGAGGACCCAGAAGACGAAGTCTCTGACAGCCAGGCGGCGGGTGAACTGGCAGAGGAACCCGATATTGAAACCCTCGAACAGGAGCTCAAATCGGCGCGAACTATCGTCACTGATCTCAAGATCCAGGTCGACAACGCAAGGGAAGCGAACGAAAAAAGTGAGCAGAAACGCCTGCGTGGCCTTTTGAGGTCGGCCGAGAGAAGACTCACCGAAACGGAGATGGCGATGTCCGAAGCGGACGCTAAAGAGAAGGTGAAGTCTGTCCGCGGCCGTCTTGAACTCCTTATGAATGATTCGAAGGCACTCGGATCGCTAAGAGAGAAGTGGGTCGACATAAAGATCGCCCAGAAGCTGGATTACCCGGTGTTCATGGCTACAAGCGAGGTTGGCGGAAAGGACTCTTCCGGCGAATACGAATTTCGAAAACACGATGGCAACCTCATTGAAGATGAGTTTGGAAACCCCCTTATTAAGCAGGACTGCGTCGCATACCGCGAAGACGATCCACCCGGCATTGCGGAGTGCTTTACTGCGTGGGCGCAAAAGCGCAAGCTGAGCTTCTGGCGGGAGGACTGAGCGGATGCTTTGGTCAGAGATTCAGATCTCGTTGGCGGCCCCGACCCGGAGGCTTGACGCTGAATATTTCAAGCCGCAGTACCTTACTCTCGACAAGGTGCTGGAGAAAAAGAACTGGACGCCGTGGGGGCGCCTAAGGGGCAGATTCATCACGGGGCCGTTCGGTTCTGCGTTCAATGTGGAGAACTTTGTTCCCAATGGGCCGTGTCGCTATGTGCGTGGCAAGGACGTGAAGCCCTTCTTCGTAAAGGACAACGACAACGTCTACATTCCTGCGGAGCATTGGGCGAAGCTGCAAAAGTACTCACTAGAACCAGGAGACCTCCTGGTGTCGGTCGTTGGAACCCTCGGCAACGTAAGCGTGGTTCCGCCGGATGTTACGCCCGCAGTGTTCTCCTGCAAAAGTACAGCCTATCGTGTAAGAGGAATTGACGCTTACTATTTGTGTGCCTACCTCAATTCTCGCATCGGCGCTCTCTATTTGCAGCGTCAGCAGCGCGGGGCCGTTCAGACAGGATTGAATTTAGAGGACCTGCTCCGAATACCGATACCAAGATTGGGCGACAAACAGGAGACGGCGATCGGTGACCTCGTCAGAAAGGCCGCCCACAAAAGGGAGGAGGCCAAGCAGGGATTCTCGGCAGCGGCCAGCCTGTGCGAGGAGTCTCTGGGAATAGCGCCCATTGATTTATCACTGGAGACTGGCTACGCGAGTTCGGTTTCTGAAGTCCACAAGGCTCGCCGCTGGGATAGTGAATACTTCAAGCCCAAGTATTCAAGAGTGATCCAGGCGATTCTCCGGGCAAAGAAGGTAAAGGTTGAGGGATTGAAACCCATCGGTCGATGTTTCTCATTTTTGACGAATGGCCACACTCCACTACGCCACGACTTGTCGCTTGGCGAGGTCCCATTTCTGACTGCGGAACACATTTCCGACTTTCGTGTCGACTTCGATTCAGAAAAGCGCATTCTCCTTTCTCACCATGACGGAGAACTATCCCGAACTGCACTGCAAGATGGCGACCTCCTGGTGACGATTAAAGGCAAGGTTGGTAACTGCGCGGTCGTGCGAAACTGCCTTGACAGAGCTAATATCAACCAGGACGTCGGGTTGTTTCGCCTCCGCAATGGCTACCATCCGTATTTCGTTGCCGCGTGGTTCAATTCACTTATCGGCAAGCAGCTTGTGGAACAACGGAGCACAGGCGGCATTAATCCGTTCCTCGGGTTAGGCAACCTCCGGCGGATGCCGTTCCCGCTACTAAGTCCCAAGGCCCACAATCGAATTGGTGATCTGGTTCAAGGTGCTGTCGAGCAGGCCCAGGACGCGGAATCGGAGACAACGCGACTGCTAGCGGCCGCTATGCTCCGCGTAGAGACACTGATCACCGAAGCAAAGAGTTCGAAGAGCTGATATGGCCGCATCCATCGAAGATGTCGCATCGCTCTGCAATAATGTCATCGACATCTTTCTGTGTCGTCCGGACAGCAATTGTCGCCTGTGCTTTATTCAGGTGGACGACGTCGTTGAACTTGGCATCAAGACGTGGCTGCAGACCAACGTGGCTGGCTGGACCGCGGAAGACGCTACTCGGAGCACTCCAGCGCGTCCATATTACAAGAGCTTCCGGGCGGTCGTAGGGGAGTTGAGAGGGCAGCCCGGTCTTCCCACCCATGTCCCGGGCATTTTGGCTCGTGTCGAGGCACGTCGCGATATGCGAAACCGCTTCTTCCACGATCACAACCAGGCCGGGTTGACGGTGGAATACCGGCGATGCCTCGAAGCCCTTATTGATCTATTAGATCTGTTCGAGGCGCTGTTCGCGGATTTCAAGGCTACCGTCTGTCGATACACGCCTGAACAGGCGCAGTACAAGTTGCTGCGATTGCGTTCGCATGGCCTGAACAACCCTGGCCTCTACGAGTTGATGCGACGCTTTTTTGAGAGGTCGGAGCGGGGCTATCCCGAGCAGACCGGTATCCGACGAGCAGGAAACAGAGTTGTGTCACACGGGAGCCACTCGCCCGGTTACGAGTGGCTTGCTACGCTCCAGGACGGCCCGGCCGTCGCTTCCGAATGCGACAGAATAGCTGCAGCACATGGACTAACCTTATGACTAATGACTCAACGCATCACGATGATCACCTCTTCGAGCAGGTGTGCGCAAAGCACAGCGTGAAGCCCGAGGTTGTGTCGGAACTTCTCAAGATCGAGCGTGAGTATCAGCTCCAGAACAAGCGTCACGGAATCTACGACCGGCTTCGGGAGTGTATCCAGGGGAGCGTTCAAGCTGAGGAACGCCGGGACTAGGTGCCAGATGAGGGATAGACAGTGATCGCGAGAGTAGAGGCCATTCTCGATCAACTCCGTCACCTCGCCGATGAGGTCAAATCCACGGCGGCGGATGGATCCCTCGCCGCTAAGCGAATCCAAGCACGTACGATCGGACAATCGATTCAACAGCTCGAAAGCAAGGGTGTTCCGGTCCCCAACGAATTGCGAAGTTTGAAGACCACATTGATTTCAGAAATCAGCAGCTTTGAAGCCGCCGAGCAGGCCCTTGTCGCTTTGAGGCAGGGACTGACCGAGATCCTGGGTCGCCTGCAGCCTCCTTCAAACGGCGGCGTCCGTGCCCCACACGTGCCGGCGTCCGACGAAGACATGTCGAACACCCGCCCGCGATCTGTCCATCTTGGTGACGGTTTCGAGGCGCCAGTATCAAGCTGGCGCGAGGTCCTGAAGGTCGTCTGCGACCAACTCCTCGAGCGGCACGGGGACCGAATTGCGGAGCTGGAGGCCCTTGGAGGCAGGAAGCGGAAGTACTTCGGCCGCTCGCCCGGGGCATTCCGCAGTGCGATGAAGTTGTCGTCCGGGCTGTATGTTGAATCGCACATGAGCGCGAATTCCATTTTTACTTTTCTGCGTCGGGTTGTGGCCGCTTGTGGCGAATCGCCCGATGACCTCGAAATCGAGGTGGAGCGTCGACAATGAGACTGCTGAAACTCAGCATTGAGAATTACAAATCCTTCCAACTGCCTACCGAAATCGACTTCACGGCCGGCACCAACGAGCCGGACCGCAACGTGTTTCTGGTTGGCGGCATGAACGGTGCTGGCAAGACCTCAATTCTAGAAGCGATCAACATTGTCCTCTACGGAGAGCGGAAAGACCGGATCCTCAAAGCGATCAATCGGCGGGAATTGGCACGGGGCAACGCAGCGTGTGCGTTTGAACTCCAATTTGAGACCGACTCCAGGGAGGTCGTCGCGGTCAAGCGATCCTGGGCAGCGCCGGCTTCCGTTGATCGCCCGCGGCCGGACGATCTGGAGGAGAAGCTGACAGTCATCAAGAACGGGAAGCGCGTCTCGGTCGCAAATCAGCAAATGTGGCAGGACTATCTTGAAGTCACGATGCCGCGTGGGATCACCCAGTTCTTTTTCTTCGACGGGGAAAAGATCCAGGACATGGCAGCCGACGAGCACGCTGAGCACAAGCTGAAATCAAGCATGGAGGCGGCGCTCGGGATCGGCACCGTTCGGCAGTTGATTGAGGACTTAACCGTTGTCAAGCAGAACGAGCGCCGGAATCGCACAGACATCACAGACGATGACATCAAGCTGAAGGAGAACGAGTTGGCCCTTCTCCGCAGGAAGGTGGAGAAGTCCAAGGCGGCCCGCAAGGAGGCCCAGGAAGATATTGCCCAACTGCAGTCCGAACTGGAGGAAAGAAAGAGGCGGTTCTCCTCCCTGTTCGGGTTCGAGCCTGCAGAGGTGGAGGAAGCCCGGGTTCGAGAGCGCCGACGGATTCAGGTTTCGGCACGCATGACCGAAGTGGACCAGGAAATCCGGCACTACGTCGAACGTGTTCTACCGCTGGGCATTCTCGGCAACCAGTTCGGCCCGTTGCGCGAACAGATTGAGGCAGAAAGTCGCATCCGGCGCCTCGAAGCCGTGCGGGACATTGCCGCCGACCTGGCCAGGGCGATCACCGCTTCAGCCACCTCTCCCGAGACAGTATGCTGCAACCGGCCACTTGGTGAGGCTGAGCGGCGCGCCTTCTTCGATCGCGTCTTGACCGTGGTTCGCGAGTATGGTGTCGGGGGTCCCCAAGCTCAGACTGCGGCGGCCGTGCTACAGCTTACTGAAACCGATGCGGCGAGAATCAAGATCCGCCTTGAGGAAGTCGAAAAGGCATGGGACGACCAGTTCCTTCGGCTCCTGTCTGACCGTCAGACTCTGAAGAATCAGATTGCCGACCTGGAGAGAGAGCTGAAGCGTACCTCGGTCGGCGACTCGGACCAGGAGGTCTTTGGCAAGCTGCAAAGCGAGATCGAAGGCTACGCTGCACAGATCGGTCGCAAGAAAGAAGAATTGCGCCAACTCGACGACCAGATCCAGGAGCTCCAGGACAGCATTGCATCTCGCGAGCGCGAACTTGATCTGCTCTACCACAAGCACAAGGGCTCAAAAGAGCAGGCGGCATTCGTAGCAGAGCTGGATAAGATTCTCGCGCTACTCGACGAATACGTGGACCAACTGCGCCAGGCCAAGATCGCCCAACTTCAATCGAGCACGCTCGACATGTACCGGAGGCTGGCAAGCAAGGGAGATCTCATCTCGAACATTGAGATCGACCCCAAGACCTATGCGGTGACCATCAAGGACAGGAATGGCCACGTTGTGCAAAAGCACAATCTGTCCGCGGGCGAGAAGGAGGTCTTTGCCATTTCCCTGCTGTGGGGCCTGGCCCAAAGTTCGCAGTTGGCTTTGCCAATCGTCATCGACACGCCGCTCTCGCGGCTCGACAGTACACATCGCGATCGCATCGTCCGTCATTATTTTCCTGAGGCCGGGCACCAGGTCATCGTGTTATCAACGGACACCGAAGTGGACCAGGCCTACTACCAGGATTTGGAGCCTCATCTGCAGCATGCGGTGCACCTCCTGTTTGACAGGAATCGCGAGCTGACAACCCTGCAAGAAGGCTATTTCTGGAGGAACTAGGCGATGCCGGACCGGATTTACACTTCGAGCACAGCGGAAGAGGTTCTGAACACGCTGCGCTACGTCACGCGTTTTGAGTATTCGGTGCTTGCCCGGGTCGCCCTGGCTCTGTCACTTAGCAAGCATGGCCGCAATGCTCCTGAATCGCCGGACCTTACGGGTAAGGAGATCCGCTGGACCAGCCTGTTCAGCGACGATGAGCACACCTTCTCCAGCGTCTTGACGATGGTCTACGGCGAGAAGATGTCCAAAGAGGATGAGCTTTTCGCTCGCCGGGTGAAGCACCACATTGATGGCGGCTGTGAGTTGCTGGGTCAACTTTTCCGCTCGTCGGGACAAGATGAGATCATCTTTCTACAGCGGCTGGCTGCCGAACTTCCGCTAACCGGGGGGCGCGCCACAGCGGGAGGCGTACCCATTCTCAATATTGTGTTGGGGATGAAGGAACTCAACAACGAACGTGTGGTCATTGAGCTGAACAACACGGCGCGCCATGCGAATTCCCATCTCGCCATCATGGGCAAGCCAGGGGTTGGGAAGACGCAACTGTTGCTCAAGATCCTGGCCGACATTCGTATTCAGTCGAGGTTCCAGACGAACTTTATCTACTTCGACTACAAAGGAGACGTTGTCGTCGACGATCGCTTTGTCGAGATCACCCGCTGCACGACCTATCAGCTGCCGCACCAGCAGCTGCCGATCAATCCATTCATTTTGGAAGATTACGCGGCAAGTTCCATCATGATCTCCGCGGAAGAGAAGGCTGAGAGCTTTGCGTCGATCGACTCGCACATCGGAACGGTCCAGAAGGGCGCCCTGAGTGACGCCATCAGGACCGCGTACGACCGGCGGTCCGCCCAAGCATTGCGCTATCCGGATTTCCGCGAAGTGCTCAGCATCGTCCGCGATCGCTATGCCCACGACAACAAGAAGGATGACAGCCTGATTGAGATTCTTCGCCGCCTGTCCGACTTCCACCTCTTTTGGGAGCACGGCTCCACCCAGCCCCTGATCGATCGCATCAGCGAACAGACTTTTTTGGTGGACCTGCACCAGCTGCCCGTGTTGAAGGAATTGGTGGTCTACCTTGTCATCGAACGCTTGTACAAGGAGATGGCGGCGCTTCCAGATAGCGATACCAAGGAGGGCCGTCGCGCGTTGCGAACGATTCTGGTTATCGACGAAGCCCACAACTACCTTGCGCAGAAGAACCCATTTCTGCAAAAGATCATCCGGGAAGGACGCTCGAAAGGCGTGGTCGTCTTCTTCGCGTCCCAATCGCCGAATGACTACTCACAGAAGTTCTTCGACTTCAAGGAGTTGCTGGAGTTCTCGTTCATCTTTCAGTGCGAGGGCGTGTCCGCGACAGCCGTGCAGGAACTCCTCGGCTGCTCGACGAAGACGGCCAGGGAGTTGCAGGTCGAACTTGCTCGTCTCCGACCGTTTCAGGTGGTGTCAAAGTCACTCACGGATGACGCAGAGTTCACCAGATTCAAGGCAGAAGCCTTCTTCAAGGCCTATCAGTAGCTACGTTAGCGGGCTCAGCTCCTGAATGCATCGCCCTGTTGCGCGCGTGCTCGGACGGTGGTGATGATGTGGTCGATGATTCGGTCGGGGGTCTTCCACTTCATAACGAGCTTCGATCGGTCCATGCCGAACTGCGCCACGACGTCTTTGAGCGCCTCGATATCGAGGGTACGGAGCTTCGATACCAGGCTTTCTTCGCCGAGCGCGAACTCAGCATAGGGATCAAGTGCCGCCGCGGTGCGCCGGTTCCGGCGCTCGCTGGGGGGCGATGGTTGCTTCTCGATGATCCCCAGCGCTACCTCCACCCGTTCGGCCAGCGCCGGATCGTTCTTCACCGCGTCCAGAAGTACGGAAAACAGGCGTTGGAGACGTTGCTCTACTTTCATGCTTCTACCCTTTTCTTGAATTCGGCGGCCAAGGCCCGGTATGCGTCGAATTGCCCCGCGTAGCCGTACTTTTGGCGCAGCGTCCCGATCGGCGTATATTCGGCAGCCTCAGCGATATGCCCGCTGTCCGGAACGATTGCATCAAAGACAGGGGCATCCTTGGCCTGCTGCCTGAGCCGATGCGTGGTGTTCTCGTGGAGTTTCACTCGTGAATTGTACTTTGAGATGACGATACCGAGCGGCTCGATATTTTCTCCGACGTTGGTCGCGAAGTCCTTCACCCTTTTGACGATCTGCGGAATGCCGTAAGTGGAGAGGATGTCGGGAATTGCGGGGATGATGTAGCCCTGTGAGATCCGCAGCCCGTTAAGTGTGATGATGCCGAGGTTGGGCGGACAGTCGATCAGAACGTAGTCGTATTCCTCGATCACAGCCTTGGTCGCTTTCCTAAGCAGATCGACGGGGTTATTTGCGTAGAATCGGCCGGACGGCATCGATGCAAGGCGGTCCTGAACGTCGATCAGATCCAGACTTGACGGGAGCAAATCAACGGACCGGACGTCCCGAACGTTGGACACGTTGCGCTGCAACGTACTCTTCAGGTCGAACAACTGCTGATCCTCGATCGCGTCCTGGAAGAGGCGTGCGAGCGTCAGGCCTTTGGAATTGAGGTCCTTCCATTTGTCCTCGCCGATCAGCATGACCGTCGCGTTCGTTTGGGGGTCGAGGTCGATCACCAGGACCTTTTGATGGAACTCTGACGAGAGCATCTCCGCCAGAGCCACAGTGGTTGTCGTCTTGCCTACACCGCCTTTGAGGTTGATTGTCGCGATGATGTTAGCCATTCGTTTCTTTCTCCTCTTGAGCCATGCCCTAACTTCCTGCCTCCGGAACACAGGTCCGGACTTGAGGTCTGCGACCGGACGCGGGAAGTCCGGGCTTCGTTTGCGCCAATTCGCGACGGCAGAGGGCCCCACGCCGGCGAGCTCGGCAATTTCGAAGATCCCGATCAGATTCTGGTCTTCCATGCTGTGAACGTCGTTCACAGATGATTGTGAATGATGTTCACAGTACTGTCAATCCCCCTTCGGGCTTGAGGCGGCCTTTCCACCTGTAACTCGCAGATACGAAACGAAAAATAGTCGCACGCGCACTTCATGAGTGAGGGGCCTGATCGGATTGGCGCCCATCCGCGGTGCTTAGTCTGGACACCCCTGCGTTATCCACAGGATTCCACAGCCCTCTTTGGCGCAAGAAGAAAATGTCCCCAGCGATGAATGGGTTGCCCTGTGGAGATAGATTCGCTTATTGTTCGCCTGCTATAATTGGGATTCAGTTGTGATCCGGGCCGCCCGCCTGACGTTGCTTCGACGGGGTTCGACCTGCCCTTACAGACCTACGTATCTCCTTGAGGTGTCTGAAGATGGCGTTCAAACTCAAGTGTTTTTCTCATCCGGACGTGCTGAAGCAATTTCAGCCCGAAATCTTGATCCGGCTCCTGGAAACCTCCCGACTTTTCTTTGAGATGAAGGGCTTCGCGATCCCGGCCCCGGAGGCCGACAATCTCGACTACCTCGCTCTGGCTGGCATCCTTGCTGAGCCGGACGAGGACATGCCGGCCGACCTGGTCGAGGCCCTGCATCTCATCAGCGAACTGGGGACCGACGAGTACTTCGACGATCTGCTCCAGCTCGCCGCGGAGGCCGATCTTGAGGTCACGGACGAGATGACAGCTTCGGATCTCGCGGCTCGGATCTGGTTGCAGGACCCGCAGTTGCTGGAGCGCAGGGACCGTGAGGGGCTGTTCGATCGGCGCAAGTCCTTCGACAGTTTCCGCGCGTCCGATCCGGAGCTCGCCATCTCGGTCCATGAACTCCCCGCCGACCTTTCCGGGCTGGAAGCCGAGCTGGGCAGCTACTTCAAGGAAAAGAAGAAGGGGAAGGGTTGCCGCGTCATTCCGAGGTATGCGCCGGCGGAGGTTCGCTTCCTCGTTCAGCATGGGCAGCCGTGCCGCCGGGAACCAAGTCGAAAGGGGGCCCAATCGACATGCACGTTTTTCCGACCCGAGAGGACTGACGTTGTCGTCCTCGATCTCACCCATCGCGAGTTGCGGATGAACGCGGCCAGCGCACCGGATCTGCGGAAGTACCGCGAGCTTTTCGGTCAGCACCTCTTCGGCAATCCCCAAGCCTTCGTCTACGCCGAGAAGTACACGCTGGAACCACTGCGCGCCCATGGCGAGGATTCGCTCCGGTGCCGTGATGTTGAGGGAGTGGACTCAGTCCGCGTGACGCAGATGGACTTCGACTTTGGGGGCGCCTTCGAAAACGTAGTGACGGAGCGGGCCCACGATGTGTTCAAGGCGATGGCGCTCCGACGTGCTGGCATCCCGGCGGAGCCGGTCATCCGCAAGGCAGTGTTCAAGGTGAAGTTACAGGGAGAGAAGAAGCCGCGCACGGTGTCGGTGAAAGCGGGCAACAAGGCAGGGTACCAGCGCGGCGAGGAGTCCGCCATCGTCGAAAACTGGCTTGTCGCTAGTATGTGATCTGTCCGCATGAGTTCACACGTGATCTGTCCGTTCGAGCAGAGCGGCGGGCGAGTCTTGGAAGGTGGAAGCCCCCAAGGATTGCCCGGCCGCGGAAGTGGAGCGGATGATGAAGCTACAAGAAGTGCTGCTGAAGGCCATGGCGAAGAAGATCACATGGTGGAGCGCGGCGGAGATCATCGGAGTGAGCGACCGAACGATGCGACGCTGGCGGGAGAGGCTGGAAGAGCACGGCTATTCGGGCTTGGCCGACCGGCGGAAAGGCAGGCCGAGTGACAAGAGGGTGCCCTTGGCGATGGCGGAGGAGGTGTTGCGGCTGTACCAGGAAACCTACTATGACCTGAACATGCGGCACTTTCACGAGAAGCTGCGCGAGCAACACGGCATCCAGCTGAGCTACACGTGGGTGCAGAAGGCGCTGCAGGGTGCGGGCTTGGTGGCCAAGCGGGGTAGGCGGGCCAAGCATCGGCGGAGACGGGAGCCTCGACCGCTGCCGGGGATGCTGCTGCACATCGACGGGAGCAAGCACCAGTGGTTCAGCGATGAGCGATGGTATGACCTGATCGTGATCCTGGATGATGCGACGAAGGAGATCTACTACGCACAGTTGGTGGAGGAGGAATCGACGCGGACGGTGATGGCGGGCCTGCGGCATGTGATTGAGTCGAAGGGTCTGTTCTGTGCGTTGTACAGCGACCGGGGCAGCCACTTTTTCGTGACGCCGAAAGCGGGCGGGAAGGTTGATAAGGGCCGTCTGACGCAGGTTGGGCGAGCGATGAAGGAGTTGGGCGTGCAGATGATCGCGGCCTACTCGCCACAAGCGCGAGGCCGGTCAGAGCGGAGCTTCGGGACCTGGCAGGGCCGACTGCCACAGGAGTTGCGGCTGGCGGGGATCACCACCGCGGAAAGGGCCAATGAGTTCTTGGCCGAACGTTACATTGGCGAGTTCAACGAGAAGTTCACGGTTGAGGCGAAGGAGACAGGGACGGCGTTTCGGAAGACGACGCGCGCCGATCTGAACTGGGTGTTCACGGTGCAGACTGAGCGCGTGGTAGATCGGGATAACACGGTGGCGATCGGCGACCAGAGCTGGCAACTGGAGAAGAGCCGTTTCCGCCACTCCCTGGCGAAGAGCACAGTGACCATTCACGAGCACCTGGATGGAACGGTGTCGATCCGATTTGGACCGCATGTGGTAGGCCGCTACACAGCCGAGGGCGCACGATTGCGGGACACTCGACAATCACGAAAGGAAGACTGTGGAAAAGGCGGGCCCGAGGAAGCCGAGGAAAACCGCGAGGCGGTTTCCCACGGCTCCCACCGTCCCTTGGAAATCCCGCCGAGCCGGGATTCCCACTTTCCCACCGCCCCGACGACGACGAGAAAGGTACGTCCGAAGACCCGGAAGCCGCCTTCGGCGAGCAGAAAAGGATCATCGGGTGCGGTCAACTGATGCGGACAGATCGTGTGTGAATAAAAGCGGACAGATTGACTTACTACCGACATCGTCGAAAACTGGCTGCGGGCGCGCGGATTCATCTTGCTGGGCACGAAGGCGTATGCGGAGGCTGCCTAACCTCTGGCGGAGTCTGGAGCGCATTACCGGGCTCCTGGCGGTGCCTGCCGTGTGGGAAACGGAGTGCGGTGAGGACTTCGCCTTCCTGCGCCCTCATCTCCGCCCGACCGAGATGGTCGGGTCACTGTATCCGTGCCCGCACCACTTTGGCGAATGTCCCCGCAAGATCGTGGACTATGGCGATGGGGAGTTCGCGGCGATCTGTCGCGACCCGTACAAGTCCTGCGACAGGATTCCATTGGCCCCGCGCGACGCCCTTCTTCACGACCTCGACCTCGCCTCATTCTTGAAGCCCGTTCTGCAGGCCGCCTCTATCCGCCCGGAGCCTCCAAGGCCGCGCGCACCGGGTACATGGAGTCTGGGGCTGGCCGGAAGATCGAGCTCGCTCGCGCCGGCGTTCCTTGTCGTCGCGCACAGCGGATCCACGTTCGAAGCTTCCGTGCGTGACCTGCTGCTCGACGTCCCCGGACGGTTCCTGCTGGTGGTCCCCACGAACAGGCACCGTAGCGCCGAAGTCCAGGAGAGGATCCAGGCAAGTAGCTGCAGCTACCTCTGTCTGGAGGAGATGGTTGGGGTGGACGAGAGCGGAGCGTTCCGCCTGCTGGAAACCGCCGATTCAACCACCACGGCACCTGACCAGGTGACACCCGACCGTACACTCGACCGTTCTGTTGGAAGCGAGGCTGCAGTTGCGGCGGTCCGCGACTACATCGCCGCAAAAGCCCTGACGCTGACGATGTTCGGTAATCAGTTCGACACTACCGACCGGACGCTTCGCCGGTTTCTGAAGGACGGCAAGATGAGGCGCGCCAATTTTGAGGCCATGGCCGACAGCATCGGCGTCTCTTCGGAGCAGCTCCTTCGGGGCGAATTGCCTGCATCCATCAGGCGCGCCGCGCGTCGCTGAACTGTCCGGATTTCTTCCGGATCTCTTCCGCGTAAGTTCGTATTAGAAAAAAGCCGTCTCGGGCATTCTCGATTCAGAGGCTGCGGGAAACACACCGCAGCAAGCATCGAGATGAAGCCAAACACACAACAGCGACTCCTAAACGAACACGAGGTAGCAGACTCCTGCTCGATCAGTGTTCTGACGCTGCGGAAGTGGCGCAGCCAACGGCGCGGTCCGCAGTTCGTAAAGATCGGCGCCTTGGTCCGGTACCGCCCCGAGGATGTGGACGCCTGGATTACGGCGCAGAAGTCCGCGGGTGCTGAACTCCCGGAGGTGGCGCGATGAAGCCGCCGGTCACCACACAGGAGCTGTTGGCGTCAGAGGCGACCTTCCTCGCCGCCATGCAGCAACTCGGCTTCGGCCGGTTTGAGTACCTGCAGATCCGCGGCGGCGAGTTGATGCTCAACCCGTGGCCGGTCACCGTGCGCGACATCAAGTTCGCGACGCCGCCCAACACGGGCAGGCCTTCCGAACCCAATTTTGAGCTGCGGCCGCAGGTCGCCGAGTTCTTCGCCTACGTACGGGACGTCGAAGCTGGCGAAATCCGCGAGCTCGACGTGCGGCACGGGTTGCCCTTCTCCATGGAGATCGAACTTCAGGGAGGCCGCCGTGGTTGATCTCGCACTTGACCAAGCACTCCCTGTTGTCCAGGATCTCGCCGGGCGGAAGGCGAATGCATTCGTTCGCCGCTGCGGACTGGGCGCCGATGAGCGGGAGGATGTCCAGAGCCAGCTTGTCCTGACCTTCCTGGTTCGGTGGCCCAAGTTCGACGGCGAGAAAGCCTCAGTCCGAACGTTCGCCTCGCGGGTCATGGACAAGGAGCTGACGTCCATTCTGCGGTACCGCCTGGCGGAAGGGCGGCGGCCGCAAGATCTGCCCGCGCGGGATCCAGGCCCGAACCCCGCATACGTTCGGCACTTCCGCATCGACCTTGAACGCGTGCTGGCACCGTTGCCGGTCCCAATCCAAGCAACTGCTGTCGCTCTTTCCATGGCGTCGACGGTGGAGGCCGCGGTGGCGCTCGGTTGTTCCCGGCAGATGATCAGCCGGAGGAAGCAGCAAATCCGTGAAGCGTTCCTTTCCGCCGGCATCGGACCCAATTACTTCATGGCGGGGGGAACGCGATGAGTTCCACCCTACTGACCTCCACCTACTCCATGTGGTCGGCGTTCCGGAATTGCCGGAAGGCTTGCGAGTACCGCTACCAGATTGGCCTGGTTCCCCGCGAGAAGGATCCGAATCTCAGTTTCGGCTCGTTGATCCACGAGTGCCTGCAAATCTGGCACGGGACCGGCGACATCGCCGCTGTCCTCAATTTCATCGACCGGGCTTGTGCGGCCAGAGTTTCCGACGAGGGCGTGCGCCGGGACTGGCATCTCGCCAGGGCGATGATGACGGGCTACGCCGTGCGATATCCGCGGGAGGAGTTCGCTGTTGTGGCACTGGAGAAAAACTTCGAGGGCCCTATCGTCAACCCCGACACCGGCGCCGCTTCCCGCAGCTTCATCCTCGCCGGCAAAGTGGACGGCATCGTTCGCATCGGAGGCGACCACTACATTCTCGAACACAAGACCGCCGCGACCATCGACGCGGACTACCTGGAGAGGCTCTGGACGGATTTCCAGATCGCCATCTACTCCTTTTACGTCGAGCAGGCGCTCGCCATCCCGATCACCGGCGTCATCTACAACGTCCTCGGGAAGGCGCGGCTTCAGCAGAGCAAGGGCGAGACCGAGGAGGAATACCAGGCCCGGCGCGCCGAGCTCCTTGAGAAGTCGAAGACGGGGAAGACCACGGCCAAGCGCAAGCTGCCGGAGTCGGATGAAGAATTCCAGGAGCGGCTGGCCGCGAAGTACCTCGATCCGGAGATGTTCCACCGCGAGATGCTCTATCTCTCGCAGGACCGTTTCGATGTATTGCGGGCGGAGCTCTGGGAACTCACGCAGGCATTCCTCGATGCTCGTAGGCGGAAGGTCTTCTACCAGAACACCGCATTCTGCTTCCACCACAACCGGCCCTGCGCATACTTCCCCATCTGCCGCTCTAACGGCAATCCGAACGTGATCGAGAACTTCTACACCATCGCCGCGCCGCACGAAGAACTCCGCGCGCCGGCCACTGACCCCGTTTTCTGAAAGGACCGACGATGCCTCTACTCCCGACAACCAAAACCCCATCAAAGAACAGCCTGGCTGACCTGACCGTGCTGGTCTACGGCCAGACCAAAATCGGCAAAACGACGCTGTGCTCTCATGCGGATGGCGCCTTGTTCCTGGCCACCGAGCCCGGGCTGAACGCGCTGGATGTGTACCAGGCACCCATCCTCAATTGGGACGACCTGCTCAACGCCTGCGCCGAGATCAGCGAAGGGAACCATCCCTTCAAGACGGTGATCATCGACACGATCGACAACGCCTACAAGTTCTGCACGGACTACGTGCTGAAGAAGTTCAAGATCGAACACGAGTCCGATCTGGGCTACGGCAAGGGCTACGCCCTCATCAACAACGAATTCCAGCGCGTGCTGACGAAGCTGGCATTCCTACCCTGCGGGCTGTTCCTGATCTCCCACGCGAAAGAGATGGAGATGGACTCGCGTACCGGCAAATACACGCGCGTGGTCCCGACCCTGCCGGACAAAGCCCGCAAGATCGTCCTGGGCATGGCCGACATGGTGCTGTTCTGCGATCTGGATGTCCAGGCGGGCAGCGATGGCGAGCCGCGAGTACGCCGCGTGATCCGCACCAAGCCGAGCCTCTACTACGAGGCCGGCGACCGCACCGGTCGGCTGCCGGAGACTCTCGACCTCGACTTTTCCAGTTTCCTCGAAGCCTTCAACGCGGCCACCGCCGCGAAGTTCACCGCCAAGCCGGTCCCTGCGGGCAAGCCCGCTCCGGCGGCGGCAAGCAAGTAGTCAATCCGAACAACAAGGAGAACACCCATGGGTAAGCAATCGATCGATTTGGCGCAGTTTGACGACGGTTTCCAGAACGAAGCAACCGAAGAGCGCGGCGACTTTGAAAGCGTCCCGGATGGCAAGTATCAGGTGGCCGTCGAGAAGGTGGAGTTGACCCAGTCCTCGACCGGCAACCCGATGCTGAAGTGGACGCTGCGCATCCTGGCGCCGCGTTTCGCCAACCGGTTCCTGTGGCGCAATAGCGTCTTCACCCACAACACGCTCAAGTACGTCAAGACCGACCTGCATATGTGCGGACTCGACCTCGAGAAGCTGTCGGAGTTGCCGAAGCACCTAGACAGATTGCTCGACGTGAAGCTGGAGGTCACCAAGAAGACCAAAGGCGACAACGAGAACATCTACTTCAACCGCCGCATCGAGACCGCCGCCAGTGCGAATCGCTATCAGCGGGAGGCGGGGGATGCCCTCGTTCCGTTCTAACTCCGCGCCGGTGACCATCATCGTCGATACGCGGGAGCAGGAGCCCTACGGATTCAATCCTCAGCTGGTGACATCGGTGCGCCGGGCATTGCCGGCTGGGGACTACTCCGTGGCGGGCTTGGAGCAGACGGTTGCAGTGGAGCGTAAGACCCTCGACGACTTCGTTGGAACGGTCATCCGGGCGCGCGGACGGTTCTATCGCGAACTTCGCCGCCTTGGGGGCTACGCCCGGGCATGTGTCGTCGTCGAGGCGGACCTGGCGGATGTGCTCGCCGGGCGCTATCGCGGCGACGCGCACCCCCAGTCGGTTCTCGGTAGTGCGCTGTCGATTGCAGTCGACTTCGGCATTCCGGTCTTCTTCTGCTCCAACCGGCAAATCGCCTGCCGGTTCGTTGAGGGCTACCTGTTGCGCGCCGCAGAGAGGAGGACGCATTGGCAAAACCTGCCGTAAATCAGGAATCATCAACAGTTCGTGGTGTCGTTCAAGCGGTCTTTCACGCCGGTGCCAACTTCTCCGCCGGACGGCTCCGGACTGACGACGGGGAAGGCGTCCGCTTCGCCGGGAAGGTGTTTGTTCGGGAGAACGATCCCGTCTCACTCCGCGGGCGATGGGAGAATCATCCGAAGTACGGGCGGCAGTTCTCGGTTGACTGGCTGGACGCGCAGGTAGAACTCGACCCAGCCGGCCTGGCCAACTACCTGGCGAATCACCCGGACATCACCGGAATCGGGCCAGTGAAGGCCAAACTCATCGCGGATGCCTTCGGCCGCACGTTCGACGACATAATCCGCCGTACCCCGAGGGCAGTGGCGACCGTCGCGAAGGTCTCCATGGATGCGGTCCAGAACCTCCAGCGGATCTGGATCGAGACCAGCGGTGTGAACGCCGCCATGACCTACCTGGCGTCGTATGGTCTGACTCACTTTCAGGTCACCACTCTGGTGGAGAAGTTCGGGAACCACGTGGTGCCAATGCTGCAGGAAGATCCTTACATCCTCATCAGTGAGGTGCCTGGCTTCGGCTTCAAGCGGGTGGACAAGATCGCTCGCCGCCTGGGCACGCCCAAGGAGCTCCCCTCACGGCTGCAGGCGGGGATCCGATTCACGATCCAGTCTGCGCTGGACGATGGCGACTGCTGGGTCGAGTACGAGGACTTGCTCGATAGGGCCAACGCGCTGCTGGTGCTGGACAACCTCGACAGCCGGGAACTCATCGAGCGTCAACTTGAAGATCTGATCGGCGCGAAGCAACTTGTCTGCTACCCGTATGAGCGGCTCGTGGTGGCGGACCCCGCGATCCACGAGATGGAGGAGTTCCTCGCCGGCGTGTTCCGCAAGGCGTGGGCGCGGAATCCCAACGGGACAGATGTTATCCCCGGGCATGTCTACTTCAACGGCCCCCTCAACGAAGATCAGGGGGCCGCCGCCACGAAGGCATTCGCGTTTTCTATCTCGCTCATGACCGGCGGCGCGGGAAGTGGCAAGACGTTCACGATCGACTCCCTGATCGCCGCGTGCGAGGAACTTGGGATCAGTTACGAATTGGCGGCGCCAACCGGCAAGGCGGCGAAGCGCCTCGAACAGTCGGTGAAGCGACCAGCAAAGACCGTGCACCGGCTTCTGGGCTTCAACGGCCATACCTTCGCGAAGGGTCCCGACGACAAGCTCGAAGCGGATTTCCTTGTTGTCGACGAAGTATCGATGGTGGACGTCCCACTGATGTACCGCCTGATTCGGGCGCTCGATCTGAACCGTACCGCCGTGCTGCTGGTCGGCGACCACAACCAGTTGCCGCCGGTTGGGCCGGGCAACGTGCTTCGGGATCTCGTCCAGTCCAACGCCATTCCCACCACTGTCCTGAGGAAGATCATCCGGCAGGCCGGTGTCCTGAAGGAGAACTCCACCGCAATCCTCGACGGTGAAGTCCGGCCCACCTGTGACGAGAAGGTCGACGGCTATCGACCGTGGTACGTCGTCAACAATTTCACGGACCGTGAGCACGTGCGGTTCTTCCTGGAGAAGTTGTTCCACGAAGTGCTCGCCGAACGCCTTGGATTTGACCTGCTGCAGGATGTGCAGGTGTTGACGCCCATCCACAAAGGGCCTCTCGGCACTGTCGAGATCAACATTATCCTGCAGCGCCTGATCCAGAAGAAGCTCTTCGGTGTCGACGCGCCCGACGTGGAGCCGGGGCGGCGGCCGGAGTTTCTGCCTGGCGACAAGGTGATCCAGACCAAGAACGACTACGACCTCGGCGTGATGAACGGCGCGGTCGGGTACATCGTAGCGAACCACCCTAAAGATGGCATGACGGTAGATTTCGAAGGCCATCTGGTCGAGATCCCGAAGGACAGCGCGAAGGAGTACAACGTTCAGCTCGCCTACGCGACCTCCATCCACAAGATGCAAGGCTCCGAGTTTCCGTGCGCCATCGTGATCACGCACAAGTCGCACTCCTTCATGCACCACCGGAATTTGCTCTACACGGCGGTGACGCGGGCACAGAAGTCGGTCATCATGCTCGGCGACCACTGGGGCATTGAGAACTGCGCGAAGAAGCAGCAGGTCGACAAACGGAACACGTTCCTGTCCTTCCTTCTGCACGACGCGCGGAGGCCGGAATGAAGGCTGCGGACTTCACTTCATCCGAGGTCGCGAGCTATTACCGGACTCGATTCCCGGACCTGAAGCAGGCGGGACCGGAGTGGCGCGGGCCGTGCCCTGTTCATCAAGGTGACGACGCGAACTTCGCGGTGAACCCCGAGAACGGGCTGGCCTACTGCCACTCGCAGTGTGGCCGGGGCTGGAGCATCCTGCAGCTGGAACAGGAGGTATCCGGGCGCCCCTGGAAAGAGTGCCGTCAGGAGATCAACTCCATCGTTGGGCGGCCGATCCGCGGGCCGGCGAAGTTGAGAGAGGTCGCCACCTATGACTACACCGATGCGACTGGCGAGTTCCTTTTCCAGGTCGTGCGATACGAGCCGAAGACTTTCCGCCAGCGGCGGCGTGTCGTCAGGATGGACGGAACCAGTGCCGGGATCTCCTGGGAGTACAACATCAAGGGCATCAGCCGGGTGCTGTATCGCCTTCCCAAGGTGGCGGCCGCCGACCAGGTGTTGGTTGTCGAGGGTGAGAAGGACGTCGAGAGCCTGGAGCGACTCGGGTTCGTCGCTACCTGCAATCCGGGAGGGGCATGCAACCACGCTGGCAAGTGGCTCAAGAACTACACGGAGAGCCTTGAGGGCAAGCGGGTGGTCATCCTCCCGGACAATGATACGCCCGGGCAGAAGCACGCCGATATCGTCATCCAGGCAATCCGCCACCGCGTCAAAGAACTTCGGGTTGTCCGAATCCCTGTCGGCAAGGATTCGTCAGATTGGATTGCGGGCGGGGGCACGCGGGAGGCAATCGACGAGGCAATCCTCCAGGCTGGAATCATCGCAGGCCAGGACGTAGCGAATGACGGCAGCACCGCAAGCGCGCCGCCGGGATCGAGTCCAAGTCCGGCGGTGCCGGCCATCCCTCAGATCCAGGTCAACGATCGCCCGTTTCGAACCATCTGCCAGGACGGATTCGACGCGCTGAAATCGTCCAATACCCCACCGCAGCTGTTCGTTCGTGCCTGCCGCATCGCGTGCATTGAAGCCACCGAACTGGGACGGCCCTTCATCGCCGACTGTGACGAGACAAAGCTTCGCCACTATCTGGCCCAGGCTGCCGACTTCTATGAACTGTCCGCACGTGGTGTCCGCAAGGAGGTCCCTCCTCCGTTGGACGTCGCCAAGAACATCCAGGCACGGAACCCCGCCAGTTGGGGATTCCCTGTGCTCGAGGCCGTCGTTGAAGCGCCAACGCTGCGTTCTGACGGCACGGTACTCGCGCAGCCCGGATACGATGCGGCCAGCCGCTTGTATCTCGTGCCGTCCCCGGGGCTGGAGGACATCGACGTACCCGAGCAACCGTGCAGGGACCACGTCGAAGTCGCCCTCGACGTCATCCGCGACGCCATCGGCGACTTTCCCTTCGTCGATCAATCGAGCTATGCAAACGCCGTCGGCGCGATGGTGACGTCGGTCTGCCGCCACATCATCAGTGGGCCGGTACCGCTGGCTCTGTTCGACGCGACGACCCAGGGGACGGGCAAGACGCTGCTGGCCGAGGTGATCGCCATTATCCTGACCGGGCGCGCCGCGGAGCTGAGTTCGGCCCCGAACGATCCCGAGGAGTGGCGCAAGCAACTTACCAGCATCCTGATCGAGGCGCCGCCACTGGTGATCCTCGATAACGTGACCACAACCCTGGATTCGGGCGACCTGGCCAAGGTGATCACTGGCGAAATGCATCGCGATCGCGTGCTCGGTAAGTCGCAGACCGTCTCCGTGCCAGTGCGGTGCTCCTGGATCGCCACTGGCAACAACCTGCAACTCGGCGGGGATATGGCCCGGCGGTGCTACTGGATTCGGATGGACGCGGGTTGCTCCGATCCCTTCCGGCGCACTGGATTCAAGCACGAACGTCTGAAGGAATATCTCCTCGAACATCGGCGGGATCTGCTCATCGCCATGCTGACGCTGGCGCGGGCATGGTTTGCAGCGGGCCAGCCCAAGTCCACCGTTCCGCCCGTCGGCAGTTTCGAACGTTGGACTGAGGTTGTTGCCGGCATCCTCGAATACGCCAAGGTCGAGGGCTTCCTGGCCAACAGCGAGAGGCTGTTTGAGCAATCCGATATTGAACGAACCGACTGGGAGACCTTCCTCGAGGCAATCGAGGATGCGTTCCAGGGGGCGGCCTTCACTATCGCCGAGCTTTGGGAACGGCTCAACGAGAAAACCTACGAGGAACTGGTCCGGCAGTCCGTGCTCACGGACCGCGCCGAGGAACTGCGCAACGCGCTTCCCATCGACCTCACCCGTTGGATGGATCGTGAAGGGCAGTTCAAGCAGCGGCTGGGCGTCGCGTTCAATTCGCGCCGGGGACGTCGGTTTGGAAAACGTCAGATGCGCGTCGAGCGGTCCAGTGGGGATGCCCACGGGAAGGTCGCGCGATGGAAAGTGGTGGCCGATGCGTAGCCCGAGTCCCCGCAGGTCCCCGCACTTTTGCGGGGACTCCGGCATCGAGTCCCCGCAGGTTAAGTGTCTGGTGCTGATGCGGTTACGGAGTTTTGCGGGGACTTGCGGGGACTCTTTTCTCCCCTCGCGCATATGGGAATTACACCCATCACATTCTGCATCCCGTGTGTTACGCGCACACACGTATAGGCGGGCACACCATAAAGGTCCCCGCAAGTCCCCGCAAGTGGCGGTAACCCAATGATCCAGATGACGTTAGCTTGCGGGGACTCGTCGAAATCAGTCCCCGCAGAGTCCCCGCAAGTCCCCGCAGAGAGCAGGGCTCTTGGAACACTATGGGTCTCGACGGACCTGAGAGTCTGGCTCCCGTCCGATCCGCGCTTCATCGCGCGTGACTGCCAGCTCAACGACCGCTGCTACCGGCGCCTCGATCCGGAGTACTTCGCCTGGCTCAAGCTCAGAATGCACGGAGTCAAGGCCGCCGCAGATGCCGGGCGCGTGCCGGCGGAAGCGTTCGACGACTTGCGGCAGCGCTTCAATGACGTTCAAACCCGCGCGATTGAAGCATTTGGCGAACGGACCTTGCTCGAAGCGGTCCGGACCATCGACTCGGAGAAGTATCGGCCGCCACTGCCCGAGGAATTTGAAAGGGTCAAGCCCCTCGACACGGCCCCTTTGAAGTCAACCCCGGAAGCGGACAGGCTCGCCCGGGCCCACTCCCTGGTGGACGAGATTTGTGATCAGGCAGTCGCGATTGGGTGGACCAGGGAGAGCCTCTACTACTGCGAGGGGCATGAGCGCAGACCCTTCGGCGCGCGGTATGGGCTGGTCTGCTACATCGGCCAGCACCAGCGGATTGGTGAGGTAACCCGCCAGTCCATTGAGCTCATCGGACCCCCGCCGATGGAGACGCGCACGCGGTTCTACAATCCGAACGTGGATCAGCCTTGGGCTCAGAGAACAAAGAGACGTGAAATCGATTGACGATCCAATCCAGATCGTTCGATCTGCCTACCAAAACTTCCACCAGGGTCTGGCCGCGCGGGCCGGCTTCTGCCCCCTCGGTACGCTCTCCCTGTATTTTCGACCTTCGAGTTCTTCAGTCTCTTCACGCGCCGCCTGGCCCTGATTACTCTTCCAGCGGATGTGGGCTTCGATGTCATCCGAAGTGCGTTGAGCTTGGTACTCGGCCGTACTTTCGCCGCGGCCATGCAGTGTGTCGATCAAGCGGCCAACCGGTTTTCCTTCGGCCAGCCGCCGCTGAACTTCTGCGTGGAGCTGCTCACTACTCAGGTGATCGTGTTCGCCACTAGCCGGTGTACGCCGACTGTCAGCCTGCGCCCTTCGCCCGAGTTCTTCAGTTTCTTCAGGGGCCGCCTTGCCTTGATAGCTCTTCCACCGCACATGGGCGGCGACATCACTCGAGGTGCGTCTGGACTGGTATTCAGAAGTGCTCTCGCCTCGGCTATGAAGCGAGTCAATTAGGCGGCCAACCGGTTTTCCTTCGGCCAACCGTCGCTGGACTTCTGCGTTGAGATCTTCACTGCTAAGGTGATCGTGTTCGCCCATTGGTCTGCCTCCCGGTGAAAATGGGGAAACCAAATGCTGTTTCTGTTCCCACAATCATCGTGCACCATTCCGAGAGTCAACGCGAGGATGTCTTCGAGAGCACCGTAGCCGTCAAGAAAGGTGCGTGCTAGGTTTACACTCCCAGCGCGCTCTGCGTATATTTACTTCGAAGGCGCGGTTCGACAGGCGAGCGCTGGGCGCACCCTCCGAAGGACTTCCCCACAAGTAGCACCGAGAGACGGGACTCTCGCAAAACTCCTTCCCTTCCATGTCGTACCCGAAGTGTGCCCAGATGAAGTCAGAGAAGCAAATCCCCTACTACGCCCCCGATGGAAGGCCGCTGGGCTTCCGCTCAGTCGACGCGGCAAAGCGCCTGATCGAGGGCGGGTTCGTGAAGCCCTCGTATGGGCGCAAGGGCCATCTGAAGGCGATCTGGCTGCAGCGGGAGGACGGCAGCAGCCCGGTTGAAACGCATGCCCGCGCCGGCACACGGTACAGCTTCCTCGAAAACCTCGATGCCGGCCGCTGCTGGAAACTCCGGCGGCTGGATCGCCGCGACGAGCACGGCGTGCTCGTGAGCACTCGCGGCGTGTTCCTCCAGGTCGTGACGGACTGCCTGACGTCATGAAATGGCGGCGGGCCAAGAACGCCGGGCGGTACATCGCCTGGCGGCGAGGGGCGTTCCGAGTTCCGAAAGTGACCGTTCCTTCCACAAGCAATCAGCGGTCCATTGATCCCCCGTTGGGTCCTCCCTCGCCGAGAACGGCGGCGGGTGGCCCGATTGCACGATGAGGCTAGCGATTGGCGCGAAAAAGCAGTTGACAGAGGTTGACACGGTTGACACCCACCTTGGCGCAGCGGATTGAGCTCTGGGCACTGGACCGGCTCGTGCCCTACGCCCGCAATCCGAGGACCCACTCCCCGGAGCAGGTGGCTCAAATTGCGGCGTCCATCACTGAGTTCGGGTTCAACAATCCGATCCTGGTCGATTCCGCTGCCGGCGTGATTGCGGGCCACGGGCGCCTGCAAGCGGCCCGGAAGTTGGGCCTGACCGAAGTGCCGGTGATCGTCCTCGACCATCTCGACGAGAATGCCAGGCGCGCCTTCCTGATTGCGGACAACCGCCTGGGCGAACTCGCGGGGTGGGACAGCGAGATGCTCGCCCTGGAACTGAAGGGTCTGGCCGACGCCGGCTTTGACTCCACGCTCGCCGGGTTCGACCAGAAGGAGATCGACGACTACCTGGCGTCGCTCGAATTGCGGGACGAACCAGAAGCCGCCGAGACCAGCGGCGAGGAGGCTATCCCGGAACCACCGGTTGACCCGGTCACCAAGCCCGGCGATCTGTGGCTGATTGGGCAGCACCGGCTCATCTGCGGCGATTGCCGCGATCTGGAGACGGCGGCACGGCTGTTTGAAGGACGGAAAGCAAACGTAGTCATCACCTCGCCGCCATACGCGACGCAGCGCCAGTACGATCCTGCGAGTGGATTCGAACCCGTGCCACCCGAGAAGTACGTCGCCTGGTTCAGAGACGTGGCGGCGGCGATCGAGTCGGTGCTCGCTGCGGAAGGATCGTACTTCCTCAACATCAAGGCCCATGCCGACGACGGCGAACGCCACCTCTACGTGATGGACCTGGTGCTTGCCCACAAGCGGCTCTGGGCGTGGCGGCTGGTCGACGAGTTCTGCTGGCGCAAGACAGATGACGGCGTGCCGGGCGGTTGGAACAACCGCTTCAAGAATGCATGGGAACCGATCTATCACTTCTCGCGCGATCGCAAGATCAAGTTCCGGCCGCGCGAGGTGGGGCACTGGTCGGACGATTGCTTCGACTACTCGCCCGACAACCCGAAGTCGACCTCCGGCAGCGGACTGCTCGGGACGGGACCGCGCGGGGCGGCGGCCGACCAAGGCAAGAACCATGCGGCTTGGCAAACGACGCGCCGCAACGCCAACGACATGGAAGGACGGCACGGCGGTCTCGCGCGCCCATCGAACGTGATCGAAGCAAAGACGGAGTCGAGCCAAGGCTCGCACTCGGCCCCGTTCCCTCGTGCCATCCCCGAGTTCTTCATCAAGGCCTATTCCGATCCGGGTGACGTGATCTTCGATCCGTTCTCGGGTAGCGGGACGACGCTCGTCACCGCAGGGATGTTGGATCGCGCCGGTTACGGCGTCGAGATCAGCCCGGCTTACTGCGACGTGATTATGCGCCGCATGCAGGAGACCCTCAAGCTCCAACCCGTGCATGCCAGCACGGGTCAACCATTTCAACCCAACACGTGAAGGAGACAATAACCATGCCCGAAGTTGCCACGCCGAACCAGGCCGAACGCGAGTTCGAGACCGGGACGGACGAAGCTTTCAAGAACGCCAACGCCACCGGCACCGCCACCCACAACGAGAACCAGCGGGTGACGTACGCCAACATCAAGCGGACGTACGACGTCTACCAGGACCTGGACATTCAGGCCGCGCGCCAGGCTCAGATCGAGCAAACGCGGCTGAACCAGATCGCGTCCCAGGCCCTGCAGAACGCCGTGGAGACCGCCAACATGGTCAGCAAGCGCAGCATCGAACTCAACAACCTGGCGCACGACTCGTTCTGGAATCCGGTCGCCAGCGGCGCCGGCATGAACCTGACCGCGGGCGCCGTTCCCGCCAACCGCGCCACGGACGTGAGCGCGGCCGGCGTCGGCGTCGACGCTCAGGCCGTGGCCGCCGCCGTCGCCAAGCAGGTTGACGCGACCATCACGCCGGTGCTCGCCACTCTCCAGCAGATCGTCCAGGCCCTGACCACCGCGACCACGGCGATCGCCAACACCGTCAACCAGGCGCAGCCCAAGACCGCTGCGTAGTCTTTCCTCCGACCGGGGTGGCCGGGCAAATCCGCCACGGCCGCCCCGGATTTTTCGATGGAGATCAGCCCATGAAGAAACTCACCATCATCCTCAAGCTCTTCCCAGTCATCCTCGCTGCCATCAAAGCCGTCGAGGAGGCCATCCCTCTGCCCGGGCAGGGGCGCAAGAAACTCGATCTCGTCCTCGACGTGTTGAAGCAGGCCTACGACGCGTCGAACGAGCTTTCGCAATCCTTCTCCTGGGATACCCTCATCGCCGTTGTCGTGCCGATGATCGCGAAGATCGTCGACCTGCACAACGAGCTCGGCCTGTTCCAGAAGGTTCAACCAGGCAAAGCATGACGGATCTACAGGTGGTGCGATGGCCGGTGGAGCGGTTGATCCCCTACGCCCGGAATGCGCGCACGCATAACGCGGAGCAAGTCGCCCAGATCGCGGCGTCGATCGCCGAGTTTGGGTGGACCTCGCCCATCCTCGCCGGCAGCGATAGAATCATCATCGCCGGCCACGCCCGCCTGCAGGCCGCCCGAAAGCTGGGGATGACGGAAGTCCCCGTGATCATCCTCGATCATCTGAGCGAGGCACAGCGCCGCGCCCTCGTGATTGCCGACAACCGTCTCGCGCTCAACGCGGGATGGGACGAAGAGATGCTGCGGGTCGAACTGGACGCGCTGCGGGAAGACGATTTCAATCTGGAGCTGCTGGGTTTCGCCGACGATGAGATCGAGGCCTTGCTTGCGGAACCCGTTGAGCCAGTCACGGGCAACACCGACGATGATGCCGTTCCGGAGACGCCGGAGACCGCCGTCACAGTTCCCGGCGACGTATGGCTGCTGGGTGGTCACCGGCTGCTGTGCGGAGATGCCACACAGATGGAAGCCGTGGAGAAGGTCCTCGCCCGCGGCCTGGCGGACATGGTCTTCACCGATCCACCGTACAACGTCAATTACGGCGCGACCATGAAGGACAAGCTCCGCGGCAAGAAGCGCGCCATCAAGAATGACAACCTCGGCGATGGCTTCGAACAGTTCCTGCGGGACGCCTGCACCAATCTCCTGGCGGTGACTAAGGGCGCGGTCTACATCTGCATGTCGTCGTCGGAGTTGCACACGCTGCAGAAGACATTCCGCGAGGCCGGTGGGCACTGGTCCACCTTTGTCATCTGGGCCAAGAACACGTTCACGATGGGGCGGTCAGACTACCAGCGGCAGTATGAACCGATCCTGTACGGATGGAAGGAAGGCACCGAGCACTTCTGGTGTGGCGCCCGTGATCAGGGTGACGTCTGGTTTGTGAAGAAGCCTGTCGTCAACGATCTGCACCCGACGATGAAGCCGGTGGAGTTGATCGAGCGGGCCATCCGGAACAGCAGCAAGAGCCGGGACACCGTCCTCGATCCATTCGGCGGTTCCGGGTCCACCCTGATCGCTTGCGAGAAGACGGGCCGCCAGGCGCGCCTCATCGAGTTGGAGCCGAAGTACTGCGACGTGGTGGTCCGGCGATTCCAGGAGTTCAGTGGCAAGCAGGCCAACCTCGAAACCGATGGCCGGAAGTACGCCGAGCTCGCAGCCGAGCGGCTCGGGGTCGCGGCGTGAATCGAGCGTTGCCGCCGCGAGGTCGCGGCTGTGGAAGCCGAGATCCTGGCAGGCAATCCCGACCTTCAGGGGCTGTGCCTGGCGCTATCGGACTGGTCCGCCGAGTTGTTCATCCTTGAAAGGCTTCCGTGGAAAACAACGTTTTTCAAATCCTGATCCCGGCGTCGGGCCTCGTCTCCGGTCTGATCGGCGCGTACGTAGGGCTACAGAACCGGGCACTGCTGGCGGAGGTCCGCAAGGAACTGGCTGAGTTGGAGAATCGGATCATCACCCGGATCAACGGGACCTACGTGAGAGCGTCGGAGTGCCGGTTGCGCGAGGACCTGGTGCACGAGCGGTTTAATGCGTTGGTGGAGGCTGTCAAGAACAGAGATGCCGCCGGCGAATGAGGCCGGCGGCGTGAGGCGAGGAAGCTGGTACTAGGCGTTGAGGCGGTAGGCGCGGGCGCCTTCAGACGTCTTGAGCGATTCGACGGTGAGGCCCATCTTCTTGCCAAGGCCGCCGCTGATGAAGCCCCGCACCGAGTGCGCCATCCAGCCGGTTACGGACATGATCTCCTGCAACGTGGCGCCCTCCGGGCGGCGGAGCATTTCGAGCACGATGGCCTTTTTGTTGCCTTCACGCGTCTTGGGCGTCCCATCCTTGGCGGTGGCCTCCTTGGTCGCCTTGGCCTTCTTGGGCGTGAACGGGACCGCGTGTTGCGCGGGGGCAGGCGTCAGGGCCTGGATGGCCTTCCAGATCCGGCCCGTCGCCGTCTTGCGGTCCGTGAACTTCTTGACCGGCTTCAGGTTGTCGAAGGGGACCACTCCGGCGAAGGCGTTCCAGACGTCGACGAAGCGGCCGATCGGCCACTGCGCCGTCAGTTTGGTCAGTTCCTTCTCGCTCGAGAAGGAGCCTTCGGTAGATCCGACGCGGTGATTCAGCGCATCTTCGAGGGCGGCAAGAGCCGTGATGTTGTTGTCAGTGTCGATTACGAAAGTGGTCATGGTGGTTCTCCTGTCTATCGATTCATGCCGGCGAGCTTGCCGTCGGCGGTTAGGTGCAAGTTCTTGAGATAGCCGCTGGCCAGGCGGGCCCAGCCAAACGGCGTCGAGATTTCGTGGCGCGCGGCGATGCGGCTCAGCTTGATGCGGTGCGTGCCGTTGTCGAACTCCTTCTTGAGGTGGCCCCAGCGGTCGAGCTTCCAGCCGTCGCGCGTGGCCCAGGCGATCAGTTCGTCGCGGGTCATGGTCAGTACTCCAGTCCTTTGGCGTCGACGGCGCTGCGGTCGCCCAGGTCGGCGAGGACGTAGGCGAGTTGCTCGGTAATGCGGCCGAGGTCGCCGGCGTGTCCCCAGTTGGCGGGCTCGGCGGCCTGTTCCTTCTGGTGCTCGGCCAGGCGGCTGGCGATGCGCTTCAGCAGGTCGTGGGCTTCGGCGTGACGTTCCGCGTAGCAGGCGGCGGCGGTCTGTTTGGTGGCTTGTGCTTTGGTGTTCCTCATCGCGAACCCATTCATCACTCGGGTGCACAGAACAAGCAAGCGGAATTGAACAACTGAATCTCTCGACGTTTCAAACAGATCGGGGCGGATATGTCGGATAGGTTGATGAGCCAGGCTGAGTACGCGCGGCACCGTGGCAAGAGCCGCCAGTACATCAGCCGCCTGGCCAAAGCCGGCGTGCTCGTCCTACGCGGAGGCAAGGTGGATGTGGCCGCCTCCGACGCCGTGCTGGAGGATCGTCCGGAGCCTGTTTCCGAGAGAGTCGTGGCCGGCCCCACGGAAGCGACGCCTCAGGGCACGACGTTCGCCCAGGCACGGACCGCCGACATGGTGTTCCGGGCCAAGCTACGCAAGCTGGAGCACGACGTTCGGGTGGGCAAGCTGGTCGAGGCCGAACTGGTGAAGCAGCGCTGGGCGGCGATCTACGTCGCCATCAAGGAGCGCATCCTGGCCTGGCCGAACCGGGTGGCTCCGGAGATCACCCCGCTCACCGATGAGCGACAGGTACGGGACACGATGATGCGCGAGGCCCGAACGCTGATCAACGACATCAAGGCTGACGTTCAGTATGCGCGTTGAAGAGATCCAGATCCTGGCGGCCGACGTCCTGACGCCACCGCCGGACCTGACGGTGTCGGAGTGGGCCGACGAGAACCGGCGCCTCAGCTCCGAGTCCGCGGCGGAGAAAGGTGAGTGGCGCACGGACCGCGCGCCATACCAACGCGCCGTGATGGATGCCATGGGCGCCAACAGCGCTTACGAATCCGTGGTGCTGATGTGGGCGGCGCAGAGCGGTAAGAGCTCGATGCTCGAAAACTTCACGGGCTACATCATTGATCTCGATCCGGGTCCGCTGCTGGTGGTGGAACCGCGCGAAGCGGACGCCGAGGCCTTCTCCAAAGACCGCCTGGCCCCGATGCTGCGCGACACGCCGTGCCTGCAGGGCAAAGTGGCCGACTCGCGCAGCCGCGATTCGAACAATACGATCCTGCACAAGAAGTTCCTGGGCGGCAGCATCACACTGGCGGCGGCGAACTCGCCGGCTGGCCTGGCGATGCGATCCATCCGGTATTGCCTTCTCGACGAGGTGGACCGCTATCCTGCGAGCGCAGGCAGCGAGGGCGATCCGGTCAACCTTGCGATCACGCGCACAGCCAACTTCTGGAACCGCAAGATCGTGCTCTGCTCGACGCCAACGACGAAGGGTTCCTCGCGCATCGAGGCGGCATGGCTTAACTCGAATCAGCAGAGCTACTGGGTGCCGTGCCCGCACTGCGGCGAGTTCCAGCTGCTGCGCTGGGACAGCCTCATCTGGCCGAAGGGTGAGCCGGAGGAGGCGCAGTACCGTTGCGAGCATTGTTCGAAGCTCATAGGCGACTGGCAGAAGCACGCCATGCTTCGACAGGGTGAGTGGCGCGCGGCGCGGCCCGACGTCACCGACATCGCCGGGTTCTGGATCAACGGTCTCTACTCGCCGTGGCGTAAGTGGAGTGCACTGGCGAAGAAGTTTTTGGCTGACAAGCGATCCCCGGAAACGCTCCGGGAGTTTGTCAACACGGTGCTGGCCGAACCCTGGGACGACGCGGCCGAGACGACGGTCGACCAAGCCACGGTGATGGCGCGGAGGGAACACTACCGCGCGGCGGTACCGTACGGCGCCGTCGTGCTCACGGTTGGCGTCGACGTCCAGAAGGACCGCCTCGAGCTGGAACTGGCCGGATGGGGTCGCGGCGAGGAATCGTGGTCGATCGAGTACCGGGTCATTCCGGGCGATCCGGCCGGAGCAACGCTGTGGCATGAGCTCGACGCCTACCTGGAGCGCCGATGGCCTCACGAGGCCGGGATCTCGCTGCCCGTAGCAGCGTGCGCGATCGACGCCGGATACGAATCGCAGGCGGTATATGACTTCTGCCGGACCCGCTATCACCGGCGCATCTTCGCAGTGAAGGGCAAAGGCGGCCCACTACCGGTGTGGCAGCGGAAGCCGACCTCGAAGAACATCCGCGGCGAGAAACCGTGGATTGTCGGAACCGACACGGCTAAGGAAACGATCTACGGGCGTTTGAAGAACCCGACCTCCGGCACGCCGGGATACCCGCACTTCCCCTCAGACCGGCAGGAGGGGTACTTCGAGCAGCTGCTCGGCGAAGTGCTGGTGACGACCTACGCGCGAGGGCAGCCCAAGCGGGAATGGCGCCCGAAGCCCGGCGTCCGGCAGGAGGCCCTCGACACGCGCGTGTATGCCTACGCCGCACTGCGGGCGCTGGTGTCCATGGGGCTCTCTCTGGACAACGAGGCCGACCGGATCCTGGCGATGACGCGGGCACCCGACCCGTTACCGCAGGATCCACAGACACCGAAGTGGTTTGGCGAAAGAACCAAGAAATGGCTCAAGCGATGAAGGTCCGCAGCATGCCGCAAGCGGCCGCCCCCGCCGAGTGGGAGTACTTGACCGTCACGGCAGAAGCGGACTCGCCGGGAGTGCTGGCCGAGCACGGTGCGCAGGGATGGGAGTTGGTGGCCGTCGTCCGCGAGTTCGGCACGCGGGCCACCTTCTACTTCAAGCGACCCAGAGGTTGAAATGACACACGCGGAACTGGAAACCAAGCGGGACGAGATTCTGCACTCGTTGGGCGTGGCGCGGGTGCAATTCGGTGAGCGAAGCATTCAGTACGCCGAACAGGAGAAGGCTCTGGCGCTCATCGATGGCGAGATCGCCAAGACCTCTGGCACGGTCCCGGACCGCTTCAGCCTGGCAAGGACGTCAAAGGGATGAACTGGCTCGACCAAGCAATCGCATGGGTGTCCCCGGAAACGGGGCTGCGCCGCATGCGTGCTCGCCGCGCCGGCGAACTGGTCCGGTTGGCCTACGAGGGGGCCCGCACGACCCGCCGGACGGATGGCTGGGTGGCCACAGGCAACTCCGCGAACGCCGAGATCGCCATGGCGCTGTCACGCCTGCGCGAACGGTCGCGGGATTTGGTCCGCAATAACGCCTATGCCGCACGGGCCGTCGCCGAGGTTGCCGGCAATGCCGTCGGCACTGGCATTACCGCGCAGGCGCGGGGTGGCAGCCCGGAACTGAATCAGGCGATCGACGCCGCGTGGGCCGATTGGATCGAGCAATGCGATGCCGACGGCCAACTCGATTTCTACGGCATCCAGGCGATGGTGGCGCGCACGGTATTTGAAAGCGGCGAGTGCCTGGTGCGATTTCGCCAGCGTCCGGCGAGCGACGGCTTCAAGATCCCCGTGCAGTTGCAGGTACTGGAGCCGGACTACCTCGACCAGTCGAAGACGGAGAAGACCGCGACGGGCTATGTCATTCAGGGCGTCGAGTTCGATCTGGTGGGCCGGCGGACGTACTACTGGCTGTTCGGGCAACACCCGGGTGAGGTGACGCAGACGTCCCTACGCGGATCACTGACCAGCACCCGGGTGCCAGCCTCCGAGATCCTGCACGTCTACCGCAAGGACCGGCCCGGCCAGGTGCGCGGAGTGCCATGGCTGGCACCGGTGGTGATCACGCTGCGCGACCTCGACGAGTATGAGGAAGCCGAGCTGGTCCGGAAGAAGATCGAAGCCTGCTTTGCCGCCTTTGTGACCCAGCCGCAGGGCCCTGAGGGTCCGGCGATTGCACCGGCAACGACAGACACCGCCACTGGTCACCGGATCGAATCCTTCGAACCGGGGATGATCGAATACCTGAAGCCCGGCGAGGAGATTAGTTTCTCGACGCCGTCGACATCGAGCGGCTACCGTGATTACGTCGCGGCGAAGCAGGCAACCATCGCCACGGGCTTGCGGCTCACCTACGAGCAGTTGACTGGCGATCTGTCCCGCGTGAACTACTCGTCCTACCGCGCGGGCCTGCTGAGTTTTCGCAACGGCATCGAATCGTTCCGGTGGCTCTCCTTCATCCCGATGCTCTGCATCCCCGTGTGGCGGCGGTTCCAGACGGTGGCGTTCGCGGCGGGAGTGATCCCGGAGCCCGGCCCCTTCGGCGTAGAGTGGACCCCGCCCGGATTCGGGAGCGTGGATCCCTACAAGGATTCGGTGGCTACCTTGAACCGCATCCGCGCGGGCACGCTCACGCTGCGCCAGGCGATCGCGGAGCAAGGCTACGATCCCGACGCGCAACTGGAACAGATAGCCGAGATCAACCGGTTGCTCGACGAGCGCGGCATCATTCTCGACTGCGATCCGCGGCGCGTCACGCAGACCGGCACTCAGCAAAAGGACCTGACTCAATGAACGATACACAGACCGAACTTCGGCAATATTTTGCCGAAGTCCCCACCCGCGAACGGCTGGCGGCCGAGTTCGAGGCGCTGTCGCCGGGAGCCCAAGACGAGCGCACGGCCACGCTCACCTGGTACACCGGCGCTTCCGTCCGGCGCTTCGATGGCCGTGGGCCCTTTGAGATGCGCTTCTCCATGGATTCCGGCGCGGTGCGACTGGGGCGCCTGACTAGCGGATCGGCGCCACTGCTCAATTCGCACCGCGACTACACGGTCGACGATGTTGTCGGCGTGATCGCGAAGGCCTGGGTCGACAAGGGCCAGGGCAAAGCCACGGTGCGGTTCTCCAAGCGCGCCGATGTCGACGCGATCTGGCAGGACGTCCAGGACGGCATCCTGCGCAACGCCAGCATGGGCGTCGCGATTCACGCACTCGAAGATGTCACCCCGCAAGGGGCACAACTGCGCCAGGTGCTCGTGACCGATTGGGAACCCGAGGAAGTCTCTCTCGTCCCTATCGGCGCCGACCCCGGCGCGGGATTCAAATTGCAGCGGGCAACCGGCCCACAGGAGCAAACGATGGAAGAGACCATCACGCAAGCGGGCGAGCAGGCCCGTGCCAGCGTGGAAACGAACGTGGATGCGGAGCGGCAGACCGCGGCCTTGGCCGAGCGCACGCGCATCCTGGAACTGGACAAGATCGGCCGCGCCGTCAATCTCGACGGGCGGCTCGTGACGCAGCATGTCGAGGCGGGCACCTCGATCGAGGAGTTTCGCCGGCTGGCGCTCGACGAACTGGCGCGGCGCAGTGCGGAGACTCCGATCCGCACGGCGACGTCGGTGGTTACCCGCGATGAAGTGGAGACGCGCCGGACGGGCATCGCGACCGCGCTGCTCCACCGGTACGATCCGGCGGTCTTTCCGCTGAAGGACGACCTCGGACGCGACTGGGCGGGTCTGACCCTGTTGGACCTCGCCCGCGAAAGCCTGGAAGCCTCGGGCACGCGCACGCGGCGAATGGCTCGCCACGACATCGCCAAACTCGCTTTGAGCACGTCGGACTTCCCGAATATC
Organism: uncultured Paludibaculum sp.; assembly: GCF_963665245.1. NCBI lineage: Bacteria > Pseudomonadati > Acidobacteriota > Terriglobia > Bryobacterales > Bryobacteraceae > Paludibaculum > uncultured Paludibaculum sp. The sequence goes on from NZ_OY762267.1 coordinate 1,057,976, forward strand.
CTGGCCGACGTCGCCAACAAGACCCTGCGGCAGGCCTACGAGGCCTACCCGCGCACGTTCCTGCCGTTCTCGCGCCGGCGTTCGGCGGCCGACTTCAAGAACATCAACGCCGTGCAACTGGGTGAGGCGCCCTCGCTCCAGAAGGTGAACGAGAAGGGCGAGTTCACGCACGGCTCGATCGCCGAATCGAAGGAGACCTACAAGCTCGCCACCTACGGCCGGATCGTCTCGATCACCCGGCAGGTGATCATCAACGACGATCTGAGCGCGTTTACGCGCATCCCGGCCGGATTCGGCGTGGCGGCGGCGACGCTCGAAAGCGACACCGTGTGGGGCATCATCACCTCGAACCCGAACATGGGTGACGGCGTGGCCCTCTTCCATGCCAACCACACGAACCTCAACACGGGCGGCACCAGTGCGCTGGCGCTGACCGGACTCGGCACGGGCATGGCGGTCATGGCCAAACAGAAGGGCCTCGACGGCATCACCGTGCTGAATGTGCAGCCGCGCTACGTCGCCGTGCCCGTGGCGTTGCAGTTGACAGCGTTTCAGTTGGTGGCGGCGAACCTCGCGCCGGTGCAGTCGGCCAACATCGTTCCGGACTACATCCGCGCGCTGACGCCGATCGCAGAACCCCGGCTGGACGCGTCCAGTGCGACGGCTTGGTACCTGTTCGCGTCGCCCGACCAGATCGACACGGTGGAGTACGCGTACCTCGAAGGCCAGGACGGTGTCTACATCGAGACCCGACAAGGCTTCGATGTGGATGGCGTGGAGATAAAGGCGCGGCTCGACTTCGGCGCGAAGGCGATTGACTGGCGCGGCATGCAGAAGAACGCGGGCAGCTAAGGAGAACTGACATGAAGAACTACGTACAGAAGGGCGAGACTCTGACGCTCACCGCGCCCTATACGGTGAGCGCTGGCGGCGGTGCGCTGGTCGGCTCCGTCTTCGGCGTGGCTACCAACGACTACGCCAACGGCGAGGAAGGCGAGTTCCAGGTTGCGGGCGTCTTCGATCTGACGCGCGAGACGGGAGCGAGCACGGGTTTCACCCAGGGCACGCTGATCTACTGGGACAACACCAACAAGCGCATCACCAAGACGCTGACCAGCAACAAGCTGATCGGCGTGGCGGCGAAAGCGGCCGCGGACGGCGACGCGACGGCCCGCGTGCGGCTGAACGGCGCCTTCATCAGCTGATGCCGTTCCCAGAGTCCACCGCGCACTTGGATGCGGCTTGCCTGCGGGTCTTCGGCAGAGACATCACGTATCTGCCGGAGGCTGGCGGGCAGGCCGCGATTCGCGGCGTGTTCGAGGCCACTCGGGAGGCCGAAGACACCGCGCCGGGCGTCTACGCCGTGCTGTTTGTGCGCCAGGCAGATCTGCCGGGGGCACCGCAGCGGGGCGATGAGGTGGAGGTGGATACCGTCCGCTACAAAGTCTTTGAGATCGAGGCCGACACGAGCGGATCGGCTGTTCTGCGGTTGCGGAAGGTGTAGCGATGCCCTCGGTGAGGATCTATCAGAAGAAGCAGTTGCGGCTTGATCTGCTCAACTTCCGCCAGAGCCAGATGTTCAAGGTCGGCAATGTTGGCGTGGCCGCCGTCAAGAACCGCCTTTCCGCGGCGCAGGGTCCGGCCGACAGTGCCGCCAAACCGCTCACCAAGAGGTACGCGATCCGGAAAACCAAGCTGGGCAAGGGGAACCGGCGCGACCTCGCGCTCACCGGCGACATGCTCCGTAACTTCATGGTTCGGACGGTCAGCGAGAACCGCGCCAAGGCCAGCCTGTCCACCCGCAAGGACCGTATCAAAGCCTGGGTGAACCAGAAGATCGAACCGTGGATCGCGTTTTCGCCGAAGAACCGGGCGGCGGTCCTGGAAGCGACCCGGCGTGTGCTGGCTGAGATGAAACCCAGGCTGATCATCGAACGGGCACTTGGAGGCAAGCAGCGATGATCGATCCCTCGGCCCTTATCGAATCGCTCGTCACCCTGCTGCGGGACATCCCCGACCTCGTTGCTGAGATGGGCGGCGACCCGGAGCGGATCTACGCCTATCACGATCAGTACCCGAAGCGGGCGAGCCTGGCGAACGCCATTCACACGATGCCGGCGCCGGGAATCATGGCCGTCTGGCAGGGCACGGCGCCGGGCACCTTCGGCAGTGTCGATGTTTGGAAGCAGCAGGTCACGCTGTACCTGCGGGCGCAAGAGACATTCGATGGCAACCCGCCGACCGGATACTACCGGCTGCACCGGCTGATCTTAAAGGGCGTCCCCACGTCGGCGGGAGTGCCGATGCTCAACCTGACCATTCATCCCTCCTGCTACCCCATGGACCCGCCGCCAATTCAACGGCAGAGCGACGCGGAGGGGCTCGATTACTTCGAGGTGCCTATCACCTTCACGGAGGCTGGAGATGACTGAAACAGATCGCGTATGGATGGCTCCCCCGGACGGCGGCGAGCCCCAACAGATTGAGGCCAAGCCGGAGATCCTTGTGCCGTTGATGATCACTGGCTGGGCGCAGTGCGCGCCGCCACAACCGGAGGTGAAACCCGATGTCGACGAGTAGGCTCCAGGAAGTTCTGATCTGCTTCGGTAAGCAGAAGCAGGCCGATATCGCGACGGCCAACACCGGCGTGCAGATGTGGCAACTGCGCAAGCTGAATGCCGCGCTCGCCAACCCAAGACTCAACACCGAAAGTGACGCTGAGGAGTTTGGGAAGGGGCACGAGTTTCCGACGCAGTCGTTCCAGACGTCGTGGGACGCCAACGGCACGCTCGAAAAGTATCTCGGCGCGGAGATCGGTGCATGGGCGATGGCCTTTGGTCTCGGCAAGGTGGTGAAGTCGGGCACCAACCCGAACTTCGTCTATACCTGCACGCCACTAATCCCGGCCAACGGCGACGCGGCTGCTCTTCCGTATTTCTCGTTCGTCGAGCAGATCCGTCCAGGCGCCGGCGTGGTTGTGGATCGCATGGCAGTCGGCTGCGTCGTCGAAGGCTGGAACATCAGCATCGGCAGCGGGCCGGGCCGCTCCAACTCGAAGATCACCGTCGAGTTTGTCGGCTCCGGCAAGGTCACGGAGCCCTCCACCATCACCATGCCGACTGCGACGGTTGAGAAGCTGCTGCCCTCCGCGTCGCTCGCGCTGACCATCAACGGCGTTAACTACGTCAGCAGTAAGAACATCGTCTCGCTTGAAACCTCGTGGAAGAACAACGTCCGGATGGATGGCGGCTTCTTCCCTGGGTCCGGCTTCCAGACGCCAGGCGACGGTACCAGCGGCGCCATCCGTGGCCGGCTCGAGTTCGGCAACCGTCAGGGAACGCTGAAGTTTGTGGCCCGCTTCGAGAATGGCTCGACGGAACTGACGAAGTTGAAGAGCCAGGCCACCGGTACCGCCGTGATCGGGCTCACTTACGACGCCAACAACTCGCTCGACATCACCTGGCAGAAAGTCTCTTTTGCGACCGCCGAACTGGGCGAGACGGATGGCATCGTCACCGTATCGGTGGACTGCCTGCCGATGTGGGACACCACCAACGGCATCGTGTCGGCAGTGGCCAAGTGCGGTGTGGACAGCATCTGCCAGTAGAATTTTCAACCCGCCAATTGGCGACTTGATCAGGAGTCAACCATGGAACAGCAAACAGCAGTATTCGACGCCGCCCGCCCGATTGCCATTCACCTGCGGACGCCCGCGGGCGTGAAAGCCATCCGGGTGCGTTTCCCCTCCGATGAGGAGTGGATCGACCGGCAGCGGAAGCGCAAGGTCATCGTGAAGCAGTTGGGGCGCGGCGTTTCCGAAACCACCATTCCCGACTCCCAGGACGCCGACGCGGCGCTGCTGGAGAAGATCCGCGTCGCGGAGGAAGACGCCCCCGAAGTGGACGCGTTCGAAGCCAGCCGGGTCATCGAGCAGCTCAGCCAGGCTGAGGTGGATGATGTGGCCCAAGTGGGCGAGGGATTCCGCGTGACGCTCCGTGTGCTTGGCGGTGCGGTGACCCACCTGTTGAAGATGCCGTCGGCCAAGGATGTCTTCGAGTACCGCCGTGGGTTCGCCAGGGTGCTCGATCTCCCCTACAGCCGCCAGGAACTCGTCATCAATCTGGCGCCGGCAGGCACCCTCTACAAGCGCCTGCTGCTGTCGACCGAAGGATATGCGGGCGAGGTTCCGGTCATCCATCAGGCTGTTGCAGTGAAGGCAGCGATCGACGCTCTTGACGGCGCATTCCAGGAGACCGGCGACCCAAACTGACACCCGGGGAGTGGCCGGAGCAGCCCTCCCTGAGATTCCTAATTCACTGGGCACTGCGTCGCGAGGAACTGTGCGACCCTGGCCTTTGCCCCGATGCTCCGGATGATGGCGGCCGATGTGACCACTGCCCACTGGACAAGTTGGATGCGGCGCAGTCCTCCGAGGCAGGCCTCTTACTCCGCCAGGTCATTGACATTCGAGCAGCGTTGAAGCTGGGCATCGCAATCAGCCTTGCGCACATCTCGGCAGATGAGTTTCGGGCGTTGTCAGTGCTGGAAGAAGAACGAGATCGTCTCGAACGAGAGCAGATGAACCCGCATGGCCGATAACAAGCTCGAACTCGTCGTCGAAGTCGACACGAACAGGGCCAACGCGTCCATCAAGAGCGTCAACAGCAGCCTGTCCAGCATGGAAGCTGCGGCCGCCAAGAGTGCCCATGGCGCGGCGCAAGGGATCGACGGGATGACGGCAGCGATGGTGAAGGGTGCCACGGCGGGCAACCTACTGGCCGACGCCATCAAGAGCGCGCTCGCCTGGGCGAAGGACTTCACCGTCGGTTCGATCATGATGGCGGCCGAGAATGCCAAGGCTGAGGCTTCGTTGAAGGCACTGGCGAAGGCGCACGGCCTGGGCGCGGAAACAGCCGCCCGGCAGGTCGGGGTCATCGAGGATATCGGCTTCGAGTACACCGAGGCGGCGCATGCGGTCCAGCGCTTGATCGTTGCCGACCTGGAACTGGCCAAGGCTCCGGGCTTGGCGAAGCTGGCCAAAGACGCGGCGGCAGTCCAGAACATCTCCGCCGGCGAGGCTCTCGATTCGATTGTCATGGCCATCGAGTCAGGCGCCTCCCGCGGATTGCGCACCCTCGGGTTGTTCGTCGACTTCCAGAAAGAGACGCAGATCGCGCAGCTTCAACTCGGGCGTACCCTCACGGAGACCGAAGAGAAGCAGATCCGCTACAACGCGGTGATGCGCGAAGGCACGAAGATCCAGGGCGCGCATGCGGCGGCATCTCAGACCGTTGAAGGGCAACTTGGCGCGTTGCGGCGCGAGTTCAACAATCTGCGGGAAGACATCGGGGCCAAGTTTCAGGATGACCTCAGAGGCCTGATCGGTAACCTGCGCGGCTTGGTCGGCTGGCTGAAAGAAAACACCGATCTGCTCACGAAGTTCGGACAGGTGGCGCTCTGGGTCTCTGGCGTCCTGGCCTCCTATGCCCTGGCCGAAAAGATCATGGTGCTGGCGAAATCCATCGCCGCGCTGCAACTCGCCAGCTTGAACCCCTATGCACTGCTGGCGGTCGGCGTCCTGGGTGCTGGCTTTGCGGTCTACACGACCTGGAAAGACACCCAGGATCAGTTGCAGGCACGCTATGACGACATGCGGCAGCAGGCTCTCCGCGATGATTTGATTCACGGCAGGACCAACGTCGATGCCCTCCGCAAGCAGGGGATGACCGACGACAAGATCCGGGAACTCGTCACGGGCAAGCGGTGGCTGCCGGGAGAGCAGCCTTTCGAGTATGACGGCCCCAAACTGACCATCAAGACGTCCAATGAGCCGGACCTTGAAGCGCTGAATCGGGCGGCCGACATCCGAAAGCGGCAGATGGAGGTCGAACGAGACAGTTTGCAGGCTGTGGCCGAGGCGCGCCGGCGTGGCCTGACCGGATTCGCTCGGGACATGGCCGAGGTCCAGGAGCAAGTGCGGAAGTGGACCACCTTCGTCGATGAGCGCGGCAACGAGCAGCGCATCTCGCTTACCCGGAAGGCGTGGGAGAACGTCATTGCCGAGCTGCGCGTCCGCCTGAGCAACTGGCAGAAGGAAGTGCAGGAGACGACGAAGAAGCAGCTGGCCGAGTATCTGGCAGCCGAAGAGGAAGCCGCCCGCCGGCGGTTGGAACTGGAAGCCCAGGTGTACGGTCAGCGTCTGGCCAACAACGAGGAGATTGCCAAGCGAAACCTGGATCACCTCGGGCAGATGCTTGGGATTGAGGAGCAGAGGGCCGGTCTGACCCGCGACGCGCAGCTCCGCGCGGTCGAGGCCGTCGATGCCCAGACGCTCGAGCAAAAGGTCGCGGTCGAACAGCGGAAGGCCTCGATCGAGATCGAGTACATCACGCGGGTCCATGAGATCCGTATGCGGTTGTTCGATCTCGAAACGTCGCGGATGGTGATCGAGGAAGAGGCGACGCTGAAGCGGCTGGGCTACCGCGCCGACGAAATCCAGGCGCGGATTGCGGAACTCACCGGGCAACGCGACGAGATCCGACGCTTCCAGCAGGAGGCCGCGGATGCTTCGGTCCAGGGCGCCAAAGAGAATGCGGCGAACCGCCAGGCGCAGTTGGTGCGCGACCAGAACCAGCGGATCTTCGAGTCCTTCAAACGACAAGCGGAAGGTGTGTTCGATGCACTGCTCACGAAATCGCAGTCCATCTGGTCCGCCATCGGCAACTCGCTCAAAACCGCCCTGCTGACCGCCATCAAGGATGTGGTGAGTTCGCGCGTGGCCGCCTTGCTGATGCAGTTGTTCACAGGCCAGAAGGTATCTTTCGCTCAACAGTCCGCGGGCGGTGGCGGGATCCTTGGCGGCCTCGGTGGAATGCTCGGCATTGGGGCGACGCCCGTCTTTGGTGGAGGCGGCATGCCTGGGGCGACGCCACCGTTTGTTCCCAGCGGGAATCCGGGCGCGGGCAGCGTGTTTTCCAAGGCTGGCTGGGCTGGCTCGCTCGCGAACCTGAAGTCGTTTGCGGGCATCGGCGGCAGCGTGCAGTTGGCGCCCGGTGTCGCGACAACGTGGGAAGCCGCTACCGCAGGCCAGAAGCTATCGGCCATCGGCAAGTCCAACGCCGCGCTGATGGGCGGAGCCATGCTCGCCATGTACGGGCTCCAGCGGGGCGGCGTGTCGGGACTGGCCATGACCACCGCTGGCGGAGCGCTGATCGGCTACAAATTCGGCGGCCCGGTCGGTGCGGCAATCGGCGCCGGCATTGGCGCTGTGGCCGGCCTGGTGCGGCTGTTCATTAAAGGGGCGCAGGAGAAGGCGCGGGAGAAGATCAAGGCGACCTACGGCGTCGATATCAGCGATAAGGGCGTGCTGAAACAGATCGTGGACATCGCCAAGCAGGGCTTCGGCGGCAACCTCGACATGGCCATCCGGAGCCAGCAAATCCGTGACCTGGTCGAGCTGTATGCCCTGTCGACGGGCCAAGGGACGTCAGGGCTGCCAGCGACGATGCGCCCAGTGTCGCTGCTCCAGCAGGGAGGGAGCCTGTTCCAGCAGAGTTCTGGCGGGCTCACGCTGGACCGGATTGGTGGCGGTGCGCCATCCGGGGCGGCTCCCACAGTGATCAACATCACCGTGCCGGGTGCCAAGGAGTTCTTCGAGAAGGAAACGGTGCGGGTGGTTGTAGAGAATCCGCGCGCGGTGCAGTCCGCAACGATGGCAGCCACCAAGCAGAATGCCGGCCGGCGCGAGATGACGGGACTGCAACTCAGTCCGGGATTGATCGTGTCATGAACCGCCAGGAGCTCATCGAGAAGATCGCCCGCGCAATCGCGGAGATGGAAGGGTTCTATGTCACAACGGCACACCCGACCCTTGCCCAGCGAAACGCGAATCCCGGAAACATCCGCCAGTGGCGGGACGGACGCGGCAGGGCGTATCCCACTCATCGCGGGTACGTCGACTTCGTCGCGTGGGCTTCCGCTCGGTTTCCCGGCTCCTCGCGCGAGGAAATGAGCCGTAAGGCGATCGACGAGGGCTGGCGCATCCTGCGCGTGTTGGTGGGCCAGTACCTCGACGGTCGCTACACGCAGGGCGTGCCGCCCACGGCAGAGGAGATGTTTCGCGTGTATGCGCCTTCTGCCGATGGCAACCATCCGGCCAACTACGCGCGGTTCGTGGCTGACAGAGTCGGCGTGCGCTTTGGTCAGCGACTGATCGACATGGTGACCGCCTAATGCCCGGCTCAGTCCAGAACGCCGCTCCGGCAACGGTCCTACCGCACAGCCTGTGCCGCGCATTCGCCCACGAGCGCGGCTATTTGTGGAGATTGCGCAAAACGCATACAGGTGATTCACAACCCCACGTGCTACTGGTCGGGTATTCAGTCGATTCACCGTCTGGCGGCCTAGCCAGCCGTCATTTCGTAGCGAATTTGAAGAACCTCTCGGTCTCGAACGCCGGACTCCCGAAGGGTGGTTGTGCCATCTAACCTTCTGTCTTGTGTCTTGCTGAAAAGGTGCCCAACGAGCGGGCGTCCATCCGACAGGGTAGTCGGCAAACCGAGCTTCTCATGCAGCCTGGGTAAGAGCCGTTCGACTCGAATATCAAGTGGAAGTTCACAGGTGTACCGGGAGCCTTCGCAGGTGATTTCGATCGTAACTGTGATCGTTTCGGTTTGAGGCGATGAAACACCGATCTCTGAGTCAACTGCGGCTCCCTTCTCGCCATCCGGCCCGTCGCCCCGCCTCCCACGTGTCATTGGAGCTGGCTTGAGGGTCTGAACTATCTCTGCCAAATTTGATTCAAGAATTGATTGGAGCTCCTTGGCGGTCTGGGTATACTGAGTCGCCTCATCGTCGCTGTCGCGATAGACCCAAGGGTCTGCAACGTCGCCTTCGAGTCCGAAGTAGGGCTTCAGGACATGGATCTTGCTCCAATCTGCACTGGCTTGTTGAGCAGAAAGCGCCTTCTGCAAAACGCCATGGAGGCTGTGGTCCATTAACAGGATCAAGTCAGCCTCTGCCACAAGCTTCGGACTGAGCCGAACGGCGCGGTGATCGGAAAGGAGATCCTTGCCGAACAAAGTCCGGATGGCCTGCCGCGCGCCCGGGGATGCTCCGGGTAGGCTCGGCTCATATCCGGCGGCCGATAGGACACGGAGCCGATACTCTGGAGGGTTGCTCTCCAATAAATGCTGTGCTATCGCCTTTGCCATTGCGCATCGGCAAGTGCCCCCAGCGCTGACAAAAATCAGAAGGCGTTCGTCGGGCCGCTTCGCAATTCCAATATTAGCCAACCACCTCCGAACCTGATGCTCGATGGTCTCCTGGATGTGAAAGGCGTCGAATTCGGAGTACAGATAGCCCGACAAATCTGTCTGGAGCGCAGGAAGACGCCTCTCCTTGAGCAGGAGGCACTTTTTCCCCTGGCCGCGCATGTAGCCGAGTTCCAGGCTGACATTAGGGTTGATGTCCCGTTCGTCGATTTGCTCGAACACAGCGATGCCGAAACCACAAGCATTCATACAGGCTTCGACGTTGTCCCACAGCTGAGGTAGATAATCGCACTCGTCAGCCCGAACAAGGTTCAGCGAGTACTCAGCCAGAACGGTCGCGATTGTCTGCCCTATTTGGCTGTGGTGCTCCGTGGGTCTGAACCGCATCATCAGGAACACATTCGATCTAGGGTTGGGGTACCTCAGCAGTACAGGGTTCGCCATGCTGTTCATGAGAATCTGACCAAACAAGATCATACCCCAGTGCTACCAGATCAAGGCATGTCAACAGTGCATTCTCCATTCGAACTCTCGCTGCTGGCGTCAGATGCCAGTCATCCCGCGAGCCATGCGCGAGTCGTCGCGGTGAAGCTCGGCGCGCGCCCGAACCAGCGACTGCTCGACTTGGTGAATGCCTGATGCCCGGCTCGGTCTTGAACGCCGCTCCGGCTACCGTCCTGCCGAACAGCCTGTGCCGCGCATTTGTACATGAGCGAGGGTATCCAGTCCTCGATAACGAGTACCGCAACGGAGAATCGCAGCGATCGGCCCAGGCTTCGAACAGCCGGAAGCGTTGGCGTCTCGCGAAACGGCTGACGCCTGCGCAGCTCGCAGCACTCCGCGATTTCTACGACGCCCGCAAGGGCCCGATCGAACCGTTCTACTTCTACGACCCGTATGAGACGAACCCGAAGTTCTCGCACGATCCGACCGGCCAGGATGTCGCCGGCCGCTACTCCGTCCGCTTTGCCGGCGAGTGGAGCCAGACGGTCTCCCTCGGCCGCGCGGACGTTTCCATTGAACTGATCGAGGTGGCCTGAACATGCCCGGCAAATCGCAAGCTCACACTGACGCCGTTCTGAACGTCTTGCGCGGGACGACGCTCAATGGCGTGTCGCCCTACGTGGGTCTGTTCTCCGCGGCGCCCGCCAATGACGCCGCCGCAGGCACGGAGCTCGCCGGAAACGGCTACCAACGCCAGGCTGCCACGTTCGGCGCGCCAGCAACCGACACCGGCAACGTGCGGAAGCTCGTCAACACGAACAACATCTCCTTCGGACCGGCCACGGCAGCCTGGCTCCAGGCGGTCGCCTTCGGCATCTTCGACGCGCAGACGAACGGCGCCCTCCTCTATTGGGACGTGCTGCCGACACCCAAGACGGTGGAACAGGACGACTACGGGCAGTTCGCGCCAGGCGCGTTGGTCGTGAAGGAAGACTGACATGCCCGACAACATCGACATTTCACCCGGCGCAGGTGCGACGGTCGCCACCGACCAGGTTGTCAGCGGGCGACACTACCAGCGGGTGAAGCTCTCCGACGGTGCCGAGGGATCGGAGAGCCACGCCAGCGTACGCGCCGACGGCACGCAGGAGGTTAGCCTCTCCGACCTGAACGCCGCCCTGTACGCGATCCTGGAGGCCATCACGCGCCCGATGTCGCAGGATCCTGGCACCGGCCGTCAGCGCGTACTCCTCGACGCCATCACGGCCAGCCTCACCCTCGCGACTGTCTCCACCGTGACGACGGTCAGTACCGTGACGAACCAAACCCAGATGGGCGGCTTCCCCATCCTGGACGTGCTCCTGAAACCCACCGACCGCAATCTGTGGAACAACTCCGTGCGACAGAGGATCATCTGATGCCCACGACTCTCGGCTTCAAGCCGCTCATCGACCTTCCGGAGTGGCGGCCCATCGCCAACGCTCCAGCGGCATCCGGCGCGGGCACGCAGTTGGTGGCCGGGCTCCGCAACAACAGCGACCGCGGAGCGTACGTGTTTCTGCTGGCGAGCAATACCGGCTTGCACGCCTACGATGTCGAAGACGACGACTGGTTCACGCTCGCATCACCCGCCCTGGCCGGCACATTCGGCGCGGGTGCCGGGGCGGTGATGATGCCCACGCAGGGGCCGCGCGGAACGTTGGCTGCCGGAGCCACAACCTCGAGCGTCGTCCTGAACACCGCGCTTCCCGCCGCCGTTGCGCCGAATCAACTGGCGAACAAGGGCAACAGCAACGGCCACAAGATCCGGATCATCGGCAACAGCGCCGGCGGATCGGGGAAGACTGAGGAACGCTACATCATCGGCAACACCGGCGGTACCACTCCGACACTGTACTTGGACTCGCCCCTGTCCTTCACGCCTGCCGCCGGTGATGCCTACGAGATCCTCTCGGGACGCCTGTACCTGCTGGGTGCTGGCACGCTGGCGGCTGGCGTCTGGAAGTACTACGACCTCGCCACCAACTCGTTTTCCGGCAACCTCGCGACAACGAACCTGCCCGCCACCATCAACACCGACTCCAGCTTCGTCGGGCTGGACGAGTCCTACGTGCCCTTCGATGCGAATCCCGGTGACGGCTACTTCGGCCAGTTGACGGCGACGGCAGCCACGGCGAGTACGATCACAGGCCAGGCGGCCAACGGCGATGCCTCAGTGCTCGCCAACGAATATCGGAACTTCCAGATCCGGATCGTCCAGGACACGGTGAACCCGACAGCCGTGGGTCAGCGCCGCAACATCGCCTCTCACACGGCGGGCCCTTCGGCGGTCTACACGGTATCGGGCAACTGGACGGTGACGCCGTCGTCGAGCGCGGTCTTCGTCATCGAGAACAACGGCGATCGCATCCTGCTCTGGTCTTCGGCAAACGCGAACACTTTCACCTACAACATCACGGCGAATGCCTGGGACACGTCGACGTTTGGCGCGCGTCCCGCCGCCATGGGCGCGGGTTGCGTATCGTGCGCATCGTTCTTCATGCGGCCCGATGCGGCGAAGCAGGCCCGCCACAGTTACATCTTCAGCTTCCGCGGCGGTAACGTCGCCACGCTGGACCTGTTTGACATCGCGGGCGGCGCCAACGGCCTGTGGACCGGAGCGATCGCCTATGGGGGGTCCGGCGGCGTGTTGTTCACCACCGGCAGCACCATCACCCCGGATCCTTACACCGGGAATGGGCGCTTCGCATTCGTCAGCTACAACGGCGGCCAGCGCTGTCTGAAGTTCGATGTGAAGAACCGGGTCCTCAGCCCGGCATTCTACATGCGCTACCCACAGGGAACGGCAGCGGTGGGACAGCGCATGGCGACGGCTATGTTCGTGGACGGAGCGACGAAGCTCGTGTTCATCCTCCTGCAGCGCATGGGCGGCGCGGAGGTCTTCGAGATGGCAGTCCAGAAGTAGGATCCGATGTCACTCCTTCTGCTGTTCCGACGCGGGGCGAGAGTCAACGCACTGGAAGGGGTGCTATGCGGACAGGCAGCCGGCAATGGCAGCTTCATGGTTGTGCGGCGCCTGGCGGGGCCTGCGATCGGGTTGGCTGAAGCGCGCGGCACGCTGGTGCGACGGCGGGCATTCGCAGGCGCAGGTGATGGCCTGGGCAACACCACCGGCTCCCTGGCGGCAGTTCGGACCATCTCGGCCCACGCTACTGCGACTGCGCAGGTTTCCGCGCACCTGACTGCGCTTCGTGGGCTCCATGGCCTCGCAGCAGGGCTGGCCACCCTGGGCGCACAGTTGGCCCGTGTGCGACCGCTGGCCGCCCAGGCGACGGGTGCGTCGTTCCTGCTGGGCCCGCTCAGCGGCGTGCGGGGCCTGTCGGGGGCCGCCGCCGGTTGGGCGCAGGCCCTCGCTGCCTTCTTGTCCGCCGAACTCACGCCAGCACACCGGAGATTCTCTGTCCGGCGAGAGTCACGGACGCTGGTCGTGGACTTCGAGTTTCGCAGCGTCGTCGTCCGGCGCGAGCAGCGAGAGCTGGCCGCAGGCAGGGAGGATCGCACCCTCGCTGTGCAGGTGGAGACCCGGAGTATCGACGCATGATATTCGCCAAAGACCCCCATGCCGTCCTCGACTATTCAGTGGACTGGACCCGGTGGCTCGCCGGCGACGAGATCGCCACCAGCGAGTGGATCGTGGCGGCCGGCATCACCAAGGCCAGCGAGACCAACTCGCCCACGAAGGCGACGGTGTGGCTTTCGGCCGGCGAGGCGGGGCAGAGCTATTCGGTGACCAACCGGATCACGACGACCGGTGGCCGCACCGAGGACCGCTCATTCATGGTCCGCGTCGAGGAGCGCTGATTCGTGCCTGACTACATCGGCAACATCGTGGTTCCGGAGATCGTGCCGTCAGGAGTGTTTCCGCTCGTACCGGACTACCCGCACGGCCGCGCGCAGGCGCACGAGGTTGTCGTGCACCAGTTCGGCTCCGGCAACGCGAAGATCGAACAGCGATTCTTGCTCGGTACGGGCGCCAAGCGGTTCACCGTTCGCAGAGCCTGGCTGCGCGATCCTGACCGAATCGCCCTGCGCAACTTCTGGGAGACGAAGTACGGTCCGTACGGCGCGTTCACCTACAACGCGCCTAACGACGACGGCCTGGGCACCACGGCTTACACCTGCCGCTTCGCCAACGAGCCGCTCTCCTGGGAGATGCTTACCGACGCCGTGTGCGCACTCGGCGTCACCCTCATCGAGATCCCGTCCTCGTCACCCGCGTATACGCTGAATCAGACGGTCGCGCGCTTCCCGCCGCAAACGCTCAAGGATGCCTTGCTGTCGCAGGTCCAGCAGATCATCCCGCTCGTCAAGATCCAGCCGCTTGAGCCGGGGTATCCCGCAATTCATCTGTCCGACCGCCGCTGTACGGTGGGCGGCCAACTCTACCGGGAACGCCTGCTGGAGTTCGACGGCATCTCGCAGGGAATGGGCAACGAGGCCGACGAGGCGCAGTTCTCGTTCGGCAACGCCGACCGCGTCATGCGCGACCTGGCCAACGACGTCGACCTGTACCGAGCCGCCCTCGAGTTCTCCCTCTTCCACGTCGGCACTGGCATCAAGGTCGATCTCTGGAGGGGCGAGATCGTCAATTGGGCCTGCGACGCCGGCCCGGAGTTCCGCGTCACCGCAGCGGACGGACTGTACGAACTGAATCTGCCGTATCCCACGCGCAAAATCTCTCGCACTTGCTGGAAGCCCTTCAAGTCCCAGGCCTGCCCATACTCGACTGGCGGCGCTCTCGACTTGGTCCACTTCCCGAACGCCGACGCGTCGAAGTGCGACAAGGGCTACGAGACCGAGAACGGCTGCCTGGCGCACGGCATGAAGCGCTATTACGGCGGCATCCTCGCGGAACCGCAGAGTGTCCGCATCAAAGACAACTCCACCGGAACCTGGGGCTTCGGACGCTCGCCGCTCACCAGCGTTTCGCTCGTGGCCGATTCCATCTACGACCAGGTCCTGCCGGAGATCTACACCGACTCCGCCATGCCGGTGAACTGCAAGATCGCCGCCGGGCGTGACGAGAGCGATTTCTACGAGGCGCTGGGCATCGTCGGGGAAGGCCCGCTGGTAGCCTTTGGCAGTGGCCATAAGCTCGACGGCCAGTACCACCACGGCTACCCCGGCAATTTCGGATTGCGCCAGGTGCTCGGCTCTGATCCGGCCGGCGCGCAGGACTGGTTCTCGCTCGACCACTCCGGCAATCAGACCGGCGGCGACTGGCGCAAGGTCTTCGCCGGCAACTCCACATACAAGGACAACTTCGCCGCGGGCACGGCATTTCTGGTGATCCGGCGCTCCGACGCCAAGGGCCTCCAACTCTCCCGGCCCGGCGAGCACCAGATGGAAGCCGTTGTCTCGCTGGGCATGAAAGGTTGGGTTTGGACCTCGCCCGGCGTCCGCGTCTGGGGGCCGCCGCTAACCAACCCGGTGTGGATCGCCATCAACATGCTCCTCCGCGCACGGGGCATTCGGTTGGGTGAGTCCGCCACTACGCAGCAGCTCGATCTGGCCGAGACGTTCTTCGACGTGAACGCTGCCATCGCGGCCGCCTCCATCTGCGACGAGCTGGTGTCCAAGCTCGTCGGCACCGGCACCGAGTTGCAGTTCAAGTTCCGCGGCGTGATCCAGGAAGAGAAACCGCTCCGGGACTGGCTCCAAGAAGTGCTCATGAACTGCCTGGGCTACTACACGTTCGCCTTCGGCAAGCTCAAGATCGGCGTGCGCGTGAACTCCTCGACGGTCGAGGCATTCACCGAAGGGAACATCCTATTTCGGAGCCTGCAACTGGCGCCGCTCAAGCCATCTTTCAATCACCTGACCGCCAACTTCGCGGACGAGGATTTTGAGTTCGTCGCCAACTCGGTCGCCGTTTACGATATTGACCACGCCAACCTGATCGGTGGCGGCGCCGGACCGCTGTTCCTGAAGTCGAGCGTCAACCTTTCCGGGAGTTCGTCGAAGTCGCAGGTCGGCCGGATCGTGGCCGCGCGGCTGCGTGAGGAACTGGGCGGAATCACTGCGGACGAGTGGAAGAAGGCCCGTCAAGTGGCATTCAAGACAACTGTCCTGGCACTCAACACGGAACCAGGCATGGTCTGCTCCATGACGCACCCGGATATGCCGAGCGGGAGCGGCGAGTTCCGGGTCACCTCCTGGCGTCTGAACCGCGACTACTCGATCGACATCCAGGGCCGCACGACCACGGACTCGATGTACGACCTGGTTTCCGGTCCGAAGCCCGCCGATGTCGTGCCGGACCAGGTGCCGGAAGAGATCCTAATCGACACCGGCGTCCCCGGCGTTCTCACTGGCACGCCGCGCCTCGGCGACTACGGCACCTTTGCCATGGACGACATGTCGGTCGCTCCCGATGCCTCGGGCAACTCGAACATCGTCGGAGCGCACGAGATCACCCTGGCGCTGTATTACGTCGACGAACTAACCACGGATTTGTGGGCATCTATCGACACCGACATGGATGCCGCCACCGATCCTGCGACGGTCTCCTGCACC
Organism: uncultured Paludibaculum sp.; assembly: GCF_963665245.1. Classification (NCBI taxonomy): domain Bacteria; kingdom Pseudomonadati; phylum Acidobacteriota; class Terriglobia; order Bryobacterales; family Bryobacteraceae; genus Paludibaculum; species uncultured Paludibaculum sp. Next base: position 1,074,268 of record NZ_OY762267.1, read on the forward strand.
GTCAATCCCGATACGAGCCGGGTGTTCCGCGTTGGCGATTTCGTGGTGCTCAACGACGAGTCGGCCGATCCGAACAACCCGGGTCGGCGGTCCTACGAATGCGCGCAGATCGTCGGGCCGGGAACCACGGGCGATGTCGTTCCCACGGGCGACTTCGTATTCCAGCGTGCGTATACAGGGGTTCCGGAGGGCCAAGCCACTTTCGGCACAATGCGGTCCGCGCATCTCGCCGGGATCCGCGTCTACAAGCTGGACCAGAAGACATTCACCTTCAGCGTCCGCAAGGGTTTCTTCCGGACGCCCGGGCTGCCGGCACGCATCGAGGCGAAGCTTCCGAGTGCCTGTCTCGTCGCCGCACTTGCGGGCGTGGCCAACCACTTCGGCTACGGGCCCTTCACGGTGTTCCCGCTCTCCCGTCACAACGAGCCTTACATGCCGGGCCTTCGCACCTGCAACGGTGGCGCCTACACGTTCCAGGTGCCGGGCCCGCTCTCGGTACAGGAAAACGTCGTCATCCCACTCAAGGTCCAGGACGCCGCCTCGATCCGCTGCATCTACGCCTACCTCCAGCAAGGCACGACCGACGGCCAATCAGCGTTCCTCGTGAAGATCAGCCGGGATGACGGCGCGACGTGGGAGCCCCTTGAATACATGGGCATCGCGCAGGCACTGCCGGATGCCTACAAGAACACCTACGATTTCCTGGTCAATAACGAAGGCTATGGCTTGCCCGCGTCGCGACGCCTGCCTTACGCGGACTACGGCCTCGCGCTGGCCCAAGCTGCCACGGCAAACCCTGCTCCCCAGACGCTTCAGACTGCCTCCTACGGAGCCAACCGCCTGGGGTTGGCGGCGGGGCAGTTTCTCTTCCTCGACCCTGGCGGAGCGAATGAAGAGTATGTGAAGGTCATTACCGCCGATCCGGACAACCAGACGTTCGACGCCATCGTCACGAAGGACCACGCGGACGGCGAACGCCTCCGACCCAGCATCTGGCCGACTCCGGTGCTGTTGGAGGGCGACGATCTGGCATTCGACATCCTGGCCGTCGCCGCGCCAGATGCCGGGTCTGATCTAACGGTCGTCATCCAAACGTAGCCATGCCCGTCGATCCACTCCTGGTCTTCGATCCCCCCCGCACCGTCCAGCTTCAGGGTTTCTCCGGCCGTGCCGCCACAACCACGATCCACGACGCCACCTCGACCGGCTTCCAGATCTCCGGCATTTTCCAGGCGGCCGAGGACTTCGCTAACGTCCAACTCTTCTCGGCCTACGACTACTTCAATCACCTACGCCTGAAGCCTCTGCCGGTGACGGACCTCTCCGGGCTGACCCTGCAGTTCGAATTGGAAGTCCTGCGCGTCAACGGCGAGGAGGGCAACGTCCGGCCCGACTGCGTCCGCTACGCCTCGGTCGGATGGGACAAGCTGACCATCACCTCGGGCGCCGGCGACATCTACGAAGTCCCGCTGATGAGCCACGCGCAGGTCCTCTCCGGTGGCTTCACTCCGGGCACCTTCGGCTTTTCGATCTGCGATCGCGACAGCGCGACGCTGGATGACCTAATGGTGGGCGCGGCCACTCCCGGACTGACCGATACGGCCTACGTCTACTTCATGGGCACGCGGTGGTCGTGCACATCAGCGGAGGCCATTGCGTTCTGCAATCTGGAAACGCACCTGCTCAACAACATCGGCGCGGCTGACGTGCCGTCGTGTGAACAGGCCATCTGGTGGCAGGACGATCCCAACTTCTGGCACTACTTGCTGGTCAACAGCGGCGGCGCCGGGATTCGCGAAGACGGAGCCACGGATGCCGCGGACATCGCTTCTCGCCTGGCGTCGATGGTGGGCATCTCCAGCTACCTGGTGGAGTGCTCAGCGTCGGGCAACGTCATCACCGTCAGCCTCGAGACGGGTGTGAATGGCCCGGTGACCGTCTCGACGAACAGCGGCTCGGCACCTGCCACCCTGAGCCGATTCGTGCCCGGGGTGTACACGGCGCAGGTCTCCTCGTCCGCCGAGATCCGCGCCGGTGACTACGTGGGCGTGGACATCGGCAGTGCCAATGACGAGGTCGTCAAGGTCATTGCAGCCGGGGGCGGCGCCTTCACCGCCTACTTCAAGAAGCCGCACTACGGGAAGCTGTACAACATCCAGTGCCGGGTGCTTCCACGCGCGCGGCACTTCGGGCGGGTGTTGAAGGATCGGATAGTGGATCACCCGCTCCCGGACTACGGAGATCAGCCCAGCAGTCTGGCGGCAGAGGGGTTCGCAATGACGAACACCTCCGCAGCGCTCCAACTGCGGCTCATTGGGCAATTGGGCGAGTACGGGCGCGACGCCAACGGCATCCCTGTGCGCGTTTCCGTGGACGGCGGCAACCAGATCGTGCGCCCTGAGAACACGGAGGGAGCGTTCGGTCCAACGTCGCGCGACATGCGAGTGGAGGGCGCGGACAACAACCGGGTGTACCGCTTCAACTTTCCCTTCGCGTCGCTCTCCGGCTACCGGAATGGAGACCGCAACACCCTCGTCGCTGTGCCCGCCAACGACATCGTTTCGGCCCATCTGACATTCGCACCTCGATTCGAGGATGTCGAATACGGTCTGGCCGCGGGCGGGCTTCTGAGTGCGGCCGCTTCAGCCTCCGCGGCGGGCACTGAAGAGGAGTGGCAGGCCACGGATGCCGAAGCAATGCTCGCCGGCCTCAAGTACTACGTGGGCACGCCCGCAGCCGAGGAGCGCATCACGTGCCTCGCCAACTTCGGTCTGTCCAAGCCCGACCCGGATGATCCGGCCACTTGGTACTACCGCGTTCTCGTGCGCCGCGGAGAGGATTCGTCCGTGCCGCAGGCCTGGGCGGCCGGCACGCGCATCCAACGCATCTCCACCATCACCGGCACGCGGTCTGACATCGAGTGGCAGGTGAAGGTCTCAAACATCACCGTCGCCGGCGATCGCACGCTGAAGGTTGGCGGCGATGCCCCCCGCATCGAGGAGTCGGATGGTCGCTGCCGGTACGAGGGCTTCTGGGAGGATTACAGCTACGGCGCCGCGTGGCCGACGCAGTGGTGGTCCCGGGGTCACGCCAGGCGTTGCGCGCCCAACAACGCGCAGGACACGCGCCAAGTGACGATCCGGTACTCGCGTTCGGGTCAGCACGATCTCTATCTCGGCACGTGGCTCGGCCGTGACGCGGGCCGGATTCAGGTGACGATCGACGGCGGCGCGCCGGTTGTCCACGATCTCTATCTGAACGACTACAACGGCCTCGCCGCGATGCGGAAGCTGGCCGGCGCTCTGCCAGCCGGCACGCACACTGTCGAGATCCAGGCGCTCTTCGAGAAACACCCATCGAGCACCGGTTACTACTTCTACTTAGACTACCTGTGGCCGCTCGTGCCGCAGGATCCTCCAGAACCGCCGAGCGTCTACAGCGACGTCTCACTCGCGATCGACTTCGATACGGACCATGGCTACAAGAAGCCGCCTGCCTGGCACGTGTGGCATCTGGATCGCCTCGGCTTCCGGGGCCACGCCGATGTCTACATGGGCGTCTTCTGGAATAACAAGCGGCGGCGTGTGGAGGCGACGTATCCCAGTTGCACCGTGAGCATCGGGGCGTGGGAGCCTGACGAACCGTTGTGGGTCAATCTCTCCGGCACATCGCTCTACTTCTCGCCAGGCGCGGGCCTCAAGACGAAGGACATCGCCGCGCACCTCCGCGCCATGATCAACGTCACGTTTCCGGGCGTCTGGTGTACGAGCGATGCCACCTCGGTCCACATCCGGTCCCGCGCTCCGAGCTACACCTTCACGATCACGGCCAGCTCGCAAATGAGCGTCACGCATGGCGAGCCGCCGCTCGACCAATCAGGCGCCGAGGGCGACTGGGAGATGATCGACACCATCTCACCGGTGATGACGCAAGGGGCGCGGAACTGGATCCGGGACCTCGCCCGCGAGTTCAGGCAAGCCGGCATCGATGCCAGCTTCGCCTTCTCCATGGAGTGCTACCGGCCACCCGTAGAGATGGCCGCACGCTACTGGGACGGCGCGCCGGTGGATCTGCCCGTGCCCTCCACGCAGTTGCACTTCGGACCCCGGGTGCGGAGTTACCTCAAGCAGATGTACAAGGAGTGCGCCGATGAGCTCGCGGCGGCGGGACTGCCCATCGTCCTGCAGTTCGGCGAAACGCAGTGGTGGTACTTCCCGAACGCCTCCGGCATGCCGTTCTACGACGACGATACGAAGGCGGCTTTCCAGGCTCGCTACGGGCGGCCACTGCACCACTTCCTCGCGGACACAGACGATCCCAACGAGGACATCGCGGCGGCCGACTTCCTGCGCGATCGCATTTGGGAGTACTGCGCCGAGGTGATCGGTTACGTCCGCCGCTTCCATCCGTCGGCAGTCTTCGAATGTCTTTGGCCGCTCGACGCCAATCAGGGGAAGCCGGCACCCGATCCTGCCTTCCGCGCGCTGAACTTCCACGTGAACCTGCCGAACGAATGGAAGACCTCGGCCTACGGCGTGAAGTATTTCCGCGCGGAGGGCTTCGACTACGACATCTGGCAGAAGAACGCCCGCCTGATGCGGCAGACGCTTGAGTTTCCGCTGAAGCTCGGGCGCCCGGCATCGGAGTGCATGTATCTGGCCGGCATCTACGGTCCGCCCGATCCGCCGATGCGCGAGGCCTATGGCATGTGGCGCAACCGCGGGCTGTACTCCTTCTGCTTCTGGGCCTTCGATCAATTCTGCTTGAACTCCCGGCCCGTGCCGCTGGAGGTCTCGTCGCAGGCCACAGCCACTCTCGCCAGCTATCATCGCCCGCGTGCCGCCAGGTCGCCCGAGGCGCCCATCGCCGTCGCCTACGCGCCGGAGCCGAGCAGCCGGATGAACACGTTCCGGGCCAATGCCAGGAGACTAAATGCCTAGATTCCCCACCGCGATCGACGACGCATCGAGCCTGTTCTCGCCAGCCGATGCCTTCTCGACGAAGCCGATGGAGACGATCACGACGATGCTCGTGCAGGCCAACGATTCGACCATCAGCGTCGAGTCTGCCGGCACAGGCTTCGCGGACGTGTACGGGATCCTCTCCATCGACGACGAGCTGATCGTCTACACCGCCAAGACCGCAGCGCAGTTCACCGGCTGCCAGCGCGGAGCGTTCGGGACGGTAGCCGCGCAGCACACCGCCGGAGCCACGGTGCGCGCCAACATGGTCGCAGCCTACATCGAGGCCCTCCAGGAAGCCGTCATTGCCGTCGAGCAGGATCTCGGCACTGCCTCCAACCGCAATTACGTCCGCAAGGACGGGCCCGTCACCATCACGGGACTCAAGAGCTTCGTCGATGGAGCGGAACTCGGCTCCGGCAACAAGGCGGCCACAGGGCTGGTCCGCCTGCCGAACACCGGAGCTATGAAATGGCGCAAGGCCGACGGCTCCGGAGACCTGGGCGTCGCACTCAACGCCAATGACCATCTCGCCGCCGACGCCATCATCGACTTCGCGCCCGGGCAGACCTTCGGGACGTTCTCCTATCCGGACGCCGGCTACGGGAACAAAGGTATCGTGCAGGTCGACGCTGCCGGAGGCCTGGCTGTCGACGCGGGCCTGCTGTCGATGGCGCAGTCAGGGGCGTCGCCGGGCACCTATCCAAAAGTCACCGTCGACGCCAAGGGGCGGGTGACCGCCGGCGCCAATCTGGCGGCGACTGACTTGCCGGGCCACACCCACGCCGCCAGCGACATCGTGAGCGGCGAGCTGCCGTACAAGGTCCAGAAGGACGGCTCTGATGTCGGCACGCGACGGGCGCTCAACCTCGTCCAGGGTACCCGCGTCTCGCTTGCAGCAGCAGATGACCCCGCGAATGACCGTGTCAGCGTGACCATCGCAGCAAGCCCTCCGGAAGCCGGCGAGATCACCAACGCTCTCGGCTATGTCCCGGCCAACCGCGCGGGCGAGCACTTCACCGGACCCATTGACTGCGGCACCCACCAGACCATCGGCGGCCCGCTGGAGAACATGGCGAAGCGCTCCGAGGATTTCGCCTCTGCGACCTGGGATAAGAACGGCGGATCGTGTTCAGTGACGTCAAACAGCATCGTCGCGCCCGATGGGAACCAAACCGCTGACGTGATCACCGCTGTGACCGATACACCGGTCATCCAGCAGCAGATCGCAGGAGTCGCTGATGGCGGCACCTACACCTTCTACATCTGGGCCCGCGTCGCCTCCGGCACACGGAAGGTCTCCCTGGCGATCGTCAACAACTCCTACGCAGCGTACTTGGCCGGGCCCACGCAGGTCACGCTGACGACCTCCTGGCAGCGCTGCAAGATCACCGGGACACTGGCGTCGGGACAGACGGGCATCTGGATCGTCGTCCGCCAGTACGCCGGAAACGGCGACGACTGGACCGCTGGCGACATCCACCTCTGGGGCGCCTGCCTCCAGCAAGGCAACGATCCGCAGAAAGCCTACGCCAGGACCTGCGCCTCCCAGACGCCACATGTCGCCTCCGGCATTAGCGCCGGCCCAACCGTGATCGCCGCCACGGACGGCGTCACCTCGCCGCTGAAGATCCATGGCCCCGGGTCCAACCTCGGCGACAGTACGCTCCTCGAACTTACCGCCAACGGTGAACTCGTTGTAGCGGGCGGCTCCGGCAATGGCTACCGATTTGGCGAACTGATGGCCGCCACGAGCCCATCCGGCTGGGCTGGCGTACTCAAGGTGAAGACGCCGAGCGGTGCGACCTTGGGATACATCCTCCTATACGGAAACCCTTGAAGCCGTGGAAGATCAAATCGGCTTGGAGCGAGGAGCCTGTCGAGCCAGTCGATCCATGCCTGCTTATCGATTCCAGATTACCGATGGGACACTCAGAACTTGTACTAGACTGTGACGATGCCCTTCGATATATCTCGCGCAGGCATCCAACAGCAAAGCTAGCACGGTGATACCGATAGCAGCAGCGAAGGCCCTTGGGATGTTGTACAGTCCGCCGGCCCTAAGGATGAGGTAGCCGAGGCCGCGGTCAGCCGCAATGAACTCGCCGATGAACGCTCCCAAGAGTCCGAACCCCACATTGAGTCGCATCGAACTGAGAACCCAATCCAAAGACCCTGGAACGATGACCTTAAGAAAAATCTGATGGCGAGACGCGTCCATACCCTTCAGCACGTCGACGTACTCGCCCGAAACGAGTGTAGCGCCTCGATAAGACTGGTTGAAGGCGACAAATACGGTAGAGAAGGCAGCAAGAGCGACCTTCATGCCCCATCCGATTCCAAACCAGACAATCATGAGCGGTGCAAAGGCAAATATTGGCAGCGTACCGAGACCAATGATGAAGGGCCTTGCAATAAGGGCAGCTGTTTCCGAATACCAAAGACTCAGGCCGATAGCCCCGCCGAGAAAGGTACCGATCAACAATCCGATCACGGCTTCACTGCCAGTTGCGACAAAGTGAGAAGCGAGATTTTCCATCGTCAGGAGCTTCCAAAACTCCGCTCCTACGGCGGACGGTGATCCCACAAGGAAAAACGCTGCCTTCGATTGACGACCGACGGCTTCCCATGCTACTAAAGCAATAATGCAAATCAGAACCTGAAGGACAAAGACCCGATTAATTAACTTCTTTGCCATTGATTAGGTCCCTCCAGATCCGCACGAAGAGATCAGAAAATTCGGGCGATTTTCTGCATTCGACCGCATCTTCACTGCCTATTGAAAGGTGAGGTTCATACCTCGCGACGATGCGTGACGGCCTACCACTCATGACGGCTACTTCATCGCCAAGAAAAATTGCCTCCTCGATGTTGTGAGTGACAAATACCGTCGTTATTGTCTGGACTCGACACATATACTTGAACCGCGTATTCAGACTCAGCCTAGTTACAAAGTCTATGGACGAGAAGGGTTCGTCACAGAACAAAATGTGTGGACGGCTTTCGAGAGCCCGGACCACCGCCGCCCGCTGCGCCATCCCTCCGGATAATTCATTGGGCAGACTATTCTCAAATCCGCCCAGGCCGTAACGATGGATCTCCGCGACGATCTTCTCGACTCGGGATGAGGAGAGTGGCCCTTTGAGCTCCAGGCCCAGCGCGACATTCTGGAGAAGTGTCCTCCACGGCAGCAGCATCGAGGACTGAGGGATGTAGGCGACTCCGGCTTTCACCCTTTCGGGTGCCAGCTGCACGCTTCCAGTTGTCGGCTCCATAAGTCCTGCGAGCATGCGAAGAAGTGTCGTTTTGCCGCATCCACTTGGGCCAACGATCGACAAGAATCGCCCACGAGCTAAGGTAAAACTCACTGAATCTATCGCGGTGAGACTCTCGCTACCGTTGGAGAAGACCTTCCCGAGATTGTCTGCGACGATGTCCTGTCCTTCGAGCAAGTTTTGTTCTCCAGATCACTTCTTCTTTGATTCCGCGTGGATAAAGCTCAGCTCGCCAACCACCAAGGTAGCTATTACGCCTAAAACTAAATCCCTATTCCAGCCGAAGCTCTGCCATCCGGCAAACAGCACAAATGTGGCGGTAACGACCAACCAATGCAGGAACCATCCCATGCTGCGAAAGGCGAAGCCGGCAAGGCGAGCCACACTGATGCCAAGTAGAACCGCGCAACCAAGGGCGACCGGCGCGGACCAGTGGAGCCACTTCGTCACAACAGCACTTACGGCGAGCCAGAACAATGGCGCTACTAGATCTTTGGTGATCGATGTCTTGGCCGGCTCTGTCTCCAGAGCTGTTGCTACCCGAGAATAGATCTCATGGACAGCAGACTTCGCAAGGTGGCTGTAAGGGAGGATCGATTGTTGGTAGAGCCTCAATGCTTCCGACTGAGCGCTTGCGTCCCATTGGCCTCCTTCCTTTGCATCAGATGCCACGCGAGCAGCGTTCATCCAATGCGCCTCGCTGACCTCTATCGTCGTCGGGAACACGTGACACTCATCTGTCCGGTGAAGGGCACGGACGACGTGATCCTCGCCATAGCCCAAGAAGCGATCATTCGCATACCGGACCACGTCCGGAGTGCGCTGCTTGATCAACAATAACGATTGCTGCAGGGCCTTTAGAAGTCCGCGCGCAAGCTCTGGGTATTGCGCGGCGATATCGCTGCGTGTGATGAGCCCCGTGAGCAGGACACTGTTGTACTCAGGAGTCGTACCCAAGGCTAAGTCGATATTGTACTCAGCGTGGTTCGAAACAAGCTGATCGATACCCAAGATGTCCGGTGAGAGGGCGATGGTACCCTTCTTACTATCCTTAAGTGCTACCAATTCTTGTCCAGGCTGGACTCGCTTAATGGCCTCGGCTTTCCCTGCATCTCGAAAGATCCTGGATGCGATTCCGAATGAAGTGGTGCCGGGATGGAAGGCGATTATTCGATCAAAACTTGCGATATCTTTTATGAAAGAAATTGGTCGGCTCCGCCTGTCGATGGCCCAGAACGCCGTGTTACTGATTAGTTCTGCCAGAATCACTGGAGCTGGCCCAACCCCGGAGTTCGAGTCGAGAATGCAGGCAGGGTCAGCAACAGCAAAGTCAATCTCGCGGTTTTCCTCCGATGTAACATCCATGAGCATGCGAAAGGCTGATACGTCTGTCCGATCAATAGAGGGAACTATACTTATGTTGTGATCTGGCGGCAGGAAGCCGAAGTAGTTCTTGAACGAGGCGTAATAGAGGGGCAGGTACAAGAAATGGTCGGTCATGACCACGATCTTGGATTTCTTCGCTTTCCGGCTTGGCCCTTCGTGGCTTCTCTTCATTGGTATTCCTCCATGCCCAAGCTACGCCCCGCCGATCGCTGACTCTGGCAAGAAAGTCTAGTCAATGTGGCAACTTTTCATTGCGCCGTCGGAGAAGGTATTGTCCACGTAGGAGGCGAGAGATTTCGCGGCCGTGAGGTCTCCGACTTCAACTCGAAGGCCGATCGCCTTCTCCCATGCCGTGGATTGAACAACTACACTCTTGGGGACAATTCCTGTCGCAAGCAGACGGGTGAACGCGGACTTCGCAATTGCTGGCTTGATCTCAGGGAACCGCTTGGTCAGGATCTGCAGCGACGCCTCCGGTTGGCGATGGGCATAGTCCAGAGCCATCTGAAGGCCACAGACGACGCTGCGAGCCAGCTCCGGATCTCGTGCGAGAGACTCCGGTGTGGCTGTGAGCCCGGTAATCGCAAAGTCCCCATATACTTCTGGCATCGAGTAGACGATGCGTGCGCCTTCCGGCTCCGCTTGCGAGACATTCGGTTCGAGTTCGAGCGCGATGTCGGCTTGGCCCGCTCGGAGCATCGTAAGAAGCGTGCCAAATGCGCCTTCACGAATCATCGGTTTCAGGCCGGCTTGCATGAACATCTTGCGCTGGAGCGTGTACGCCGTTGACGGAGCTGGGAAGGTTGCAACGGTATGGCTATCGAGGTCACGCGGTCCGGAGAACGGCTTGATATCCTGCCTTAAGGTCACGCCCCAGAAGGGAACGCCATTCACGATTGAAGCGATGACTCGACCCGGTTGCCCCCTGCTGTCAGAAATGGCAACGAATGTTGGATCGGCTACTCCGAAGCTTGCGCTGCCGCTTATGACGGCGGCCCAAGTCTTCTCGTCGCCGCCTGTGCTAACCAGCGAAACGTCGAGCCCCTTGCGGGCGAAAAATCCGGCGTCCTTAGCGATATACAGTGGTGCATAAAGAAAAACGTCGCCGTACTGGGCTATGGTGATGCTCCTCAACGTCCCCACTCGGTCACGACGAGCAGACCACCAAGAGAAGAGGGCAACCAGGAAGGTGAGGGCGGCGATGGCTACTATCACTTTCGCCTTCGACTTCGGTCTCTGGGGCGCGTCGTTGGGGTTCATGCGAGCGTTCTCCTTCATGGTCGCTTTGAGCGCTTGGGCGCTGGCCCTCACGCTTCGCGACTTACCTTCACCACAAGGCCCCCGGTAGTCCCGCCGGAGGACTCTCCCGAGCGTTGCTTTAAGAAGCTTTAAAGTGTATCACATAGCACGACCGAGACAGAAACCGCATCTGGAAGTTCGGATCTGAAACGCCTATTGCAGTCGCAGAACGGGGCTGGACTTCCGACGGTCCGTCGAGAACTACTCGATCGCTCAGTTCTGGCAAAGACGTCGCTCGCTTGCCACCGAACGGGGTTGGTGTACAATGCCCCGCGGCAATCGAGTTCTTTGAAAGCCGAAAATCAAGGGGAAGTTCGCGACTTCGAAATCTCTCCGAGTGGTTAACACGGCGGAGAAAACGGCACCGTTCCAGTTCTCCAAACGCCTGTTCGGAACAGGGTTCCTCTCGGGGAGCCAAATCTTTTCAACGACTTGGCGTTGTTCTCCCCCCCGTAAATCTTGCTGGAATGGTCCGACTGTGGGGACTTTTGTGGGTACTCCCCTTCAACATGCTGCTCAACGGTGGGCACTGGTTGAACGATCACGACCGGTGGATGATGCAGCAGAGCATCGATCGCATGGTGTTTCTGGAACAGCAGATGCCGGAACTGGAATAGCGGATCCTGGAGAAGCTCCAGCCGCTCCAGCGTGAGTACGAACTGCTGCAGACGATCCCCGGAATCAAGGAAGAAACCGCGGCCGGGATCCTGGCGGAAACAGGCGAAGGCATGGCACAGATGCAGCAAAGGGAACGTGCGAAGGTGACCCAGCACCACCTGAGGAAGTTACGCCGCCTGGAGGTGGATCTGCCGCCGTTGGAGGAACTCTCCCAAACAGCAAACGACAGACCCACCCGCCTCGAAACACCTCAATGCCCCGGAGTGCCTGGTATCCACGCGAGGTGAACTCAATATGCGAATTTCAAAGACCACGCCCGGCCACGCGTAGGCCGTGACCCGGGGCTATTTTCGAGGCAAAGAGCTATGGACGCGGGCGCCCGGGCAGATGGGTTCGTTGTCGCGTCAGGCGGCCGGAGCGGGTGGGCTGTGGGCCGCTTCGTCGGGGTCTGGCGCCGGCGGAGTTCCGCTTGGGGCGGTGGGTTCGATTGGTTGGAAGGCGCTGGTTGACGAGTCCGCTGGCTGGGCTGACGAGAGGCTGCGGGCTTCGGCGAACGCGGTGGTGGTTCGGCTTTGTTCCGCGAGATTGCGGGCGGGGTTGACTGGCTCCGCAGTGGTGTTGAAGCCCAGGTGGAATGTCACGCTGTCCGCTGGAGGGGTGTTCTCCCCAAATGACGGTGACTCTGTGAGGGTTGTGGCCGTTTCGGCGTATTGGGTTTGATTGCCGGAAGTGCGCAGTTGGGTTTCCGGCCGCTGGGGCTCGGTGCTGCCGGCGATTTGGGTTTGTTCCGGATTCCCGGTAGACATCTCGTGCCTGGGATCGGAGGCAACGGCTTCGTTTGCCGGTTCCGGGGCCGGGGGGCAGCGGAGGTAGAGGCGATAACGGCCTCGGATGAGGCGGACCACTGGAGGCTTGGGCGGCTGTGGAGGGCGCGGGGGTTGGGGCGCTCCAACTCGCCGGCAAAAGGCTCCGGAGAGGGGGCCGTAGCTCCAGCCATCTTCGCCGTAGGTGACCGGGAGCACGCTGTCCGGCCCGAGGTGAGACGGTGAGAGATTCGAGAATGTGGAGCCTCCACCTGCGGCTCCGGCGGCCATTGTTTTGGGCGCCGCCTGTTCGATGCTGTTCTCCACGCCGGCTGAATTGGCGGCCAGGGCGGCAAGGCTCCGTTCGACCTGGGTGACGCGGCCGGCGATCCAGCGATGGTAGGAGAGGAGCCCTTTGGCGTATGCCGCCTGCTGGGCCATCCATAGGGCGACCCGGTCCGTGCTGGCATCGGTCTCCTCGCAGGCGGTATCGAAGAGGGTTCGTTCGAGGGCATTCCAACGGACCTCGTGGGCCTGGAGCATGCAGCGGTTGACGAGGAGCAGGCGGGCGCGCTCGTCGACGCAGGGGGCGGTGCGGCGGAGGGCGTCGTGGAACCACTGCTGCTCGAAGTGAGCCGGGAGCTGGAAGGTGAACGGACAGGGAGCATGTTTGCGTGCGTTCTGGGAGGAGGTGCGCTTGCCTTCGGGCGTGCGAGGGCCTGTGGATTTTTGGGCGTTGGCGCGGTTGGCGGCCAGGCGGCGGGCGGACGGAGCCGGCGGAGCGGATTGGATGGTGTTGGTAGACATAGTTAACGCTCCTGGCTTGCAGCCTCGCGAGCGGAGATTCGGGCGGCCTTGCGCTTGCTCGCGGCGCGGAGGCGGCGGGCCTGGAGGAGGCGCTCGGCATTGGCCCGGGTGGTGACGTGGAGCCGGTGCTGGATGCTGCCCATGGTTTGATGGGTGGTCTGTTCGTGGGCGGTGAACGAGTGGAAGGCTCGGAGGAGGCGCCGGTCCGGGTCGGCTTCCCGAGAGTCGGGGGCGGCCTGGTCCCACTGGTCGCGGATGTAGGCATCGAGCAAGCCGCTTTCGAAGGCCGGATAGCGTCGTTGGCTCCAGATGCCGGTGGTGATGGAAGCGGCCACGATCTGTTCATGGAGCGAGAGTGGGCGGAACTCGTTGAGGAGGTTCTGGCGCAGACCCTGGAAGCGGGCGAGGATCTCGTGCGAGGCGCAGCCGGCCTCTGCCGCCGAGTTGAGGTCCAAGTTGGCATCCATCTCCTGGATGCGGCGAGCGAGTGGGTCAGCGGCCCTCTGCCCGGACTCCGTGGCGTCTTTGCGCATAAATCATCTCCTATTCCCAGTTTAGTAAACGCCTACCAAATTTCCCGGTACTCAAAAGTTTGTAACCTGCTGTTATCAGTCTAGTTACAAATATTTTTAAATGCCGTTAACGCCTTTTCTTCTCCCTAGGGTAAATGGAGGCGACGAGGGGTGTTTGGCGGGATTCGGACGGCACGGTCCTGAGGCGTGGAACGTGGGGATTGGGGCATGTTGCGAGGCAGGTGGGCAGGAGGAGGTATTGGGGATTTGACTGTCCTCGGCTGTGGACGAAGCCGGTGCCAGACGCCCACCACAGGGCGCGGCGGTCTGCTGACCCGTCCCACCGGGCATCGTGTGGCCATGATTGCAGACCTTGCCGTCAAGAGTAGCGAGCCTACCTTGGAGAGGCACCTCTGTTATCTTGTTGATTTTGCGGTAGATCGGGGTGATGGGCGGAGGAGATGCCGGGCCGATTCGTCGCGGGCGACGGTGCGGAGGGAGATCTGAGGAGGGCTGTAGGTCTTGTTGCTACAGTTATTTACCGAAGGTATACATCAGGGATGTCCCGCCTCCCGCCTCACTGTCCAGGCTGCCCCACCCCACTGTCCCGCCTCCAAGTCAATCCCCTGAGGATGTCGAGCCGGTTCTCCGGCGCATTCGGAGACAGGAAGTCCGGGATTGTGTTCGGAGTTCTTCGAGGGCGACTAAGAAACTCGACGGGCCACTCGGTGACACGCTCTTCTGTTATGTGGCGATAGTCACCTGGACTCGGCTCGTTAATGTATTCGGCTTGCCGTATGAGTGCCAGCGGCTCTTCGGCCCCCTCGGTGCGGTCGGAAAACTCAGAGGCCTGGGCATAGGTTGGGAAAGCGAAATAGTAGTCGTCCCCATCTTCGAGATCGTCTGCTCCTCGCTCGGGATGGCACCAGACCCGGTACTCCAAGACGTCGTCCCATACGTAACCGCCCCCGGAATGTACGAGGGCCGGGTATGTTCCTACAAGGTCGGCATCCATGGCGTCAGGGTATTCGTCGGAGCTCAAAGTCATTTTCCTCGGGTGGAGGTAACGGATCCATTGTTTCATGGGACAGTCGCTCCGCAGCAGGCAGGATTCAGCGCGGTGCGTCCTCGTCATGATTGATCCGGCGTTGAGGCCTACCGGTGAACGGAAGACCGCGCGCGGGGTGCGGACATATCGTGCCTGCGCGTTGCGGGCTTAGTCTCAACTTGGGCGCAGCGCTTGAATGAGCCTGAGCTGGCTCTCGAATTCAAAGTGCTGCCCTGCGCGATGGAGTCCGCTCAGGCTCTCCCAGCTCCCAGGCTGCACGGTTTCCGGCCTGATGATTGACACCGCGTGTGCGAAACCAGTGCTGATCAAAAAGCACGGGTGCGGCGTGGTGGTGGTCGTTTCTGTGAAAGAATATGAAAGGTTTTCCGTGCAATCTAGACGTGCGGATAAAGGAGAAGCAGGGACTAAGGGAGCACCGAAAAGTGGCCAATGAAGTGTTCGGCGGCATCGAAGCAAGGGGCGGTTCGGTGGCGGAGGTAACAACAGGAGAACGCGGCGGAGATTCGCTGGCCCGGCAGGCGATCATCAAGTTGTTCGATGATACGCGAAAGCGGTTGGTCGAAACCGGGACACGCAATCGCCTTGTTCATGTCAATCGCGCCAACACGCGCGGCAACGTCCTGAATATCGTCAATGAGCGATCAGACGATGTTTACGCCTTGCTGCTTGGCGGCACGACCATGCGGTTCGCGGCGTTGGGGCAAGATAAGAGTGAGGATCGTGAACAAGTGGTTCTCGCCGACGATGGCGAGCATGGTTTCGATGAAGAACGTTATACCGACCATCAGCTCGACACCCGACTTGGCCCGAATGCGCTTCAGAAGAAGCTTCTGAAGATCGCGCGGGAGGCTCAGACGGCGGAAGAAGAGTCCGGCGTCAATCTGCTTTACCTCGCGCTGGGATTTCTCACTTGGTATGAGGATAAATCCTCCACACTGCCGCGCGAGGCCCCGCTTGTTCTGATTCCCGTCAAACTGTGCCGCAATGCCCGCACTTCAACTTACGACATCCGTGCCCGCGATGAAGATGTGCTAACCAATCTGCCGCTTCAGCAAAGGCTAAAAGACGACTTCGGAATCGATCTGCCCGAACTAGAGGTCAACGAGGGTTGGAAACCCTCAGACTATTTTGAACGAGTCGAGACCATGATCGCCGCACGTGACCGTTGGAAAATCACCCCGGACGCCATCCAGCTTGGTTTTTTCAGTTTCAGCAAATTGCTGATGTATCGCGATCTGAACATCGGTGCTTGGGAGGGTGACGCGCTAGCCGGTCATGCGCTGACAAGAGGATTGCTCTACGAACGTTTCGATGCCGAAGAGCCGCTATTCAAGCCCACTGATCGGTTGGATGCGGTGCTACCGCCTGAAAAGCTCTTTCACGTGGTTGATGCCGACGCCTCACAAGCCAAGGTCATCGAGGAGGTCCGCGCCGGGCGTAATGTGGTGGTCCAAGGGCCGCCGGGAACGGGCAAATCGCAGACCATCACCAATATTGTCGCGGCTGCGGTTAGGGATGGCAAGCGGGTCCTGTTCCTTGCCGAAAAGATGGCTGCGCTATCGGTGGTGCATGAGCGGCTAGTTAAGGTGGGGCTGCGCGATGTCTGCCTCGAACTACATTCCAGGAGCGCGAACAAGAAATCCGTTCTCGGAGAACTGGCGCGTACTCTGTCGCAAGCCAGCGCCGTGCCTGGCGTGCCCGGAGAGTCAACTTCCCTTGCAGAAAGCCGCGACCGGCTAAATGATCTGGCGGCAGCATTGCACCGTCCCATCGGGAATACAGGTGAGACAGCCTACAGCGTGCTCGGTCGCCAATCCCTGTTCATAGGCGGTGGATGTCCACCTCCTAGCCTCAAGGCGGAATGCCTATCGTCCATCTCGCGAGAGGCTGAGGCCAGTCTACTGGCGGCCATTGACAGCTACGGCGCCATGTTGGGAGTCGGCGAGCAAGGCGAGTCGCATCCGTTCGAGGGTTCCCGCAATCTTGACCTTCAGCCGGTGGACTTGGCTCGGCTTGCCTCCATGCTGTCCCTCGCGCACGACAGCGTCAGCGCCCTCGCCGCCTCGATGCGCACTCCTTTCGTAGCACTCGGCATAGCCGGTCCGAACACCTTGAAGGCCGTTGCGCCCGTCGCCGATGCCCTAGAACGGCTAGAGAAATTGCCAGCCGACGGTTGCACCATTGCCCGCGCAGTTCTAGGCGCATCTGACATACCACGTCTTCGTGAAGCGTTGCAGGCGGGAGCCTCTTGGCGCAAAGCGCACGACGAAGCCACCGCAGTGTTCGTTGAGTCGGCATTTTCCTCGTCTACCGGCCATCTGCGCGGGCCACTGGTGGCAGGCACCCGTTCATTCTTCGCACGCTGGGGTGGTAGCTATCGCCGCGCATCACGTGAACTGGGCGGGTTGTTGCGTGAAGGCTTGCCTAAGACCGCTGCGGAACGGGTGGAACGGATTGATCGCCTCGCGGCGATAGCGACGCTGAAAGCGGGTTGGGAGAGCGATCAAGACTATTGCAGCCGTATTCTCGGCAGCGCCTGGCGCGGCGAGAAAAGCGCTTTTGCGAGATTGTTGGAGATCGCCGACTGGTGTGCTCGCTTGTCCGAAGCGTCGGTGAAGATGCCTTGGGGTAAGGCGATCGATCTCGCGAGCCAGCCAGGCGCGGCGGCGTCAATGCTGCGGACCCTACGGGAGACGGAGCCATCTGCCCGCAACGCTGTGCTGGCTGTCACGGAACTTGTCGATCTCGACCCCGCCGTTTTGGGCGAGAACGAGTTTGCAGCAGCAGATTTGGCAGCTATGGCGACGCGCTTTGAGCGGATGGCTGGAGCCACTGCTGTCCAAGATAGGACAGACCCGTCGCATCCAGTGTTGAATTCAAAGGGTTCCTGACCGGCAGCTGCTGGTTTCCTGAGGGGTGGTCTCCTTTCTACAAGGGTTGAGCCTGTCCAAGTCAGCACAGGGCGAGAGTCAATTGCTGCGGCGGCGGTGGCAGAGGTGGGGTTTCGAGCGGATCGTTCAGCCATTTCGTCAATTCGCGGTAGGTGAACAGGTTGAGCCGCAGCAACGAGGCCAGATTGGACAAGGACCAGTTGGCGCGGGAGAGGTGATGCAGCCACTTCAACAACAGCAGCGCGATCAGGGCTGTCCAAATCTGGATGCGGAGAGCGTTCTCGCTGGTGCCAACGAAGGTCTTCACTGTCAAATTTTGTTTGATCGCCTTGAAAAACAATTGTCGGGTAAGGGACTGGCGCGGTGCTCAGTTGCCCGGCCCGTTTCCAGCCCCTCCCCATAAGAACTGCTCGTGAGGTTTTCCCTCAAGCAGCTCACCCAGTGAATTTCGTCCAAAGGGTTATGAGTCCTGTTGACCGCCGGCCATTTTCACGTCGCCCCGCCCGACTCCGGGCAGCGGCTGGATCTTCCAGTCCCAATACAGCCCCAGTACGTCGTACAGGTATTCGTTACTCCATCGCCGCCAGCCCACACTCCGCTTTCGCCGCCGTTTCCGCCGCGTCAACAGTGTCCGGACCTTCATCTCGACGTAGTCGCGAACCTCGCTAAAGGCTCGACTGGAGTTACCCACTCTGAAGTAGTTCACCCATCCAGCCAGCGTGGCGTTGATCCGCTTCACCAGTGCTTGCGCTGGGGTTGCTCCCCCGCGCGCAATGATCTCGCGAACCCTCGCCTTCACTGCTTTGCGAGCTTTCTTCTTCGGAGTCATCAGGATGAAATGTCCCCCCCTGTCTTGCCTGCGTACCCGGCGCAGGTCGAAACCCAGGAACCCGAAGGCTTCCCCGTTCAGCGTATTCACCACCCTGGTCTTCTCCTGGTTCAGCTCCACACCCAGCGGTGCGATCTGTTCCCGGAGCCGTTGCAGGGCCCGTTCGGCCCAGCCCCGTTTGGTATGGTGCCCACTGACGGTGATCACAACATCGTCGGCGAACCGGTGATAGTTGACCGCCTCGTAGCCCCCTTCTGCCGTCTTGCGCCGAATCGTGTCGAAGAACCAGTCGACCTCGTTCAAATAGATGTTCCCCGCCAGCGGGCTGAACGGTCCCCCTTGCGGGACACCAATCTTGCCGCCGGCTTGGATCACCTGCTTCACAAGGTGCATGACTTGTGGGTCCTGGATCCGCTTGGCGATCTTGTCCAGAAGCACCGAATGCCGGATCGTGTCGAAATAGCGCGACAAATCAACATCGATGACCGTGGACATGCGCCGCATCACACTGCGCCTGACTTCCGCCAGCGCGCGATGTGGTGACCGCCTCGGTCGAAATCCGTAGGAGTTCGGGCAAAAATCCGCCTCGAAGACTGCTTCCAGGATCAGCTTCAGCGCCCCTTGCACCACACGGTCGCGGATACAGGGAATCTGCAGCATTCGGACTTTGCCGTTGCCCTTCGGGATCTCCACCCGGCGGTTCGGCATGGGTTTGTACCTGCCTGTGATGAGCTCTTCCCGCACCGCCGCCAGAAACGCGGCCTGCCCCGCGGACTCAATGTCCTGGAAGCTCTGGCCGTCGATGCCCGGGGCACCACCGTTCCCTTTGGCGATACGGTAAGCCTCTTCGAGGGTCTCGATCTTCGTGATGTGCACAAAGAGACCCCAGAAGCGATGCGTCGTTTCAGACTTCGCCTTTCGATAGATCCGCCGTCTCAGTTCCTGCAGACTGCTGGGTGCCTTTGTCATCTCACCCCTGCCTCTCCTTGACGGACGGAATACTCACCGGTCCGGGCCCTTCCCTCCGGGCGCGTTTTGCTGCACGCCCATCACCGGTACTACGACCCGATCCGCCACCCTGGCGCCTATGCCTGCATTTCCCACTCACGGTTATAGCCGGCATCTCCTCGACGAGATTTCTTCGCCGGGCACCGAGGGCTTCTCCAGTTTCCACATCGTCCTTCACACCATGTCGCCGCTGATACCCCGCCGGTGAGAGCCGCCGCATCGGACTCATTTCGGCCAGCCCTTTCTGCTTTCGCACGTTCTAGACCGTCTCAGCCACCGGAATTTCGTGTAACGAGGCTACGTCTGCGTTCACCTTACGTTGCAACCTGGTGCGTCGCGCACACTCCTTTCTGAGTATGTTGTCGGAGGGCTCCGCCGTCTTGCTTTCGCGCCACGGCGCCTCCCAAGCTACGAGGCCTGAGTCTTTTGGCCCCGGTCGGTCTTTCACCGACTGGACAATGTGTCCTTGTCTGGACACGCCCAGTTTCCAGCGGTCCTTGTAGATGGCGGCAATGGTCGTGGCGCCGAACTCCAGATGGTTGGTGAGCAGGACGATGACATCGTCCTTTTCGGGGACCCAGACCACGACACGGCGCAGCAGATGCGGGCAGCCGGCGCGGCCTTTGGCCGAAGAGAGACGGATGATCTGGTCGACACAGATCGCGCTGTTCTGCGGCCTTGTCCGCTCCTCGACAATCTCAAACTGGGCATCGTCTTTCAGCCGGGTCACGAAGAAGACGCCGGCCTTCGTCCAGCGGCCAAACAGGGCGTAGTCGTTGTAGCCGCGATCCATGGCGACGATGGAGCCGGGATTGGGCAGGAAGGAGTCGGCCATTTTGACATCGCTCCGGCGGGCTTCGGTGAGCAGCACATAGGCAGGGAGGTAGTCGTCGTGATCAAGGAGGACATGCGCCTTCACGCCGCCTTTGGCGCGACGGAACTTTGCCCAGGGAAACAGGTTCAGGCACAGGGTAATCGTCGTCGAGTCCAGACTGAGCAGCTTGTTCTTGAAGCGGAACTTGTGTTTACGCGGGCCGAGGGTCCCACTGTCGCGGAAGCGGGCCAGCGAGGTCCAGAAGAGATCCTCGAACAGGGCGGCAGGGCGGTGTTCATTGGCATAGGAAAGGGTGGAACGGCGGGGCGCTTTGGCGATGCCGAGGTGCACGAGTTTGCCGAGGCAGCAACTGAGCCCGTTGCAGATCTCGCGAAGGGAGTCGGCGCGGCCGAGTTGGCAGAAGAGCATGGAAACGAACTGGGTCCAGCAGGTGAAGCCCTTGGCGGAGCGTTCGGCGCCGTGCTTCTTGACGAGAGCGGCGAACTCGTTGCGGGGGAAGTGGTGCAGCAGTTGATTGAAGAGACTGGCGGCTTGTAGGATTGTCTTGCCCTCCTTGGGTGTGGCGCGGGCGCGGTCCCGGTGAGAAAACGAAACTGCGCCAACGCTTAATTGTAGGAGGGCACCCCTCTCAGCCGTCCAACCGGGCCCGATTCGTGGTTCGCGGATTTATCTTGGACAAGAGTGGGCTGGAGCAACGGATCTCTATCCATCATGGGCAAGGCAGGCTCGGCTTAAGAATAGGCTAATCGGGGCAGGCTTATCCGAGTTGGAAGCGCGAATGCGCCTCGGCGATCTGAACGCCGCAACCGCGAGCGTAGAATTGCGCTATGCCCGTGCGGAGAGAGTCTGGAGCCTGGCTCTTGCCCAATACCCAGACCTGCGCGGCCTCGATCAGGAACGGCGCCACGATTTGGTCGCCACCTTTACCCAATTGGAACGCCAGCACTTCAAGGACAATGTAACCAGTGTCCTTGCGAACCATCTGGCGCAAGTGCCGAGAGGCGCTATGGGCGAGATGGGGGTCGTTCGCGGTGAGATCGCCAAGAAGGGCGCGCACATGGCTCTTCGCAAATTGTTTGAGAAGGCAGGCACCGCCGTTCAACGAATTAAGCCAGTCCTGCTGATGAGCCCGATTTCCGTGGCGCAATTCCTGCCGCCAGGGACTGTTTCCTTTGACCTGCTAGTCATCGACGAGGCATCGCAGGTTCGCCCCGAAGACGCCTTGGGCGCCATTGCTCGCGCCAGCCAAATCGTAGTCGTCGGCGACAAGAAGCAACTCCCGCCGTCCTCTTTCTTCGACCGTCTGATGGCCGATGACGAAGATGAGACGGAGGGCGACGACGAGAATGTCGGTCCCGACCTGCTCGATGGCGCCGCAAGAGTGATCGATATGGAAAGTATCCTGACCCTATGCGAGGCACGTGGCCTCCCGGGTCGGATGCTGAGATGGCATTATCGTTCGCGCGATCCATCGCTGATTGAGGTGTCAAACCACGAATTCTACGAGAAGGATCTCATTCTCCCTCCGTCGCCTTTGCAGAAAGACCCGGCCTATGGTCTTTGTTTCACGCGGGTGGATGGCGTCTACGACAAGGGTGGTAAGCGGGACAACCGTAAGGAAGGCGATGCGATTGTCGATCGCGTCGTAGATCATGCCCGGCTGAACCCAACTCAATCGCTGGGAATCGTTACCTTCTCGTTTGCCCAGCGCAACCTTATCACCCTCTTGTTGGAAGAGAGGCGGCGGCGTGATGTCATCCTCGACAACTTTATGCGCCAGGGGCAGGCGGAAGACCTTTTCGTCAAGAATATCGAGAACGTGCAGGGGGACGAGCGCGATGTGATTCTCGTCAGCGTCGGCTATGGCCCATCCGTCGCAGGCGGTAGGCTGACCAGCATGTCATTCGGACCTGTCAATGGCGAAGGAGGCGAGCGACGCCTCAACGTACTCTTCACTCGCGCCCGTATCCGCTGCGAGATCTTCGCCTCCTTCGATCCTGGCGACATTGACCTTAGCCGAACGGCGGCGGCTGGGCCGCGCATTCTCAAGCGTTTCTTGGATTTCGCCAAGAATGGCCGCCTGGATGATAGCACCCAGACTGGAAAAGACGCGGATTCAGCCTTTGAGGAAGATGTCGCCAACGTCGTCGGGAACTTTGGCTTCTTGGCGGATAACCAGGTCGGCTCGGCAGGTTTCCGAATTGACCTCGGTATCCGCCATCCCGATAGGCCAGGTACCTATATTTTGGCCATTGAATGCGATGGGGCGAC
This sequence comes from uncultured Paludibaculum sp., assembly GCF_963665245.1. Classification (NCBI taxonomy): domain Bacteria; kingdom Pseudomonadati; phylum Acidobacteriota; class Terriglobia; order Bryobacterales; family Bryobacteraceae; genus Paludibaculum; species uncultured Paludibaculum sp. The sequence goes on from NZ_OY762267.1 coordinate 1,096,832, forward strand.
CTACCACAGCGCGCTATGGGCGAGGGAGCGCGATCGATTGCGCCAGGAGGTGCTCGAACACCTCGGCTGGCATGTTCATCGCATCTGGAGCACGGATTGGTTCTACAACCGGCGTGCAGAGGTCGAACGTCTGCGAACTGCGTTGTTCGATGCGCGCGAACGGGCGGAACAAGGGGTGCGAATCGTGGGGGCCAATGACGACCGCTCGGCGCCTGTCGCGCCCGTAAGCCCAGACCCTATGCCGATAGGGTTGCCTCTGGCAGTGGAGCGGCAGATGCCACCGTACAAACGGGCGGTTTTCCGCGTGAATAGCTCATACGAACCGCATGAAGCACCCGTCCCCGTACTTGTGGAGTTGGTGCTGAAAATAGTGAACGCCGAAGGTCCGATTCATGTGGAAGAACTTGCGAGACGGATTGCGGCCTGTTTCAATCGGGAAAAGGCAGGCTCACGGATTCTAGCTGCCACCCGCACTGCGCTATACACGGCGCAGTAAGTAATTGCGCATGTTAGGTCGCTGTGTTCTCATGGAGGCATGAAGGCTCTTTCTATCGCCGATGCCCCCACGGTCATCCTCGGCTTACAGGATGAGATTCGTCGCAACGCCGAGTCCCGCTACAACCACCGCCTGCATGGACTGCTCCTTGTGGCTCAAGGCATGAGCGCGTTGGAGGTCGCCCGACTGCTCGGGGACGCGCCGCGGACCGTCCAGTACTGGATTCGCCGCTTCGAACATGACGGACTCGCTGGACTGCTGGAAGGCGAGCGGTCCGGCCGTCCTCGACGTTTGGACGAACGGCAGATGGAGGAGGTCAACGCCGTACTGCGCAGCAGTCCGGAGGAATGCGGTCTGAGCGGCAATCTCTGGGACGGCAAGACACTGAGCGAGTGGATCGCGCGTCGTTTCGGGGTTGATCTGGGAGTACGCCAGTGTCAGTATCTGTTCCGGCAACTGGGCTTCCGGTTGCGCAAACCCCGGCCCTTGATTGCGCAAGCCGATCCGGAGCGGCAGAAGAACCATAAAAAAAACTTCAGGAGATGAGCCTCGATCCCTCAGTGGACTTGTGGGCCACAGACGAAGTGCACTTCCAGCAGCACGGGTCGAGTTGCCGCATGTGGATACCGCCCGAGGTCAAGGATCCCGTCCTGCTTCATCACCCGACCCGTCGGAGCGTCGGCTACTTCGGCGCTGTCCGGCTGAGAGATGGCCGCTTCTTCTATCGGCGGGAGAACGATCGCTTCAATGCCGTCAGCTTCTGGGCGTTCATGAAAGACCTGCGGCGGGCCAGTCGTGGCCGGGGGCGCCGCGTCGTGGTCATCACCGATAACGCCAAGTATCACCATGCTCGACTGCACAAGCAATGGCGGTTCGCCCAGGAGGAACAGTTCGCTCTGGACTACTTGCCTCCGTACAGTCCGGACTTGAATCCCATCGAGCGGGTTTGGAAGCTCACACGGCGACTGTGCCTGCACAACTGGTATTTTCCAGGTTTGGACGAAGTGGTCGCCGCCGTCGAGTCAAAGTTCGAGGAATGGGCGCCAGCTAACGAGACGCTCCGCCGTCTATGCGCAATTATATAATGCGTCGTGTATAGCGTGCGCGCAGTCTGGGAATTCCGACCTGCTGACTGACGGAACCTTCTGGTATACGCAGGCGCAGGCTGTCGCGCCCCCAGTGCGCGATCGCTCAGTGGAGACGGGAGCGACCATAAGGGCAGACAGCATCTCCCTGTTGGAGATCACGGCAGCTTTCAAAATTGCCCGCGACGACAACGCTGGGGGTGATGACGCCGACTTGGTTCGAACCGTAGCACGATTGATGGGCTTCAAGCGTGTAGGACCGGACCTGCAAGCAAGGATAGCCGCAGGGCTGACAACGTAGTTGTGCTATCGATAGTTATTGTTTTGCGTAGCGCCAGAGCGACAACACAGAAATGCCTGAGCCCGCTCCTGCCGCGCAATAAACGAAGTTGGGACGTCCAGGCTGTCCCGCACCCAAGGTCTGCCTCCATGCTGTCTCTGGTCGTGCTGATGTGTGTTGTGTCTTGTTGCGATGGGCGTTTTCCTCATCGTGAGTGGGGGCTGTGAAATGGTTCTCCTTGTTCGATGTTGGTGATGATCTCGCGGAGTTCTCGTGGTATCTCGTTGTTGTTGAATGCTTTTGCGATGGCCATAGCGCCGATGGTGACACCGTAGTGCTCGTGTGCCCATGTGCTGAGGTGCGAGACGAGTGTCTTCCCTGAGACCATGAAGAGTTTGTCGTTCTCCCATTTGGCCTCAAGGAGTTTTCTGACTGCTTTGTTTGCTCCTCCCGGACCGAGAGTTCGTTCTTGGTGGCCGAGGTGTGTTGCGAGGGCGTCAAACACCGTGTCCTTTTCGTTTTCACACGCTTGTAATAGTGTTGCTACGACATCTGGGGGTGTTGGCGCGTCTGATTTGGCTCGTTGCTTGATGAGTCGGGCGATGACGGTGGGGTCGAGTAGGTAGTTTTCGATCTCTTTACGTTCCCAGATGTGAAGGTTGATGCTTCGTTTGGTGGCTTCTTGGTAGCGCTCTTGTTGCTCTTGGTCGGTGTGGTAGTCGCGGTCCAAGATGCAGTAGGTTGCTATGCGGTCCCCGACGGCGTTCTTGAGTGCCATGTTCGACCCGATGGCGAGTGCCCATCCGCCCCACCCACCGATGCTGAGGTTGGGTGTCGCGTCGAGTGGGGTCTCGGCGTTCGGGTAAAGCTTGGCGTGGAAGGTCTTGAGGAATGCGATGTCCTTACCCTCGAGGAAGAGAACTTTCTTCGCGCTCCAGAGTCGGGCGAGGTGCACGTTGTGGATGCCACCGAGCTGGTCGATGAGTACTTGTACGCCTGGTTCTGAGTTGGCGTACGTCGAGCGTTTTCTCTTGTTGTTGATGATGAGAATATCGCTGGGGTCGGCCTCTGCCATTATTTCGACGCTGTGGGTGGCGATGATGGTTTGCGCGAAGCGGGCTTTTATCAGGCGGAAGAGTCGTCGTTGGAGGTCCGGGTGCATGTACACATCAGGCTCGTCGAGAACCACTGTTGATTCTCGATCGGTTTTTGCGATGAACCAGATGGTTTGTAGCCACATTTGTAGCCCGTGTCCCATCCAAGCGACTTCCGCGGCGAAGTCGCCGTCGGTCACAAGCATGGTGAGGTTGTTGTCTTCGCGTTGCACTTTTTCGACGCGGAGCCCGTGCCATGTGGCTTCGGCGAGTTGCTTGAATTGTGCGAAGTGTTCTGGGGTTCTGAAGATCTGGTTTCTAAAGTGGCGTGAGGAAAGCCTAGTGTAGTAATGCTCGCTGACGTAGTTGTCGGTGAGGAAGGTCTCTTCGGCTTGGATTGGGGCGATTTGGGGGAGGATGTTGATGTGCGGAATGCGCGCTGCCAGGAATTCGGTGTTGGTCGTAATGCGATCGTCCCTGCCGTCGATGGTGGCGTGAATGCCTTCTCGGTTGACGTAAACCGTGACGGTTGCTCCTTCGGTGAAGGTCGCTGTCAGGATCGCGGGTGGGTCTCCGTACCGGTGGAATGCTGTCTTGAGGTTGATGTCGAGGTGTTTGATGCGTGGGATGATGCAGCGGTGAAAGGGTGTAAGGTCGGAGCCGGCTGGGGGTCTACTGAACGATGTTCCTTTGCGGTTGACGACGGCAGCGATCAGGTGGAGTGCTTCGACGATCGTGCTTTTTCCAGCATTGTTGCGTCCCACGACGACGGTGTTGTCGTTGAGGGTGATGGTGTGGTCGTTGAAGCAACGGTAGTTCTGCAGACGGAGCGTGCGCAACATTGTGTTGACTCGAGTCCACCGTTCTGAGGACCGGCGGTGGCTTGTGTTTCATTGTACGGTAAACGATATGTATATATGACTTTACCGGCCCAGAAGTTGGGACGTCCCGGTGTGTCCTACTCGCATTTTGATCGAGTAATTCAGGATGGCAGATGCCTGTATCCTGTCGAGTTCTGACGCCCGTACGGGTTTGAACTCCTCGACCGTCATACTTCGCTACTCAGCCTATCAAAGTACACCCCGGCGGAGCCGTCGCGTAGCCGACTTTAGAACTGAGATCCTGCGGCCTCCCATCAAAAGTGGCCCAGGCAACAGCTGCCCGTCAAACCGCACTTCCGAGGATGGATGCTTTCGCGGCAAAATGGAGAGTGACACCAGGACGTCCCCCGGCCCTTCGGGGCAATGCTCCCATGCAGAGTCCCGACGCTTACCTATTGCGCCCGGGCGCCGAGTGTAGACCGGAGCAGGTGATTCGTGATGGAGGTAGCCAAATGACAGTCCCGGTGAGAAAACAAGTGATGCAATCCTGGGTCATCGGACTGGCCGTTTCGTGTGCTGCAACTGTTCTGGATGTCATTAGTGTGCATACACCACTTCAGGTCGTCGCCATATTTCTTGGTACCCTGCGATCACCAGCTTCGTTTGTTTTCGCGGGGATTGAGAGACAAGTGGGAATTGGAACAACAGCGTCGATGGTATACGCGACTGAGATCCTGGGCGGCTGCATCATCTACGGGGCAATCGCCTTTCTGGCGATTCGGGTACGGAATCGCTACCGGCCCGGTCAAGGCGTTCGCCGTCCCGCATCCCCGTAGAGTGTAAGCGTCTCACCGCCCCATCTTGACATGCGCCGACGTTCCGCTGTGCGCCCGCCGCAAGGCGAGGCGGTCTGGTGATCCGTCCCGGCGGGCATTGTGTGGCCATGATCACGTACCTTGCCGTCAAGAGTAGCGAGCCTACCTTGGAGAGATACCTCTGTCGTGTTGTGGATTTTGCGGTAGATCGGGGTGATGGGCGGAGGAAATGCCGGGCCGATTCGACGCGGACGACGTTGCGGAGGGAGATCGGCGGAGGGGTGTAAGTCTTGTTGCTACATTTGTTTACCGAAGGTAGACGTTAGGCTGTCCCGCCTCCCCGCCTTCGGCGGACCGTTGTGTGCGCTGCAAAATGGCACGAAGCAACGACTGCGATGGACGACCAGGACGGCACCGTCGTCCCGAATAAGCCCGCAATTTTTCCTAGTTGCGCGCCTTCATGCTGTCTTGCGGCAATCAATGCAGAACCCCAACACAACAAAGAGGTAATCGGCTACGTAGCCAACGATAACAAGGGAGGAGGTCCTTGACCCAGAAGGAACGCTGAACTACTTCATGCCAAAGGATTGGTGTGCTCTGCTTGTACTCGATCTGATTCCTGAGGGATGGTGTTGTGCGGAACCGGCGAAAACTCCATTCGCCAGAACGGGGTCAGGAAAACGCAATGTCTTGATTTTCCAATTGATGGCCCCCTTCCCAAACTCGTCAATCATGCGGTGCAGCAGAACGGGCGGAGCCGAGAGGGGGATCTCATCGCTTCTGCTTCTTTGGTGAACGTTGACACCGCTTAAACTAGAAATAACAACCATTTACAGTTGCGGATCCGGGCGTCAGGATCGCGCCGGAAATCCACCTGCCTCGGTCAGAATGGTACCGTGGTGTGGGGCAGCGTTTCACCGACCCCCTGCGGCCCCCTCGGGGTTAAACTGGAGAACGAATGAGCACCGCCCGGCACATGATTGCGCTGCTAAAAAGCCACATTGAGGGTGACGACAAAGAGTTCTTGTCCGTTGCCATGCAGGCGGCTGCCCATGAAGCGAAACTTGGTCATGGCGCCATAGCTGAACAACTCCGGGATCTGATCGACGAAGCGAAACGCCGTTCGGCCGCCGTCTCGAACCGGCCTGGGCAACTCATCGTTCTCGAGCCCCGCGGCGAGCTTGCGAGTCTGCTGTCGGTTCAGACACCCACGCTGAGGCTTGCGGATATGGCATTACCCTCAACGCTCGCCGAGCGCTTGCAGCGCGTGTTGGTCGAGCAGCGGCAGCAGAAGCGCTTGCGCGAACACGGTCTTCAGCCTCGCCGGAAGCTTCTATTCGTAGGACCTCCGGGCTCGGGAAAGACGATGACGGCCTCGGCTCTCGCCGGCGAGCTTCATCTTCCCCTGTTCACCATCATGCTCGAAGGTTTGATTACGAAGTTCATGGGCGAGACGGCGGCAAAGCTGAAACTGGCCTTCGACGCGATCCGCCAGAGCCGCGGTGTTTACCTCTTCGATGAGTTTGATGCGCTCGGCGCGCATCGCACGCAATCGAATGACGTGGGCGAAATCCGCCGAGTCCTCAATTCGTTCCTGCAACTGCTGGAAAAGGACACCTCGGATAGCCTGATAGTGGCTGCGACCAATCATCCCGAAATGCTTGATCGCGCACTCTTCCGGCGCTTCGATGACGTGATTGAATACGGGCTTCCGGATCCTGACTTAGCCGAAGAAATCCTCAGACGCAAGCTAACGATGTTCGACACGGGAGTCCTGGACTGGGCGTGCATCCTGCCAGAAGCTGTGGACCTAAGCCATGCGGAATTGGCGCGGGCCGCCGAGGAGTCCGCCAAGCAGGCCGTGCTGGGCGGCTCCCAGCGCATTACCACCGATGCCCTTCTATCGGCGCTGCGCGAACGAAAGGCGGCCTGCCGCTAAATGGCCCAGTTCCCGCGCGACCTTCCGCACCTCTACTTGCACGGTAACGGACGGCCTGAACCCTACACCAGCAAAACTCCGCCGCCGCGTTACACACTGCCACAGCGGGAACGACTCCCACACGCGGACGTGCTGGCCGCGGCCGTCACCGAGGCGCTGGCGGCGGCCGAGGTAACCCGCGCCGAGCGTGACCCCGGCCTACTCACCGGTACGCCGGGTTTTTACCTTGATTTTGAGATTCCGTCTGGTTCGGAAACCGCCGCGGAACTGCTCGAAAACCGGCCCAAGCATATTGAACTGGTAGCCGTCCGGGAGGGGCCGGAGGGAGCTCTGGCAACGGTGTTCGTCCCGGATTCGGTCGCGGAGCACTTCCGCGACAAGATTGAGGAGTACCGGACCCAGAACACCAAGCCCCGTAAGCCCAAAGATCCGAGCACCGAGCCCAAGCCAGGGCGCCCGAAAAATGAAGACCTGATCGCTCGGATCAACACCATCCGGCTGGCGGCGGTCCGCTCCCTCTATACCGATGACCCGGCCTTGTTCCCAACGACTGGTCAGGCCGTTTGGTGGGAAGTATGGATTCGGCACGGCTACATCGAAGCGTTCGAGACGGTCGCCACCAAGTTGGAATTGCCGGTTGAGGCTAGTCGGCTCACGTTTCCAGATCGGGAAGTGCGGCTCGTCTATGGCGATGTCCAAGCACTCGGGCGTTTGTACCTCAACAGTAACTCCATTGCGGAGATCCGCCGCGCTAAAGATACACCGTCACTCTTTATTTCCTGGTCGAACGTTGAACAAGGTGCTTGGGCGGCGGACCTCGCCGAACGCGTCGTGCTGCCAGAAAGCCGCACTGTAGCCGTCTGTGTTCTCGATACCGGTGTTACGCAAGCCCATCCCCTGCTCGCGCCATCGTTGGACGTCAACGATGTCCACAAATACGACCCAACCTGGCCAGATGGCGACTCGTACGGCCATGGCACCAACATGGCGGGGACAGCACTCTACGGGGATCTTCTGCCGCTGCTAGAAGGGAGCGGCACTGTCGCATTGACTTACTGTCTGGAGTCGGTGAAGATCCTGCCGGATCAGGGAGAGAACGATCCGAAGCTGTACGGAGCAATCACACGCGAGGCGATCGCCCGCGCGGAGGTCGCTGCGCCGGACCGGCGTCGGGCGGTGTGCCTTGCAGTGACAAGCGATATTGGTACCAGGCGCGGGCGTCCGTCTTCTTGGTCTGCCGCCATTGATCAGCTCACTTTCGGAGACGATACGACCCGTCGCTTGGTCCTGATTTCGGCGGGGAACATCCGCGACGGTCTGTCTGCGGACCAATATCCGGCCCGCAATGAGACCGAACCGATCGAGAACCCAGCGCAGGCTTGGAATGCGGTTACGGTCGGCGCCTTCACCGAGAAGACCACCCTTGCCGATCCGGGCTATGCCGGATGGCAAGCGGTCGCTCCGGCCGGCGAACTCTGCCCGACCAGCCGCACGTCCCTAGTCTGGGAGCGCCAGTGGCCGATCAAGCCGGACATCCTGATGGAGGGCGGCAACTTGGCAGCGTCGGGAGACCAGTGCGATTGGCCGGACGATCTCGGCCTGCTCACGACTTATCACGATCCGGGCACGCGACACTTTGATATTTTCCGCGACACGAGTGCGGCTACCGCCCTGGCAGGAAACCTCGCCGGACGTATCCTAGCCGCTATGCCGGAACGCTGGCCCGAGACGATCCGTGCACTGATGGTCCATTCGGCCGAATGGACAGTCCCAATGCGGACGCAGTTCGATGCGGCGGCGTCGGAACAGCAAAAGCTCGCGTTGCTGCGGAAATACGGCTACGGGGTCCCGAGCTATGAACGGGCAGTTCTAAGCGCTGCGAACGATCTGACCCTGATTGCCGAAGACAGCATGCAGCCCTTCTGGAAGGACGCTGGCGTCATTAAGACGCGTCACATGAACCTGCATGCGTTCCCGTGGCCACGAACTCAACTCGAAGAGCTCGGTGAAACCGAGGTCGAACTGCGTGTGACGCTTTCCTATTACGTTGAGCCGAATCCGGGCGAACGGGGTTGGCTTCGCCGGCATCGTTATCCTTCGCATGCTCTCCGCTTCGCTGTGAAGCGGGCTCTTGAGTCGGTCGATGAATTTCGGCAACGCATCAATGCCGCGGCCGTGGCCGAAGAGGAGGAACTCGCTCCCGTGCCCGTCGGCGCAGACGACTGGTATCTGGGCCGCATCCGCAATGTTGGTTCGATCCATTCCGATTATTGGCGGGGCACGGCCGTAGAACTGGCTCAGCGCTCGGCGGTCGGTGTGTATCCCATCGGAGGCTGGTGGAAGGAGAACCCAAACCACAAACGATATGACCGGCGTGTGCGCTACGCGTTGATCGTCTCGATACGTGCGGTTAATGGCAACATCGACATCTACACGCCAGTGAGAACCCAGATCGCTGTTTCGCCCGAAATCACAATTTGAGCGTCCTGCCCTTGCATATAATGGGCAGCGAAAGACCAGCAGTCCCATGCCGACCAAAGGCGCCAACAGAAGAGGAAGTGAGCGCACCCCACGAGGCTATCGCGTACGAAACCGAAACGCGGGTCCGCGTGAGCGCCAACCGGCCCGATCTTGTCTTCTTATTTCTGCGGTGAGATGGATCTTTCTGTGCGGCGCCGTGAGACCTCCGCAGCGACAATCTGGACGCCCGGAACAGCGCGTGATGTCGACAGTTGCGCGCCGGTCGCCAGAGTCCAACAAGAGTCCATTAACAGACTCGAAGAATCCGCCTCTGTAGAATCAACAACTTGGGATCGTCAGCATTGAAGTTGGTCGCGGTAGGGACGGCCATTGCTGGTCGCTCCCCGCACAGATCCGTACTGGCGCTGCTCACGCATACGGCTCCTACCTTGGATATCTGGCGTCAAAGCGCACTGCTGGATGTGGATGCAGTAGCCGAGGGCGTGGCAGCCAGCGCTCGAAGAGTCGAGTTGCCCGTGCCGCACTCACTCGGGCTTTCTGGCTGCGCCTTTTTAATACGCGCCACCAATAACGCCCGATGCGCTCGCGGAATCGGTACAGGCTCGCCCAGTTGCCCGGCACTGCATGGCATTGGTAGAAACCGTTAAGCACGCGCCCGAGCCACTCCCCCACTTTCGGCACCGGTTCGTGCATCCGCTCGCGAAGCGTCTGCTTAACTTGCTGCAGTTTTGCCTCCAAGCGCTTCCTCGCCGTGCGCCGCCAGATAGTGAATCGCCCGAGACTGTTGCTCCCACACGAAGTTGGAAGTTGGGACGTCACTGTTGGAAGTTGGGGACGTCACTGGCGTGTCCTACTCGCATTTTGATCGAGTAACTCAGGATGGCCGATGCCTGTATCCTGTCGACTTCTGACGCTCGTACGGCTTTGAACTCCTCGACCGTCATACTTCGCTACTCAGCCTATCGAAGTACACCCCAGGGGAGCCCTCGCATAGGCGACCTTAGTACAGAGATCCTGCAGCCTCCCGTCGAAAGTGCCCCAGGCAACAGCTGGCCGTCAGGCTCGCACTTCCGAGGATGGATGCTTTCGCGGCCAAATGGGGAGTGACATACCAGGACGGCCCCCGGCCAAAACAGGACGTCCCCCGGCCCGGTCGTCGGCCGGGAGTTCTAATTGTCGCCCGTCACTTCAGGATAGCGTGGCTTTGCATCGGCGGCTCCAGTTGCCATGATCTGGCTAGGGTTTAGCGACCGAAGTCACTTCGCAGTTGCGGCGCTATCGATGGCGGAGCCGGTCAGAAGGCCGGCACGAATGCCGGCCCGCAAGCGTGGACGCATACCCCACGAAGCATGGGCCCCGATCTGTATTGATGGCTCTCAGCTTCATCTTGAGATGAACTGGACCTACGGGAGGTTTGCGTTTGGGTGTGCGCGAACGGAAGTTGGACGTTGGGACTGGCAGTTGGGACGTTCAGGACGTCCCCGGCCGCAGGACGTCCCCCGGCCATATGGAAGTTGGGACGTCCTGTGTCCAACTCGCATTTTGATCGAGAAACTCAGGATGGCCGATGCCTGTATCCTGTCGACTTCTGCCGCTCGTACGGGTTTGAACTCCTCAACCGTCATACTTCGCTACTCAGCCTATCAAAGTACACAGGGGGGAGCCATCGCGTAGGCGACTTTAGTACTGAGATCCTGCGGCCTGCCGTCGAAAGTGGCCCAGGCAACAGCTGCCCGTCAAACCGCACTTCCGAGGATGGATGCTCTCGCGGCAAAATGGGGAGTGACACACCAGTGACGTCCCCCGGCCAGCCAGGATGTCCCCCGGCCGCCGGAGGGCGCCGCGAAGTGAGGATCAGATCAGGCGGCGGTGAGCCTTGTCACGTGGAGTCCCTTCCTGCCTTTTTCGGCGTGCCAGAGGTCATACTGGAGCTGCTGGTTGAGCCAACTCTCCGCACTCGTGCCAAAGGCGATGGATAGCCGGACAGCCATTTCCGGGCTGATGCCGGCTCGTCCGTTGAGGATGCCGGAAAGAGTCTTGCGGCTCACGCCCAGCGACCGCGCAGTCTGAGTTACGTTCAGTCCCAATGGTTCGAGGCATAGCTTCTTGAGTACCTCCCCAGGATGTGGAGGATTGTGCATCTTCATCGTCGCCTCAGTGGTAGTCTTCATAGTCCACAGGCTCAACATCTTTGCCGGCGCAAATGAACGTGACACGCCAGTTGCCGCTCACTTTCACCGCCCACGTGCCTTTTCTCTTGCCGCTCAGCTCGTGAAGGTCCACGCCGGGCAGGCCCATGTCGCTTGCGGTTGTCGATACATTCAGCCGGCCGAGGATCAGTCGAAGCCGGTCAGCGTGCCTGGACTGAATGCCTGACCTGGATCCGGCGGTAAAGAACCGTTCGAGTCCTTTGTGTCGAAATCCTCTGATGGACGCGCTCTGAGTGTAATGCAAGTGGTTACAGGCCGCACACGCCGCCTGACCGCACCTCGAAAGCGCGCTCTCCGGCCTGCAACGCACTGGGAAGCCCTACCGGCAAAACGGTCTTGATGGATGCCGCCTGCGCCAGCGCGAGCATCCGAGAGAACCCGGAACACGCCAGGGCATGGAGGCAGCGGGCGACCGCCCTCACGAAACCACGCTCGCTCGAAGCCGGAGGCAAAGCGGCACGCCCTCGACGAGATCGCGGTGCGCCAGGGGGCTGCGGATGAGAAGAGGGAAGAGGAAGCCGAGCAGCGGCCGGAGCAGGCGGCGGCATCTCAATTGGCGGCAGTGGTTCAGTGATCACCAGGGTCACGGCCGCAAACTGATCCGATTGTAGCCGTAGTGCACCTTGTCCTGCTTCCTGGTGGAACATAGAGAGCCTATCCGAGCGGCAAGGACCTTGGAAGGTCGTCAGCCACCAGGAGTTCATCCGTTCGAAGCGGTCCTCGCCCCGCCGTGGTGGCACGAACGGCCGTCCGGTTGACCTTCATCGGGGAGGCCGCGAAAGAGGACAGCCAGATAATTCCGCGGAGAGAGTAGAATGAACGGCATCGCCGGACGCAACGGTGGGATTCTCTTTGGGAGTTTCGTACAGGCGATTCATTTTGCGCGCACGAGCCGGTAGCGAGGTAGCGTCATGAGAATCTTGAGCGTCGACGATAACGCCGAGAACCGGTACCTGGTAGAGGTGATGGCGAAGGCGCATGCCCACGAAGTGGTCAGCGCGCGCAACGGCCTGGAGGCGCTTGATCATCTGGCCAAAGGCCCCTTCGATCTGATCGTCTCCGACGTGCTGATGCCCGCAATGGACGGGTTCCAGCTCTGCCGGCAGGTGAAAGCTGACGAGCGGCTGAAGCGCATTCCGTTTGTCTTCTACACCGCCACATACACGGCCCGGCAGGACGAGGAGCTTGGACTGGCGTTGGGCGCGTCCCGCTTCATCATGAAGCCCATGGAGCCCGACGAGTTCCTGGCCGTGGTGGAGCAGGTGATGCGCGAAGGCGAAGCCGGGACGATCGTGCTTCCGGCCGTGGATCTCGACGATAACGGCAAGAGTCTCAGCGTCTACAACGAACGTCTGGTCCGCAAGTTGGAGCACAAGATTCAGCAACTGGAGGCCGCGCGGAACGAACTGGCGGCTTCCGTTGCGGAGAAGGACGACGAAATCGCGCGGCGCCGGCTGACTGAGGAGGCCCTTGCGCGTTCGGAAGAACAACTCCGCCTGATGTGGGATGGCTCCACGGACGGTATGCGGCTAACGGATCGTAACGGGATCATCCTGCGCGCAAACCCAGCCTTGGCGCGGATGTTCGCCAAGCCGCTGGACAGCCTGAGCGGGCAACCGTTCACGTGTTGTTACCGGCTCGACGATCCTGAAGCGGTGCTGGCGCGGTATCGCGAGCGAGTGGACTCCCGAAATGTCGAGGAGGTCATCGAAACGATGCTCTTGCGATGGGACGGCGAACAGCTCTGGGTGGAAGGCTCGAACGCCACAATTGAACTTGCTTCCGGTCCCGTGGTCTTCAGCGTTCTGAGGGACGTGACCCAGCGCGAGCGTTCCGCGCAGGAGCGAGCCGAACTTGAGCTGCAATTTAGGCAGGCGCAGAAACTGGAGAGCATCGGCCGGCTGGCCGGCGGTGTGGCGCACGATTTTAACAATCTGCTGACCGTGATTAACGGCTACAGCGGCTTGCTGCTTGGCCAACTGCACGCCAGTGATCCGCTGCGCGAGAAGATCGAAGAGATCCACAAGGCGGGAGAACGCGCCGCGGGATTGACCAGGCAACTGCTGGCCTTCAGCCGTAAGCAGGTATTGCAGCCGCGAGTGCTCGATCTCAACCGCATCATTCAAGCGACTCAGCCGATGCTGGCGCGCCTCGTGGGCGAGGACGTGGGACTAGGCGTCCAACTGCATCGGGAACCTGCCACCATTTACGCCGATCCGAGTCACTTGGAACAGGTGCTGATGAACCTGGCGGTCAACTCCCGGGACGCCATGCCGCGCGGCGGAAAGTTGCGGATTGAAACCAGCGTTGTGGAATTGCCTGGGGAGAGCGCGCCGGCCGACCATGGCGCTCATGCCGGCCGCTATGTTGTGCTCACGATGAGCGACGATGGCGAAGGCATGAGCGAAGAGACCCGCCTGCGCATCTTCGAGCCGTTTTTCACCACCAAGGAAGTGGGCAAAGGTACCGGCCTGGGGCTGTCGATGGTCCAGGGCATTGTGGTGCAAAGCGGCGGTTTTATCCAGGTTCATAGCGAACCGGGCCAGGGGACGAGTTTCCGCATCTATCTGCCAGGCGTGGAGGGTACTCTCGCGGACTCCGATGAGCCCGGCGCCGTAACCGGACTGCGGGGCAAGGGTACCGTGCTGGTTGTGGAGGACCAGGTCGAGGTTGGGAAATACGTGGCTGCGGCGCTCCGGGCTTACGGCTACCATGCGATCCAGGCGGTGGGCGCCGAGGAGGCCCTGCTACTTTGCGACCGGGAACGCGGGCGGCTGGACCTTATATTGACTGACGTAGTGATGCCCAACTGTAGCGGCAAGGAGCTCGCCGACCGGCTGGCGGAACGGTGGCCCGGCCTCAAAGTACTGTTCACCTCTGGTTATGCCGATGACGCCATGGCGCGCCACGGGCTTCCGCCACAGGGCTCCAATTTCATCCAGAAGCCGTTCAGCCCCGAACAACTGGCCCTCAAAGTCCGGGAAATCCTGTTGGTGCGGGATCGCGAAGACGGGGGAAGTTCTGGGCTTGGTTCGTCAAACCTCCCGGGATAGATAACGGGCGACATCGGCGACGAACGTGTCCGGATCTATGGGCTTCTCCAGGTAACCATTGCAGCCCGCGGCCATGGCCAACTCGCGGTCGCCGGCCATTGCGTACGAAGTGACCGCCACAATGGGTACGCGCGAGAGCGCCGGGTTAGCCCGCAGCGCGCGGGCCACGGCATGGCCGTCCATCAAAGGCAACTGGATATCCAAAAGGATGAGGTCAAACAACTCGCTGCCAGCCAACTCCAGACCGGCAGGGCCGTCGGCCGCGTGCTTCACTTCGAAACCGTAATCTTCCAGCAGGAATGTGGCGAGGTAACGGTTCTGCTCGTTGTCCTCGATCATCAGAATTCTTGCTCTCATGTTGGCTCTGGCCCCCTCCGCGGGAGGACGAATGTGAATACGCTGCCCTTGCCCAACTCGCTTGCCGCCCTGACCTCCCCGCCCATCAAGTCGGCCAGGCGCCGGCAAATAGCCAGCCCCAGGCCCGTGCCCTCATGATTGCGAGTGGTGCCCGAGTCAATTTGCCGAAATGGCTGGAAAATAATCGCCAGGTCTTCCGGTTTGATGCCTATTCCGGTGTCCTCCACCCGCGTGTGCAAGGCATCCGGGGTCACTTCCACCGTGATCGCAACTTCGCCGCTCTCGGTGAACTTCACGGCATTGGTAAGCAGGTTGAGCAGTACCTGCTGAACGCGCCGCTCATCGCCAAGCGCCGGGCCCACTCCGGGCGGGATGTGCACATGTAGCCCGAGCCCCTTTCGCTCCGCCATAGGCTTGACAGCATCGGCGGCCTTGGTGACGGACGCACACAAGTCGACCAACTCGCTGGCCACCGTCAACTCGCCCGCCTCGATCTTGGAAATGTCGAGCACGTCGTTGATGAGGCTCAAGAGGTGGCGGGCGCTACCGCGCACCATGTCGAGCTGCTTGGTCTGTTCCGCCGTGAGAGGCCCCGCCATTCCTCGCAGAACGATGCCGGTGAAGCCGATGATTGAGTTCAGCGGCGTGCGCAGTTCGTGCGACATCGTGGCGAGAAAGGCGGACTTCAAGTGATCGGCCGCCTCGGCGCACTCCTTCGCCACCGCCAACTCTTCGGTGCGTTTGGCCACACGAAGTTCCAGCTCCTCGGCATGGCGTTGCAGGTCCTCATGGAGCCGATTAACTTCCTGCTCCGCCTGCCGGCGTGCCGTGATATCGGTGCCGATGCTCAGTATCTCCAGCACTTCGCCCTGGGCGTCCCGAACAATCCTGTTCGCCCAGGCAATCCACACGCGCTCCCCGTTGCGGCGCATGTTCTCGTTGACATTATTTCCGAACGCATTGGGGTCGGCGCAAATCCGATCCATGAGCCACCGCAGGTCGCGGCTGGTCTCCTCGGTGGGCGGCACGATTGTGCCAATCACGTGACGGCCGACTAACTCCTCCTCCGAATAGCCAAAGAACCGCTGGCCAAACTCGTTCAGGAAAATGATCCGCCCCTCGGAGTTCCAGCGCAGGATGATGCTGTTGGCATTCTCCACGAGCATGCGGTATTTCCGTTCGCTCTCGGCAAGGCGTTCCTCGGCCTGCTTGCGGTCCGTGATGTCGTCGATCATCGCGATATGCTGCAGGTCGGTCCCCGGAGCCTCCCACAGCGGCACGCAAGTCAGCCCCACCCATACGATGGAGCCATCCTTGCGGAGATAGCGCTTCTCCATCTGAAACGTGTGCAACGCGCCGGTCACCAGGCGCTGCATACTGTCCAGATCTTCCTGCAGGTCATCAGGATGCGTGATGCTCTGGAATGTGAGCGTGAGCATCTCGCTCTCGGAGTATCCGGCAATGCTGCAATACTGTTGGTTTACTTTGCGGAACTGGCCGGTTATCGAATCGATCACGGCGATGCCGAGCGGCGCCCGGTCGAAGATCGCCCTGAATTCCCGCTCACTCTTCTGCAATGCGCGCTCGGCCTGCTTCTGGTCGCTCATGTCGTGGACCGAGCCGATGAGGTGTGTGCATCGCTGCTCCGTCTGGTCGAACAGCGGCGTCACAGTGACCTCCGCCACCTTAATGCCGGCCGGGTAGACGGCGACCTCTTCCCAGGTGACGCGCCGGCGCTCGGCTATCGCCTGAAGATACTTGGGCAACACCACGGCCTGTGACGGCGCCGGAAGAACCTCTTCAACGCGCCGGTCAACCACCTGACCGGCAGTCAATCCGGTGGCATTGAGAAATGCGAGGTTGACCGAGAGGAAACGGAAGCAGCCCCCGGGTTCGGTGGCCAGGAGGAAGATCGGGTCGGCGACGCTATCGTAGAGCAGACTGAACTGCGCCTCGCGCTGACGGAGCGTTTCCCCGATTTTCTTCTGCGCCGTCGAATCGAGAGAAAGAACGCATACGCCTTCGGACACGGCCACAAACCGCAGATCGAACCAGCCAGTCGATCCGCCGGGGACCACGAAGGCGCTTTCGATCCGTTGGGGCATTCGCTCCGACATGCACCGGCGCAGGGCTGGGAGAATGTCCGTTTGCTCGACGCCAGGGAAGCAGTCCATCATTGTCCGCCCGAGGAGCTCTTCCCTCGGCCTGCGCACTTGCGCAATAAGGCTGTCGTTGACGTACAAATATGTGAAGTCGAAGCCAATTATCTGGCAACCCTCGGCGAGGCAGTCGAGGATCTCACTTGCGGCGTTGCCGACGCGCTCCGAACTGCTCATGACGTGCCGCCGACACGCAAATGAAGCAGCGCGAACTCCTGCGGTGGGGACGAGTCACGGCTTGGCAGACGTTTCTCCACTGCGTAAGCCTCCAGGACCATTTTGCACTGTTCTTCGTCGGCCCGCTGCTGGCGCACGGTCAGGCAAACTCACGGGCGCGATGACCAACGGAGCGATTTCCCCGGGCTGCTGAATCCCCTTCGTTGGATGCTGAGGTGTTGAGGTTGCCATCAGCCGCCTCGCGCGGGTACTGGCACGTCGCCGAGGAGAAGGCGCGGATGCTGGAGGAGGCTGCAAAGTTGCACACGCCGCAAAGGCACGCAGCCCTGGCGTTGGATCTGGACACCGGGTGGAAGTTGGGACGAGGAAGTTGGGGGAAGTTGGGAACGAGGAAGTTGAGAAAGTTTGGACGTCCTGGCGTGTCCTACTCGCATTTTGATCGAGTAATTCAGGATGGCCGATGCCTGTATCCTGTCGACTTCTGACGCCCGTACGGCTTTGAACTCCTCGACCGTCCTACTTCGCTACTCAGCCTATCAAAGTACACCCCGGGGGCGCCGTCGCGTAGGCGACTTTGGTACTGAGATCCTGCGGCCTGCCGTCGAAAGTGGCCCAGGCAACAGCTGGTCGTGAAACCGCACTTCCGAGGATGGATGGTTTCGCGGCAAAAACGGGGAGTGACACACAGTCGTCCCCCGGCCCGGTCGTCGGCCGGGAGTTCTAATTGTCGCCCGTCAGTTCAGGATAGCGTGGCTTTGCATCGGCGGCTCCAGTTGCCATGATCTGGCTAGGGTTTAGCGACCGAAGTCACTTCGCAGTTGTGGCGCTATCGATGGCGGAGCCGGTCAGAAGGCCGGCACGAATGCCGGCCCGCAAGCGTGGACGCATACCCCACGAAGCATGGGCCCCGATCTGTATTGATGGCTCTCAGCTTCATCTTGAGATGAACTGGACCTACGGGAGGTTTGCGTTTGGGTGTGCGTGAACGGAAGTTGGACGTTGGGACTGGCAGTTGGGACGTTCAGGACGTCCCCCGGCCATATGCGCCATTCGTGGCCGGCCGCTTGCGAAAGATCGCGCAGGTGGACACCGCCTGAGACGGAACCCTCGGTGGTCACTGGGACGTCATCTTTCAACTCATTCATAGACAATCTCTTCC
Organism: uncultured Paludibaculum sp.; assembly: GCF_963665245.1. Taxonomy (NCBI): domain Bacteria; kingdom Pseudomonadati; phylum Acidobacteriota; class Terriglobia; order Bryobacterales; family Bryobacteraceae; genus Paludibaculum; species uncultured Paludibaculum sp. Next base: position 1,114,958 of record NZ_OY762267.1, read on the forward strand.
ACGGCAACCGAATCGTCTGAAGACGAAGCCGACAATCCGCAAGTTCGATTGCCCAGCGCCGTCCGCTCCGGCAAGGCGGGCCCGGTCCGAGCCTAACTGACGGTGATCTGACGGGCGAGAACGGAAACTCCCGACGGTCGGCGGAATAGTTGACGCCGGACGATGGCCAACAGGCGATTCCTTCAACCTGCCGGCGGGAAGCCACTTGTGATCGGGCCAACGGGCGGAAAACGGATTTGTGTGGGCGTGTTTGACTTGCCTGGGATCGAGCACGTGCAGAACCTGGCCGAGCGAGTAGAGAGCGGCTGCCGCTCGTGCGGCCCACTCCCGCTTGCGCGGGAAGGCACGCTCCGGTTCCATCGTTCGCATCACCAAACCTTTGCCCACCTGTTACGTCAACACTGCTGGGCATATCGTTGGCCGTGGTACACGCTCATTCGACTGTCTGTTGATGTACTTGTTCACCGCGCGACGCGGTCAAGATGCCTGCGGAAACCCGAATCCCCACTCACTACAACCCTATGAACAAAGCGCAAAAACATGCACGGCATCTCTGCCTGTTCGGAATCCTGCTGGTATCGGCCGGCAATGCCGTGTTTGGCCAGGCCGTCGATGGCGCCATGGAACGCACCATCGATGCGCTCTTTTCGTCGTACAACGCCAATACTCCGGGCGTCGCCATCGCGATCGTAAAGGACGGGAAAGTCGTCCTCTCAAAAGGGTACGGGAGCGCCAATCTCGAGTACGGCATCCCCATCACACCCAGGACCGTCTTCCATGTCGCCTCGGTCTCCAAGCAGTTCACGGCATTTTCCATTTATCTGCTGGAGAAGCAAGGAAAGATCTCTTTCGAGGACGACATCAGAAAGTACGTTCCGGAGATGCCAGACCTGGGCCGGCCAGTCAAAATAAGACACCTGCTCGCGCACACCAGCGGCATCCGGGATCAGTGGGCTCTCTTAACCCTGGCCGGGTGGAGGATGGACGATGTGATTACCACGGAGCACATCCTGAAGATCCTCAGCAGACAGAAAGAACTCAACTTCGAGCCGGGAACCGCGTTCAGCTACAGCAATTCGGGCTACACCCTACTGGCCGAAGTGGTCAGGCGAGTCAGCGGCCAGACCTTCGCGGCCTTCACCCGGCGGAACATCTTCGAGCCTCTGGGAATGACCGCCACACAGTTCTACGAAGACTTCAATCAAATCGTTAAGAACAGAGCCTACTCCTACGAGAAGGAAAACAACACCTATATAAAGAAGAATCTGAACTACTCGAATGCGGGAGCCACCAGCCTCTTGACGACCGCGGAGGATCTCGCCAAATGGGCATTGAACTTCGAACACCCGGTGGTCGGCGACACCGAACTGATAGCGCGGTTTAACGCCCCCTCCCTGCTCGACAATGGACAGCCCGTCGTCTACGCCGTCCTCGAGGGCGAAACCAACTACCACGGCAAGGGACAAATCCTCAGAAACTACCGGGGCGTCAATCTCTGGAACCATGGCGGGCACGACGCTGGGTTCCGGGCATACCTTGTCCGTTTCCCGGACGACAGGCTGTCCATCATCACACTCAGCAATGACGAGCACTACGAGATCCTGAAGACCGGACTAACGATCGCCGGTTACTACCTCAAAGGCCGCCTGAATCCGCGCTCAACCCCGGACACCCCGGCGGGGCCGAACGAAGCCCGCAAGACCGCTGAAACGAGGCCAGCGGATCTGAAGAGCCTGGAGGGAGAATTCCACAGTCAGGAGCTCGCCACAACCTACCGGGCCAAGGCGGCAGCCGGCAAGTTGATTCTGATGCACGATCGCCTGAGCGACATTGAACTCAGCGAAGGAGCGAAGGACACATTTCAGGGAAGAATCGAATTCCTGGTTACCGTGAAATTCACCAGGAACTCAAACCAAATGGTAACCGGCTTCACACTTTCCAACTTTGGGGCAACCGCGGTCCGTTTCGAAAAACTCCGCTGACCTCCTCCCAGCGGCGCGCAGCTTCCCCAACGGAGAGAACCCGGAAACCCTTCAGACTGACCCGCCTCCCCCCCCGCCTCACCAAACTGGCGCGATGGCCGATTTTACCAGCGGGCCGGCCGCAACCCCGCCAGAGCTTGTTCTTCCCCCGCTGGTTAGCAGCGCGTTATCGCTCCGAGCCGGTTTTCAACAACCGGCATACCCGCGGGCGACGGCGGCGTTGAGGTCACTCCCACGGTCCACCGGGCCTCCACTTGAGATCGAAGGAGTCCGCCCGGGCGGTCGCTGTCAGAGGCGCCGAGGCGAAGCGCCGCACTTGCGCCACGATCCCGGCCAATCCGGATTCGGGTTCGAATCTACTCCGGCGCACGAATGCTCGCCACTGGACGGCTCGGGCGGGGTCTGCGCTGAAAGCTTCGGTCAACCCAACTGGGGTCGCGTCGATTGTGGTGCCACGATGTCGAGAGGTCGACCGAATGGCCTCGGTCAGAAGATCACCGTCAAACGGGTACAGCCGCGCCAGCAGGGCGATGTCGTAGTAGTCCTTGATGCGGCTGTTGAGGAGCCGTCAGCAGGAGGGCTCCCTTCAGAATGAACCGATCCGCGAATGGTGACTTCGCCAGGCGATACAGAAAACGCTCCATGGCGAAGTACTGCAGCAGTTCCTGGAAGGGCCGGCCTTGCGAGCGGGCTTGATTCAGGAGACGTTGGCGGACGGAGGCTCCCAGATCGCGGCCACTCAAAGCATCGCCTCCAGGTATGGACGCATCACTCTTTCCACGCGGTCGACCTTCGCAAACCTGGATAGAGCCGGGTAGTCCGGCTTCCGCGTCCGTTCACGGTAAGCTCGCAGAGCTTCAATGGCGACGTCGAGCCCGATCTTGTTTCGGTACTTGAAGCAATCCGCGATCGTCTTCTCGGGCGAATACATTCTCACGGGTACCTGGTCGATCGAGGTTACGTCGATGCCAGAGCTGAAGGACGGATCGGAGTACCAGAATACGCGTAGCGGAATGCCGTCGAGCTTGGGGATTTGCGCGTGGCTGGGCAGCGCCACATCCACCGCGTGCGGGACCTGGGTCGTGAGGCGATGATGTGCGAGCGCCGAGATCAGGCAGATGACGGCGCGTGGTATCCGGATCGCGACGGAGACCAGGTCGGGGCTGGTGAGCGGCGGGGCGGTCGAAAGCCGGTAAATGCCACGGCTCACTTGCTCGAGCTCACCGCGGTCGCGAAGAGTGTATAGCGTCCGAGGGTGAACACCCAGACGAATGGCGTCGCTGGCGCGGAGCATGCCTTTGTGTTTGGCGAACACATGGCGTGCTTTGACGAGACCACCGTCAGCAATCGGCATTGGATAGAACCTACGGATATTATACACGGTATCCGAGATTTCTATCCAGTAGGTTTGAGCTCACTGCTCGTTCTTGTCGCGGTGGAATTCGGTGCTGAGAGTCGCTCTAAAGTTGCCTCGAAACCCGATTCTCCAAATCAGAAAGAGGCGCCTCCGATCGAGCTGACGACACCCGTTCCGCGATGAGTTATGGTGTCGGATGGCAAATGGAGGAGATGCCGGGCCGATTCGACGCGGACGACGTTGCGGAGGGAGATCTGAGGAGGGGTGTAAGTCTTGTTGCTACAGTTATTTACCGAAGGTACACGTCAGGGGCCTGTCGGAATGAAACCAATCTCGACGAAGAACCAACAACTTACGGACATGCCGATCCTCGTAACTTATTGATTCTAGGTTCGAGAGATTTTCATTCCGACAGACTCTCAGGATGTCCGGCCTCCCGGTGAAACATCGTCGACTTCGTTGCCTCCTGCTTCTCGTTCAGCATCTCGGGCCGATTGGGGGCGATGGCGACTTGGTCGGTGCCGGATGGACTACTGGCAGCGGCGTGACCACCGGTCTTTGAATTGGCTTCTCGACTGCGAGGCGATGCTGGTTGTCCAGCTCGGCGATCCTCATGTTGAGCCGTTCCCTTTCCTTGAAGGCGATCGGGTGTACTTCTCGCAGGGGTTCGATAATCCTGGCTTGGTTGCTGTCCATGCACGCAGTAAGGCCGCTGTCGTCGGCAAGGGGCGCTGACGGTAACCGGGCCGCTGCGAATGCGTTCTGCGCCATTCTGAGCGTGCTGTGGGGACATCCGACGCTTGCTCCCCAAGGCGAGAACGCCCATACTGCGGCCATGACCCTCAAGACGGCGGCATTCCTTGCGTTGATCGGAACCCTTCTGCTAACGGTTCTGATGGCGGTCGATTTCCTCCAGACCGTTTCGGGCGTCCTGAATGACGTGGTTCCTGCGATGGCACTTCTGAGATCGCTGGTGTATCTGGTGGCAAGCCTCAGCGTGACCGTGTTCTTCTACGTTTTCAACAGGGCGCAGCCTCGATGAATGGGTATTGGAAGCCGGCGCCGTAACTGGGGGTGCCCTGGCACCACTGGGTGTCTTGCGATCTGTCCTCGGTCATCCTGGGCGCCGGGGCAGTGGAGGATGGTCTCGTCTCGACCATTCCAAATAGCGGTAGCTCTGGCAGGAGCATTCGTCGATTCCAGTGCCTTGGCGTTCTCGGGAATACGTTGCTCTTCGGCGGCCTCTTCTAGCCGTTGGATGGCACATTGGCTTGGATTCTCTTTGAGAAAGCTGAGATATCGGTTGTCGTTACAGAGACGCCCCAACCTGTGTTTCGGTCATTGGCGGCCCCCTTCGGGATGGTGTACACCGATGGCTTGGGTAGCCAGTCCTGCAGGGAAGGGGGATGCCAGTTGCGGCCGCGCTCCGGTCACTCGCTGAGGTCGCGGCCCCTGCGCTCCTGGCCCAGGCAAGAAGCGATGGCGGCCAGAACCAGCGCGGTGCCCGCTGTGATGGCCATGGCGTTGGAATAGGGCATGTGTTCCGCCGCTAGCGCCTGTATGTAGACGATGGCGCTGGAGGCCAATGCCCCCATCTGGTAGGCAAAGCCAGGAAGCGAGCCTCGAACCGAGTTGGGCGCGAGTTCCGCAAGATGCGCTGGAATCACACCCCAGGCACCTTGGACCAGGAATTGCATGACCCACGCGGCCGCGATGGTGAGAGCAAGAGTCGGGGCGAAAGCCCACATGGGGACGACGAGGACGGCAAGTCCAAAGGCCACCGCCATGGAACGGCGGCGGCCGATCCGATCTGACAGGTAGCCGATCAACAAAGCGCCAACTAAGGTTCCGGTCAAGGCCAAGGCGGAGACGGCGGACCTGGTGGTTGGCAAGAGATTCCATTTCCTCTGGAGGAAGGTGGGATACAAATCCACGGTGGCGTGCCCTGCCAGATTCAAAGCCGCGAGCAGGCCCACCATCGAGAACAGCAGAGCTCGATAGCGATAGAGTTCGCCGAGGATCTCCCGGATCGTCCGTTTCTTTTGGACCTGCCAAACCTCCGATTCGGCCACGCGCAGGCGAATCACGAGGCAGAGAAGCGCCGGCAGCCCTCCAATGAAGAAGAGCGGGCGCCAGCCCCACTTGTCAAAGAAGAAGTAGTAACAACCCGCGGCGAGCAGATTGCCCATGGCATACCCCTGTTGCAACAAACCCGAGATCAAGCCCCGGCGTGCCGTTGGCGTCTTTTCCATCACGAGCGAGGCGCCAACGCCCCATTCCCCGCCTAAGCCAATCCCGAACAAGGCGCGTAGCGCGAGGAAGGTGGCGTAGCTCGGCGCGAAGGCGGTGAGGATTTCCACCACGGAATAGAAGATGAGGTCGACCATCAACGGCAACCGGCGGCCGAACCGGTCAGCGAGCAGACCAAAGAGGATTGCACCCAGCGGCCGGAAGGCGAGGGTTAGGGTGATGGCCAGAGCTATCTCGGAGTCCTTCCGGTGGAACTCGTCGGCGATGGCGGTCAGGCAATACACCACCAGGAAGAAGTCGAAGGAATCCAGAGCCCAGCCGAGGTACCCGGTAAGAACAGAGAACCGATAGCCGGCTGGCGGGGTAGAGGCTCGCGGGGACTCGGCCGGGGCGGCAGATTCGGGAGCGATGAGACCGGACACATTCTGGGACAAGATGTTTTCCTCTCTGTTTTCGGGGGGAGATGAGGCCTGGCCTTTATCAGTGCAACCGGAAAAATGCGGCGCCAGAGTCTACCAGGCGCACAGCCGGGCGATTCGGAGAATGATCAGAAGCGCGAGCAAGCCGCCTCAATACAGTGACTTACGTGACTACATCGAAGTCAGCCAAAAAGCATCCCGGAACGCTGGAGCCTGGCCCCTACCGCCGCTATGCTGATCCCACGATGGCAGCCGCCGGGTCAGACATGAGCCGCTGAATCGTGGATCCCAACCAGAAAGAGCGATGATGAAACCCACACGAAGAGATATCCTTCAGTACTCGGCGCTCGGCGCCGTCCTGCAGCAGAGTGTTTTCTCCCAGACTCGAAAATCCGCCGGTCCGGCGAAGTATCTGATCCTTGCCTGTGACGGCGGGGGCATGCGCGGGTACCTGTCCTCCCTGATCCTGCAGCGCCTGAACAGCGAGTGCGGCATCCTGGGTGAAGCGAATGGCAATGTCGATCTTTACGCGGGGACGTCGACGGGCGGTTTGATCGCCCTGGGATTGGCGCAGGGAAAGAGCATTGACGACGTCGTGACGCTCTACCAGAATGCAGGCGCACAGATCTTCTCTCCGCTCGGCGTGCAACTCACCTGCGCCGGCGCGGTGGCCGGCTGCACAAGCCCGATCCAAAACGATCCGGCAACTGGGGATACAGCGTCGGCGAAGGAACTATTCCAGGCGCTATTCGACAACATTGGAGATCCGTCGCTGTTATCGGTACTGGAGGCCTTCATTCCGGAAGACCCCGTGCTCTCCTCGCTGCCTTCCAAGGTGATGGTCGCGACCTTCCAACTGGCGGATCCCGCCGCCAATCCGGCAATCTGGAGCCCGTTGGTTATCGATAACTTCGACGGCTCCGCTGGAGCAAACACCCGGCTTTTTGATGCCGCATTGGCCACGTCCGCGGCGCCGGTCTACTTTCCTCCCTATTGCCATCCCCAGTTCGGGTGGTGCAGCGACGGCGGCCTGTTTGCGAACAATCCCGCGGCATTGGCCGTGAGCCTTGCGATTCAGCAGGGCCGATCGCTTTCCAACATCGCGGTTCTATCGATTGGAACAGGCAAGACGAGCGCGAACATCATGCCAACTCTGAGCGACCGGCTCTGTTTTGGAGTCAACCGTTGGGCCTCGCTGAAGGGACACGATTCCACGCCGACCTTCCCGTTACTGAATGCGATGATGGATGGGGTTTCCGACAGCACCCACGCCTTGTGCAGTCAGCTACTCGGAGGCGGCGGTCCGAACGGCAGGTATATGCGGCTCAACCCCGCGCTGCCGGCGTCGGTCGCGCTGGATGACTATTCGCCAGAGACGATGCAGATGTTTGAGCAGACGGCCGAAACGTACTTCGATTCACCGGATTGGGCCCAGGTTGTGCAGTGGGCGAAGAGCACCTTCGTGAAACTCACGCCCGTGCAAAGCTCCCGGGTTCCGCCCGCACTGATTGGATGACCGGCTCACGAACGTGGGCATGAACCGTCCGCATGCTGTTGAATCTGAATTCGAGTGGTATAGGCACATCAGGGACGCATTCCTGATTCGTGCCGGCAATATTCTGATGGGGATTCAAGCCAGATTCGGCACTGGGCGGTGACGGCCCTTGGAAGCCAGCAGGCTCCAGTGCAGCGGCCTTGCCAGGATGGAGGTACTCCCGTCCGTAACGCCGCGGGACACTTGTCGTGATCCGTCCTTCGTCCTGGTGATGAAAATGTTGCCATTGATGCCGACGCCCGGGCCGGCGGGCCTGAGCGCGATAGTGGCGCTGACGGCCCGCACGGCGGGCGAGAAGGGCTAGAACCTGGGACCTGGCGCTGCCAGCGGTTGAGGGAACTCCCTGGATTTAGACCAGCGACTGGGGCCGGCCGGGAGATCCGAGTTCACGTTCATGGCCTGAAGGGTCCGCCGTCTTGCGCTTTCTGCGGAGCAGCCCGACTAACCCAAGGCCCGTTGCCATTGCGGTCCAGGTGGCCGGCTCGGGTGTTGGCGCTTCTGATGGCTCAATGATGGTCCAGGTTCCGGGTACATTGCTGCGCCCGTGAAGCACCCCGTGTGTGCCGTCGTTGAGGATCAGCAGGTCGGAGCCCCCGGTGTCGGAATTCCTCGTCAGTACACTGCTGGGCGGATTCTGGTTGGACTGGCCATCGAGATAGACGAGCCAGTAGGACGCGTCGGGAGAGAATTGCAGGGTAGCGAGGTTGTTGGGGTTGCCCACGACTTGGAATTGAGTTGCGCCATTTCGGACGGACGCCAAGCCGACGGCGAGGCAACTGCCGGAGGTGCTCCCGAGCGAGTTGAGGTCCAGACAGAACGGGGTGGAAGGGGCGGGTACCGCACCCAGGACGTTAAACTCCATGATGAGGCTTCCCGACAGGCATTGGCCTGAGCTGCAGTCCAGGCCGACGTCTGAAAAAGCTGCGCCGTTGTACTGGAGAAGGAAACTCGCTTTCGCGGTGGGCGTGGTGAGGCTGATGGCCATCAGGCAGACGAGCAGTGGGATCCAACTCCACAGTCTCCGCGTGATTCCTGGTCTCTGGATGTGTTCGGCAAGGGCAGGCATTGTCTCGGTCCTTTCTGGTTTGTTCAGGTTTGAAGTGGTTTGAGCGCTTCGTGGTGAAGGTGCTGTCAGGAACGACTTTCGCCGATCCTGATGCGGTGCTACATGGTTGGGGCCTGATTCCTGGCTGCTTTCTCCATGCGCGGCTAAACCGTACGTGGAATGGAAGTTAGGGTGTTGTATGCGCGTGCTGGGCGGCGCTGAGGGCGGCGGGGTTCGGGCCAAAATCGCCGGGCGGCGAGGGGTGGGGAGCTTTACGCGGAGGACATCTTACGGGCAGCCGATGCTAGCTACTGCCCCGCCAGTCCGGCGGACCCCGGCGAACCGGAGATCCGTCGACCAACGATTCATGAGCCTGGGCGCAGCCGGCAGGAACAGCAAATACCCCTATCGCCATGGGGTTTCCGGTGCGAGCACCGAGCGCGTTTGATCGTGAGTTCAGATGGATCGCCGGGCAACGCAGCGAGCGCTCAGATTCCCCTTGCATGCCGTCAATCATGCTGTATACTGAACCGAATGGCTCAGTATAGCCAAACCCATTTCGATGCCTCGTTCGGCGCGCTCTCGGACGCCACCCGACGCGGCGTTCTGGAACAACTCGGGCGTGCCGACGCTTCGATCACAGCCCTTGCCCAGAGGTTCCACATGACGCTGACGGGCATGAAGAAACATGTAGGCGTCCTGGAGCAGGCGGGGCTCGTCAGCACGGAGAAAGTTGGGCGCGTGCGGACCTGCAAGCTCGGACTGCGCGGACTGGAAGAAGAGGCGGCATGGATCGAGAGGTATCGCCAGCTCTGGGCCGCGCGTTTCGACGAGTTGGACACGGTTGTCGAGGAATTGAAACGCAAGGAGAAAGCCAATGGACGGAAGAAGCGGAAGTGAAGGCACCCCCACGAAGAACCCCACGGCGGTGGAGCGGAAGTCCGAGCTCGAACTCGTCGTCACACGCACGGTCAACGGGCCCGCGCGCCTCGTGTTCGAGGCGTGGACCAAGGCAGAACTATTTAAGAGGTGGTGGGTGCCTAAATCGTTTGGGCTGACCCTGCTTTCCTGCGAAATGGATGTTCGCGTTGGAGGGCAGTATCGCCTGGTGTTTCCCCACGAAGGTTCGACGATGGAGTTCTTCGGGACGTACCTCGAAGTGACACCGCACTCGCGCCTCGTCTGGACCAACGATGAAGGGGACAGCGGCCAGACCATCACCACGGTGACCTTCGAAGAAAACGACGGCAAGACGCTGGTGGTGGTGCACGATCTCTATCCCTCGAGCGAAGCGGTTGACACCGGATCGACGAACGCGCTGCCCGAGGCGCTCGACCAACTCGACGAACTTCTCGCCAGCCTGGGATCCAGTGCGGAGGCAAAATGACGCAGCCAATCCGTCCAACAAACGCTTCCGGCCGGCGGCAGAACGGGCGGCGTTCCGCGGTGCGGAAGACTGCTTTCCTGTTGATGACGCTCGCCGCGACGAATGTGCCGGCGCAGCGGAAGCCAACGACTGGCTACGCGCCAGTGAATGGACTCAAAATGTACTACGAAGTCCACGGCAGCGGCGAACCGGTGGTGTTGCTTCACGGCGCGTTCATGACCATCACCAACAACTGGGACGGGTGGATCAGCGAGCTCTCCAAGACGCGGAAAGTCATTGCCGTGGAAATGCAGGGTCACGGCCGGACGGCGGACATCCAGCGAGATATCAACGACGAAAACCTCGCCGACGATGTGGCCGCGCTGCTCACACATCTCAAGATCCCGCGAGCGGACCTCATGGGCTACAGCATGGGCGGAGGCGTGGCGATGCAGTGTGCGATCCGCCATCCGGACAAAGTGCGAAAGGCAGTCATCCTTTCGTCCACATTCCGCAGTGACGGCATGGTCGCCGGAGCGTACGAGTCCATCCCGAAACTCACAGCGGACGATTTCAAAGATTCGCCCATTGAAACCGAGTACAAGAAGCTAAGTCCGACACCTGACGACTTTCCGAAATTCGTCCAGCACGTCCTGGCCGCGGCCTCGAAAGGCTACGACTTCGGAGCCGACAAGCTGAAGGCCACTACGGCACCCATGTTTTTCGTCCACGGCGACGCTGATGGCGTTCGGCTCGCGCACGTCGCGGAGATGTTTCGCCTAAAGGGTGGCGAGACCCACGGCGACATGGGGCCGCGCTCCGCGTCGCGATTGGCCATCCTGCCCGACACCACCCACGTGACACTGATGCAGCGCATGCCCATCATCGTGCCCATGGTTAACGACTTTCTCGACGCCAAGCCGTAGCCGTGCCAGGGCTCCATTGAAGACGCTTGCGTAGCCCCTTACTTACGTTCGGGGACTGGGGCAAGGGGCGCGGCTTCATCCGCTTTAGCGGCCCGCAGGGCCATGGTTGACTCCTTGCCAGTCGGGGTTCGTAGCGGGTAGAGACCACTCCCTCACGGTCGTGGTTCGTTGCGGGTTCATTCGCTTTGCCGCCCGCTGGGCCGTGCGGGACTCCTTTGTAACTCCTCCGTTTCCTCGTTGCTGGTCACGGTGATCCGGCGTGGCTGGGGTTGGCCGTCCCTTTGTGAGCCGAGGTCACCTTCCATCTCCCTGGGTCAGACTCCGACTCTCGCTCCCGCACGATATCCTGGAGTTCTCGCCGTGACCACCTTCCGCATCGCTCTCGCCCAACTCCCCTATCCGGCAACGCCGGCCGGCTCCATGGACGACGCCTGCCAGACCATCGCCCAGGCGGCCGCTTCCGGCGCCGGTCTGGTCTGCTTTCCCGAGTGCTACCTCCCCGGCTATCGCGGCCTCGGGCATGCCCCGCCGCGCCCAGACCAGGACTTTCTCGCCGCAGCCTGGGCCCGAACCGCCGCAACCGCCGCCGCGGCCCGCATCGCCGTGATTCTCGGGACGGAACGGGTCCACAACGGCGCACTTCTGGCCACCGCACTGGTCATCCAGCCCGACGGCAGTCTGGACGGCTTCCAGGACAAGGTCCAGATCGACCCTTCGGAGGAGGGCACCTACACACCCGGTGACGGGCGCCGGGTCTTCCACACCGGACCGCTCACCTTCGGCGTCGCCATCTGCCACGAGGGCTGGCGCTACCCGGAAACCGTGCGCTTCGCGGCCCGCGCCGGCGCGCAGATCGTCTTCCACCCCCATCTGCACGAGGCCGAGCCAGGCAGCTTCGTACCCACGACCTTCGCCGACCCGCGCAATTCGTTCCATGAGAAGGCGCTGCTCTGCCGCGCGGCGGAAAACACCTGCTACATCGCCAGCGTGAACTACGCCAGCGACGGCGCGCCGACCACCTCGGCCGTTGTCCGGCCCGACGGCACGCTGCTCTGCCATCAGCCCTACGGACGGGCTGGGCTGCTGCTGGCCGACCTCGACCTGGAGCAGGCAACGGGACTGCTCGCCGCCCGCTACCGCCCGGTGTGAGCCTCAGAACCCGGATGGCGCCAGGACGTACGCACCCTCGGTCAAAAGCATGCCGGAACCCCCGCACGAGAAGGGACAAGCTCCGGCGAAGCGCCGCATTCCTGAGCACCGGCCCCTGCGCGTTTTATGCTCCGCGGCCGAAGGTGATCGAGACTGGGCTCGGCGTCTGAACCACTGCTCCCGTCGAGGTCAACTGCCCGCTGGCCGCATCCACCCGCCAACTGACGATCGTGTCCGACTGCTCGTTGGCCGCGTACAGAAGGCGGCCTCGCGGCGCCATCCCGATGAAGCGCGGAATCCGGCCGCGTGAGGGTTCCCAGCCCAGGGGGCTCAGCAGCCCCGTCGCCGGATCCGCGGCGTAGACCACAACGCTGTCGTGACCGCGGTTCGAGCAGTACACGTGCCGTCCGCCCGGAGCCACCTCGATCTCGGAAGGGGTGTTCTCGCCAACATACTCCGCCGGGAGGGTCGACAGGATCTGGGCGGCCTTGAGATGGCCGCGCTCGGCCTCCCACATCCAGGTGGCGATCGTACTGTTGATCTCGTTTACCACCCAGAGCACCGGCAGCCGGGGATGAAATGCCGCATGCCGCGGGCCGGACATGGTCCGCGCCACTCCGGCGCCTTGTGCGGTTGGCGTCAGTTTGCCGGTCTTCTGGTCGAACCCGAACACGAAGATACGATCCAGTCCTTTGTCCGGAACCACCACGAAACGCCCGCCTGGCTCGAACAGGATCTGGTGCGGATGCGCGCTGGCCTGCTCCACGCGATGTGGCCCGGGCGTTCCCGGCAGCGCCACCACCTGGACGGCTTCACCCAGCCGTCCGTCGTCGCTCACCCGCAACACGCTCACACTGCCGCTGGTGTAGTTGGCGACCACCAGGAAGCGTCCCGAATTGTCCAGCGCGAGGTGCACACCGTTCACGCCGCCCGTCTCCACCTGGTTCAACAGTGTCAGCCGGCCGGTACCGGACTCCACAGCGATGGCCGAGGCATACCCTTCGTCTCCGTGGGCCGCGTACAGAAACCGCTGGTCTTTCCGGAGGACGAGGAAGGATGGATTCACCAGCCCGCCCAGCACATGAGCAGGGCTCCATGCGCCGGTCTGCTCGTCTACGCGGAACACATGAATTCCGTCGCCGCGCGCATAGCGTTTCGCGGACGTGTAGCAACCTACATACGCGAACAGGGCCGAAGCCGGAGCGGCTGTCGCCATTGCACCAGAGACGGCCGTCGCCATGAACCCGCGCCGCGTCCAAGCAGAAGAGACAGGCATTGCACCTCCGGGAAACACCAATCATACTCACTCGGAGTCACGCCTGCCGCGAACGGATTACACGCCCCGGATCGTGATCACCTTCCTGAATGGTGTGTAGCCGGTGATGTAGACGCAATGGCCGGCAGCCCGCAGCGTGGCCCCGTGCGCCTGGTAGGTATGGCCGGAAAGGCTGATCACTTCGTGGTCTGCCTGCCCTGGGCCAAACTCAATGACATCGTCGCCCACCTGGTAGGTCCCCAATCCTTCCTTCAGGAAGAACGCCTTCCCGGCCCCGCCGCCGAAGGCCACACGTAGGCCGCCGTCGGCTTTGGCTCGACCGGGCGTGGCTTCGCCGGCCGCTGTCGCTTTAGGTCCGCTCAGGGATGGTCCGGACCGCAAAGAGAATGGTCAGGGTCCCCACACACGCCAGCAGGATGGCGGCCAGCGCCGCCTTGCCGCTGGCCGCGACAAGCAGCCCGGCCGAGATGAGAACGGCCGTCCACATCGACCCGAGAGCGGCAACCTTGCCGGCCCTGGTGATGCCGCCCGTCTCCCGGAATCGCCGAAGCGGCGGACCAAACCAGCGATGCCGGAGCAGCCAGCCCTCCAGGCGGGGCGAGCTGCGGCCGAAGAAGTAGGAAGCCACCAGCACGAACACGGTGGTGGGCATTCCAGGTACCAGCACACCCACGAAGCCGAGGGCTACGGCCACGCAGCCGAGCCCCCGGTATAGGATCTTCCGTGCCCTCTCCGAACTCACAACGGCCTCCGCTGGACATCACCCAGTTCCAGGCTCGGAATGATTTCGATGTCCTTCGGCAAGCGGGGCATCAGCATGGGCACCTGTTTGCGGTACTCGATGTACTCCGGATGCGCCCGCATCAGGTCCCGCTCCTCGAATTGAATCGCGACCAGGATGTAGGCCGTCGTGGCAACGGCGAACAGAAGGTGCGTGACCGTCATCGTGGGCGTGAACCAGAACACCATGAACCAGCCCACGTAGAGCGGGTGGCGGACCATGCGATACAGAACCGGCGTCACAAACTTCAGTTGTCCTTGCGGCCGGCCCAGCAGATTCCGCCAGACCTGTAGCAGACCGAAGAGGTCGAAGTGATTGATCACAAACGTCGTGACCAGCACCAATAGCCAGCCGGCGGCAAAGCCAGCGTAGAGCATCGCCTGGCCCATCGTGCTTTCGACGGACCAGATCACCCCGCCCAGCGGGCGCCACTGCCAGAACAGCAACAGGAGCGCGAGGCTGCTGGCCAACACATAGTTGCTGCGCTCGGCCGCCTGCGGCACAATGCGCGTCAACATGCGCTTGAAAGCGGGGCGCGCCATCACACTGTGTTGGATGGCGAATAGCGATAGCAACCCCACGTCGATCAGCAACGCGGTGGTCCAGTCTCCGGCAGGGGTGGAATCCATCGACTTGGGCACTCCGAAGTTCCCGATGAACCCAATGGCATAGAGAAAGGTGGCGAGAAAGACCAGGTAGCTCCCTGCGCCAAAAACAAAGATCAACAAACGGCTCATACTTCTTTTCCTTTCAATTCCGCTGCGCCGGCCGATTCTCCGGCAACGTCTGTTAAGCGGAATCGGCGGCGATCTTTCGCACGAAATCTTTCGAGCTCGGTTGGGTCACTTTCCGTGCGAGTTCGTTAGCCCGATCTCGCTTAGTACTCACGTTCGGAATTGTCGTGACGTTTTTGCGACGCAGCCGTCAGCGATCAGCTCTTAGCCATCAGCTACACCGGCGCGGGCTGATTGCTGAGTGCTGAGTGCTGGGAGCTTACCTCCGATACGTGTGTGAACTTCGGAAACCCTGTACCTAGTCATTGGGCTCGGGTGGCATCGCGCCTTCGCCGTTCGGCAGGAGGGAGTTGCCTGCCGGGCGCAAGAGCGGAAGAATTGGTCTTCTACTTCGAGAGGAAGGCGTTTCCATGCAACTCTTCGCCCGATGCACGTCCATCCTGATTCTGCTGGCGCCCACGGTCGTCCTGGCCCAGCAACCGGCCGCCACCCCGCAGCCCACGACTGCCGCGCAGGCCCCGACACGGGACACCAGCTACATCGACGCGCAAGGCACGGCGCGCATCACGCGGATTGTGCCCGTGCCCAAAACCATCAGCCCCGAGGCGCAGCGTTCGCTCAGCCGGCAGGTGCCCGACCAGGGTCCGCCACAGTCTCTGGCCGAGCGGCGCAAAGGCACCGACGCCTACACGGCCCGCGCGCGTGGGGAGTGGACCCGTCTCTGCCCCAATCAGCTGGTGGAAGAGAAGATCGCCGGTGTGCCGGTCCGCATCGTCACGCCGGATGGGCTGCCCGAGGGCAACCGGGATAAGGTGCTGCTCAACCTGCACGGCGGCGGGTTCAACTCGGATTCGGGCTCGTATACGGAGTCGATTCCCATTGCCTACTACACAAAGACCAAGGTGGTGGCGGTCCTGTACCGGCTGGCGCCGGAGCATCCGTTTCCCGCGGCGGTGGAAGATTCAGTGGCGGTCTACAAGGAGTTGCTGAAGACCTACAAGCCCAATCGCATCGTGATCTACGGCACGTCGGCCGGCGCCATTCTGACCGCCGAGGTCGCCGCCCGCCTGAAGCAACTGGGCCTACCCCGCCCTGCCGCCCTCGGTATCTTCAGCGGTTTGGGCGACTTCGGCCGTGCCGGGGACTCGCTGGCAATGTACGGCCTGCGCGGCCTCTCGGGGCACCTGGATCCGCCCGAACCGGAGCCTCACGGATCAGAGTACGCGGCCTCCACAAGCCTCCGCGATCCCGTGCTGTCGCCCATCTATTCCGACTTACACGGGCTGCCGCCGACTCTCTTCATCACCAGTGGCCGCGATCTCCTGCTCTCCGGCACCGTCAACCTGCACCGTGCCTATTACAACGCCGGCGTCGATGCGCGGCTGGTGGTCTTCGACGCGCTGCCCCACGCCTTCTGGTACGACTCCGCGCTGCCCGAGGCGATCGAAGCCAACCACATGATGGCGGATTTCTTTGTCCAGCAGTTGAACAAGTGAGTGGGACGTAGACTGAAGGGATGCTCCGCCCTGCAACGATTCTTGCCCTGACCACGGTTCTTGTTGCCGGCTGCGCCCGGCAGCCCGCCAAACCGGTGGAGGATCTCGGCGGCGGACATGAGGTTTCGCGCCTCAAGCTGATGTCGTTGAAAGGCACACGCAGCGGCGATCGCCTCGACGTGCAGGCCGCCTTCGGCGACGGCTCCGATCACCTCGCGGTGGAACTGCATTTCCGGGTGACTCCGCCCACCGCGCTCGAGTCGGGCAGTTGGAACGGACTCGCCAGCCAGGGCGTTGTGCACGAACGGACGTCGACATTCCTCGGCGGCCAATCCGGGCCTCCGAGCATCGGCGGACGGTTCGACCTTCTGGGTCCGTCCGGACAGCCGCAGTACCGGATCGCAATTCCGGTGCAGCCTCTGGACAAGCCTTACTAGGACAGCGATCAGTGTAGATTGATATTGCTTCCGGGTCACCCGGACGCGAAAGACAATACGACCAAGAGGGGAGATCGCATGAAAACGCGGATCGGATCTTCGTTGCTGATGCTGCTGGCCGTTGGCGGCCTCGGTGTTCTTGTTGGAACTTTCCTGAACGACCGGCATCCCGGCGTTGCCTATGCCTCACCAGCCCAGGCGGCACCCGTGGCGGACGACGGCAAACTGCGCATCATCATCTTCGGCGCGCATCCCGACGACGCCGAGTACTTCGGCGCGGGTGTGGCGATGAAGTGGGCGAAGGCGGGCCATCACGTGAAACTGGTCTCCGCCACGAACGGCGACGTCGGCCACTGGCAGATCGCCGGCGGACCTCTCGCCCAGCGGAGGAAGGCCGAGGTGCTGGAGGTCGCACGGAAGTTGGGCGTCACCACGGAGGTGCTCGACATCCATGACGGCGAGATCCTGCCGACCCTCGAAAACCGGCGCACGTTCACGCGGCTCATCCGGCAGTGGAACGCCGACGTCGTGATCACCAACCGGCCCAACGACTATCACCCTGATCACCGGTACACGTCGATCCTGGTGCAGGATTCGGCCTATATGGTCACCGTGCCCTTCTTCGGCCTGGACGCGCCGCCACTCAAGAAGAATCCGGTCTTCGCGTATGCGGCCGACCGGTTCAAGCGCCCCTACCCGTTCACGCCCGATCTGGCCGTCGCGATCGACGACGTGATGGAGCCGACGCTCGATGCGTTGCTCGTGATGGAGTCGCAGATCCAGGAGGGCGGGGCCAACGGAGACGCCACGCTGTTCCCCGCGGACGGGCCCGGCCGGCAGCAGCGCCGGGACACGGTTCGCAAGAACCTGGCGAATCGCTATGCCCGCGTCGCAACCAACTATAGAGACGCGCTGATCAAGTACTACGGAGAAGAGCAGGCCCGCAAGGTCCATTACGCGCAGGCGTTCGAGATCTGCGAGTACGGCAACCAGCCTACGCAGGAGCAGATCCGGAAGCTCTTTCCGTTCTGATCCGGGTTCGTTTCGCTGCTACTTTGCGTCGTCGAGCGCGAACGCCACAATGCTGTCGTCGGTCACGGGGTTGTTGAAGAACCCGCCTCCGGTGGAGGCGATGACGACATACTGCCGCCCGTCCCGGCCCTCGTAGGTTATTGGTGTCGCCTCGGCTGCGCCAGTGAGTTTGACAGTCCACAGTTCCTTGCCATTCCGGGCATCGAAGGCGCGGAAGCGGGCATCGTCGGTGGCGCCTACGAAGACGAGCCCCGCGGCCGTCGCGATGGTGCCCCCGTTACCGGGGCGGCCGGTGTCGCGCTTGCCTTCGGGCAGACTGTCCGTTGTTCCCAGCGGCACCTTCCAGGCGATCTGCCCGGTGTTCACATCGACGGCCGCCAGTTCGCCCCAGGGAGGCTGCTGGCAAAGTAACTGCTGCGTGCCCGGTCCTTTCACGCTAAATCTTCCGCCGCCCGGGTAGCCCTCATAGGGGCCATCGGGATCCACACGGTTGCCCTGGCCGTTCGCCATGGCCGCACCGGTCTTCGGGTCGTGGTCCCGCAGACCGGTCATCTGGCCCAGTTCATTGACGTTGGCAAACAGATATCCAAGCTGCGGGTTGAAGGAGGTGCCGCCCCAGTTCACGCCGCCGTGGTTGCCGGGAAACTGGACGCGCAGGCGATTGTAGGTGGATGGCAGGTAAGGCCCGCCCACGGCGACGCCCTCCAGCAGTTGTCTACAGGCGGCCTCCAGTTCGGGCGTAACGGTGGCGACCTCTTCCCTGCGGAAGGTCATCCGTGACAAAGGCGGCGGCTTGACCGGAAAGGGCTGCGTCTTCGAGACACGCTCCAGAGGGACTTCGCTCGCGGGGACGGCCCGCTCCTCCACCCCGTAAATTGGCTTGCCGGTGACGCGATTCAGCAGGAAGACCATGCCGCTCTTGTTCATCGCCACTACGGCCGGAATCGTCTTGCCCCCTTGCCTGACATCGATCAACGCCGGAGCGCCCGTCATGTCGGCGTCCCAAATGTCGTGATGGACTACCTGGAAGTGCCAGAGATACTGCCCCGTGTTGGCATCGGCCGCCACCAGGCTCGTCCCGAAGAGATTGTCTCCGGCGCGGTCGCCGCCGTATTGATCTACTGACGGCGCGCCAAACGGCATGTACACGATGCCGCGCCTGGCGTCGACTGTCAGGAAGCCCCAGACATTGACGCCGGAGCGATTCTTCCAGCTGTCGCCGGCCCATGTGTCGTTGTACTTTTCGCCCGCCTGCGGAATCGAGTGGAACGTCCACACCAGCTTCCCCGTTCGCAGGTCCCAGGCCCGCACGTCTCCGGCCGGACCATGCGGCGGGTTCTCCTGGGTTGTGCCGCCCGTAATCACCAGGTTCCTGTAGACAATGGGCGGCGACGTCAGCGCGTTGCGGCCAGGCAGGCCGTGCATAATGGCCTCGGTATTCAGATGCACAACGCCGTTGTCGCCAAAAGCCGCGTTCGGTTTCCCAGTTCTCGCGTCCAGCGAGTGGAGTTTTCCGTCGCTCGATCCGAAGACCACCTGCGCGGGCGTCTTGCCGTCACCGGCCCAGTATTCCAGGCCACGGGTAGATGGGTTGCCGGACGGCAGTTGGTGGGACCAGAGCTCTTTTCCATTCACGGGGTCGATCGCCGCGATGCGGCCATATGGGGTGGTGACGTACATGATTCCGCGAATCACCAGCGGCGTGACCTCGCTGGGGCGAAAGCCCGAGCCGAACTGGAGGCGGGTTCGTCCGCCGCCAGGCACTGCTTCCGGTTCATCGCCGGCCGGCGCGGCCGGATTGCGGCGCGCTGTCGCGGGCGGGTTCTGGTTGCCGCCGGTGAAGCCCGCCGGCTTCATGTGATAGACCCAGGCGACCTTGAGTCTGTTCACGTTTTCGGGGGTGATCTGCTTCAGCGGGGAGAACCGCATTCCGCCGGGGTCGTGACCGTAGGTGGGCCACTCCTTGGCGGGGTCGACAGCGGTGCCGCCGACGGGCAGACGCGCTTCCGTCGTGCTCTCCGTGCTGGGCGGGCGAGAGGCGCTCTCGACACTCGACGGGACGCCGCCGGATGTAGCCGCGGCAATCTCCGCCACCGCCCCTTTGGCCGGACCATAAAACTTCACCAGATACCGCAACACTGTCGTGAAGTCTTCGTCGCTGCCCTGTGCGCCGAGGTTCACCATCTTCGATATGGTCTCCGACCAGCCCGCCTGTCCCTGCCGCAGCGAGATCGCCTGGTCGAGCGAATGGCATTTGCCGCAGAGCCGGGTGGTTTCCGCCTTTCCTGGCCCGTCCGGCAGAACCGCAGCGTGGCCGAAGCCTGCAGTGAACCAGAGGACCGTCGTCAGCCCAATCACGAAAAGGCCATCTGGCCAGGGACCGGCCAAGGCCGCCCGGATTCTTGAAGTTCTCGTCATGGATTTGGCGACACTATTCTATCGAGTCGTGTCGCCACGGTCCGGATTGGGTTCGTCCGTTCGGTTTCCGCTGACCTCGCGCCTCAAGGTCAGTGGCCGGCGCTGAGTTCGCGAGTGAGCCAGACCTTGGCAAACTGCCAGTCCCGTCGGACGGTTCTGGGGGAGGACTGTAGAACCTCGGCGGTCTCCTCTTCGCTGAGACCTCCGAAATAGCGCAGTTCGACGACCTTGGCCTGACGGGGCGCGATGCGGGCAAACTCTTCCAACGCCTCGTCGAGCGCAAGCAGCAAGCCGTCCGCTTCCGGCGCCGGCACTTGGGCCTCGTCCAGATCGACGATGGACAGGCCGCTGCCGCGCTTGAGCGCAGCTCGCTTGCGGGCGGCGTCGACCAGGATCCGTCTCATCAACTGGGCAATCAGCCCAAAGAACTGCGACCGGTGCTGCCAATCGATGTTGCGGATCTCGATGAGACGCAGGTAGACCTCGTTGACGAGGGCGGTGGTTTGGAGGCTGTCGGCTTCCCGTTCATCGCGGCGGTAGCGGTGGGCGATGCGGCGGAGTTCCGGCAGCAGCAGGTCAGTCAGCCTGGCCAGGGCGGTTTCATCACCGGCTCCCCACGACCGCAAGAGTCCTGTCACTTCCGAAAATCCACCTGTCAATGCGCGAGGGCCTCTGCCGCGAAGTTTAGCACGTCGATGGCCGGTTTCCTGTCTGGATTCCGCCCGTACTGATAGAGACGTTTCGGCGATGGTCAATGCGCGGAAATTCTGGATCCTTCTGTCCCTGGCGGTGGCGCTCGCACGTGCCGGCGTGGATGCGCCCAAACCGGACGTCGACGTATGTCTCAATGCCGGCGAAGAGACGGCGGCAATCCAACGGGCAGAGATCAGGGCAGCCCGGATCTTCAGTGACATTGGAGTCCATCTCGTCTGGCGGAGGCCATCGGCCGAACTAGGCTCCCCTTGTATTCTCATTACGTTAGCGGAGGATACGCCGGCATGGGAGCGACCGGGTGCTCTGGCGTTTGCGAAACCGTTCGATGGAGACAAGATTGTCGTGTTCCACGACCGTGTGAAGGACGCGGTTTTGCCCTCTCTGACCGACGCGCTGCTGGCCCACGTACTCGTTCACGAGATCGCGCACGTCCTGCAAAGAGAGGACCGGCATTCCGCCACCGGCATGATGAAATCCCGATGGGGATCAAGCGACTATAAGGATATGGCTCGCGCCGGGCTGACCTTCACTCCCGAGGATGTCGAGATGATCCGGCACGGGCTGGAGATTCGAATCGCGCGGTCGGCCGGTTCCGAGTCGAACTACACCGTGAGAGGTGGAGAGCTGTGACCGCCCGAGCCCGAAAGAGCAGGCCGGACGCGGAGCGCCTTCGCCAGATCGAAGCGGTGTACCACGACGCGCGGGAGCGGGACCGGTCGGAGCGCAACCTGTTCCTGGTTCAAACTTGCCAGGACGATCAGGATTTACTCCACGAGGTGACCTCGCTTCTGGACCTGGACGAATCCGAGGGGCCACTGGAAAGGCCGGTGCTCGATCTGGCCGCGCAGTTCCTGGACGAACCGACGGAGAGGAATCTGGCTCCCGGAGTCCGTGTTGGACCGTACGAAATTGTCGAGCGGATCGGCGTGGGCGGCATGGGCGAGGTGGTCAAGGCACACGACACCCGCCTGGGCCGGATGGTGGCGCTGAAGTTCGTGCATTCTCAATTCAGTGGGCATTCGCTGCAGGAGGCCCGGGCGATTGCGGCGTTGAACCATCCGAACATCTGCACGCTGCACGACGTGGGTCCCGACTATCTGGTGCTGGAGTTGCTGGAGGGCGAGACTCTGGCCGACCGCCTGAAGCGGGGTCCGCTGCCGGCCGTGGAAGCTATCGCCTACGGCGCGCAGATCGCCGACGCCCTCTGGAGTGCTCACTCCAAAGGAATCACTCACGGGGATCTGAAGCCGCGGAACCTGATGCTGACGAGAGGAGGCATCAAGGTTCTCGATTTCGGATTGGCGCGATTTGCCACCACCCATGAGGCTGGGCCGACCCAATTGGCTCCGGAGGTGGCGCTGGGCACTCCTGCGTACATGAGTCCCGAGCAACTGGAGGAAAAACCGACCGGTCCGCGCACCGATATCTTCGCGCTGGGGCTTGTGCTCTTCGAGATGTCCACCGGGAGGCGTCCCTTCACGGGCAGCAGTCCGGCGGAGCTGAAAGAGGCCATCCTGCGGAACAATCCGCCCCTGGACCGGCTGTTGCCGCCGCAGTTCGCCCACGTAATCGAACGCTGTCTGGCGAAGGATCCGGACGACCGCTGGCAAACGGCACGCGACGTCAAACTGGAACTCGACTACGTCACGCGTCTGAC
This sequence comes from uncultured Paludibaculum sp., assembly GCF_963665245.1. Lineage (NCBI taxonomy): Bacteria > Pseudomonadati > Acidobacteriota > Terriglobia > Bryobacterales > Bryobacteraceae > Paludibaculum > uncultured Paludibaculum sp. Next base: position 1,137,552 of record NZ_OY762267.1, read on the forward strand.
AACCAAGCTGAAACCGTTGACACGGGGAAGGCGCCGCTGGTTGGCGTGGGCCGCGGCGGCCGCGCTGACTGTGCTCGCGATCTCGGCAGGCTACTACGTTCAGAGAGCCCGGCCGGAGTTAGCCATCACTCCGTTGACCAGCTACCCGGGCAGTGAAGTGAACCCGTCTTTCTCCCCGGACGGAAACCAGTTTGCCTTTTCGTGGGATGGGGACCACGAAGAGAACCGCGACATTTATGTGAAGCAAGTGGGTCCCGGTAATCCGTTGCGCCTGACGACGGACCCGGCCGAGGACTGGATGCCGCGCTGGTCGCCCGACGGAAAGTGGATCGCGTTTCTGCGCCGGGAGCCCAAGAAAGTCCTGGGGCTCTACGTAGTCCCAGCGCTCGGTGGGCTGGAGAGAAGATTGGGGAGCGCGGCCAACCTGGGTGAACTCCGAAGCGGAGTGGATTGGTCCCCGGATGGACGATGGCTAGCCAGCTCCACCTTCCTGGCTGGCGGACAAGGGGTCGGGCTGGCGCTGTTCTCCCTCGAAACGGGCGAGACCCGGCAACTGACGCGGCCAGTCGCCCCCCAATACGACTCCGCTGTGCGCTTCTCCCCCGATGGCGCCTCCCTGGCGTTCGTGCGGGACGGCGAAGGGCTTATGCTTCTATCCCTGTCGCCGGAGTACACACCCGTCGATCAAGGAAGAAGACTAGCCGCGGAGATGCCCGTCCCCATTCGAAGTATTTCCTGGACGGCGGATGGGCACGACCTGATCGTTGCGGCCGGCCTGGGACAGAGTTCGCGGCTGTGGCGGGTCTCGTCCACTGGGTTCCCCGCGGCCCAGCGCCTGCCCTACGGAGAGTCGGCGGAGGGTGTCGACGTGGCGCGGCGCAATGACCGGATGGTATTCACCCGCCTGGACGGCGAGACGAACATCTGGTCGCTCAATCTGGACAAGGCGGGCCGCGCAACGGGCCCGGCAGTGATCGCATTCGATTCCACCAGAAGCGAAACGTCGCCCGACATATCGCCGGATGGAGCCAAGGTCGCATTCGGATCGGGCCGATCGGGCAATGACGAGATCTGGGTTTGTTTGAGCAATGGTTCCAACTGCGCGCAACTGACATCGCTGGACGGGTCGCACGCGGGCAGCCCCGTCTGGTCGCCCAACGGACAATGGATCGCCTTCGATGTTAGCTCACCCAACAATTGGGAGGTCAACGTCGTTCCGGCAGCGGGCGGAAAGCCAAGACGGCTGGCCGTCGGGCTAATGCCGCACTGGTCGCACGATGGCCGGTGGATCTACTATTCCTCCACGTTCGGCGGACCCACATGCCGCATTTCACCCTCCGGCGGCAGCCCGACCGTCGTGGGCGACGGCACCTTCCCGCAGGAATCGCCGGATGGGGCGTGGCTCTATTCTGCCACCAAGGCAAAGGATGGCGGGGACTACCGACTGACGCGGCGATGGCAGAAGGACGGCCCATCGAAGGAAGAGATCCTGCCCGTCACGCCAGGACGCAACTTCGCCGTGACGCGTAGCGGCCTCTGGTTCCTATCCCAGGTGACCCGTCAGGAAAGCCGGCTGTCGTTCTATGACTTCTCCACACGAACCACCAGGGTCGTCTACCAGACGGCGCGTCGTGTCTACGCGGGCCTGAGCATCTCTCCGGACGGGCGCCGCGTGCTTTTCACGCAGGTGGATCGCGACCCAAACGTCGACCTGATGCTGGCGGAGCACTTCCGATGAATCCTGCCGTGACGTGCGCCAACTGTGGGGTAAGCCGAGAGGTGAAGCTGACGAAGACGGGCGTGCCGCGCACGCCGGCCGGTTGGAAGCGCCATCAGGAACAACACTACTGCGCGGATTGTTGGAATCGGGCTTATCTCCTGCGCACGGTCTCGATACCGGTGGTCTCGCCGCTCGACGGCACCTGGGAGGAACTGCGGGAGGCGCTGAAATTGGCGTGGCGGGAGACAACGGCTGCCTGCAACTGGATGATGACCGAGCTATATGCGCGCGACGTGCGGCGCCACGACCAGGAGAAGATGCCCCCGATGCCGCCGGCCTATCTTTACCCGGAGGCCCGTGTGCGATTCCCCAATCTGCCCTCGCAGGCCGTCGCCAGCCTGGAGCATACGTGCCAGCGCAACTACCGGGCCAAGCGCTATGAAGTGGTGTGGGCGTGCTCGGCCGCGCTGCCAACCTACCGCTACCCTGCCCCATTCCCGATCTCCGGGCAGAACTGGCAGCCGAGCCTGGAAGGAAATGCACCGACGGTGAGCGTGCCGATTGGCGACAGGCGTGTGCGGTTGCGGCTCAAGAGCGGGCGCGAGTTCCGGCGTCAGTTGGCGGCGTTCCGCCTCATCGCCACCGGCGGGGCCGTTCGCGGGGAAGCGGCGCTGCAGCAGCGCGGGTCGGCCTTGATGCTGAAGATGGCCGCCTGGCTGCCCCGTGTGCGGGAGGCAGACGCGGAGCAGCGCACCGGCGTTCTGTCTGTGACCACGCGGCGGGACTGCCTGCTGACGGCTCGCGGCGACCAGGACGCCCGGCTTTGGAGATACAACGCGGACCACCTGCGCCGCTGGCAGGCGGAGCATGCGCGCCAACTGCAACGGTGGTCGGAGGACCACAAGTACGAACAAGGGAAGAGGCCGATGTTCGCCGCGCGGAGGGAGGCCGCGGCGCAGAAGTATCACGACCGCATGGATTCGGCCTGTCATGAGATTGCCGCTCAGTTGACGGGCTACGCGGTACGCCGGCGGTTTGCCGTGGTTCGCTACGACGACCGCGAACGTGGGTTTTGCCAGCAACTGCCGTGGTTTCGTCTCCGATCTCTAATTGCCGAGAAGCTGGACGAGGCCGGCATCCGGCTGGAATTGACGAGCAGCACGGGGACAGACGAATCGAAGCCGATGCTCGTCGAGGTCTGAGTTGGGGAGCAGAACAGAGATTTGGGCCACCGACAGGCCCAGCGCGATCACCGCTCGGCACGCTTGCCGGCCGAAGCGCTCGCGAAAAGCGGTTGAACGTCCGGGATACTTGGGCTATGCCCGACCGCTCCGGAGAGGACCACTGCACACTGGTCAGATCGGGAACAAGGACCATAATATGGCGGCGCAGCGGAGGGGTTCAGGCTCTCCGTATAATTGCGATACTGCTCATGGTCTCCATAAAGCTGATGGCGATGTTGGGTTTGCTGGCCGGACTCCTCGATGCGTCCACGCAGCCGCTGGACGGCGTCTGGCGCAGCCAGGGATGGGGCTATGTTTTCCAGATCCAAGGCACGTCCTGGCAAGCGTTCGAGGTGACCAGCACCACGTGCGTGGTTGGCTACACGGCGAAAAGACAACCAGGTGAGACGGCGGGACGCGAGGCTACTTTCCGCACACGCGAGGGAGAGGTCTTCTTCATCGAGGCGGACGCTGACGATCGTCACAAACGCGTCGTGCGGCCTACCGAGCTGACGAGCCTCGCCATGGAACGATTGGACAAGCTGCCCGCCGTCTGCGCGCCACCTACCGCAAACACGCCGCTGGGCAATTTCGATGTCTTCGCGCGCACCTTTGCCGAGCACTACATCTCCTTCGATCTTCGAAAGGTCGATTGGGAGCGTGCGGTGGCCGCGCAGCGGACCAGGATCACCTCCGCAACGACACCGGCCGAGCTGTTCGACATCCTCAGTGGGCTGATCCGTCCCCTCGCCGACATCCACACGGGCCTCGAAGCACCGAAGCTCAAGCGCGTGTTCGACGCGCCTTTGCGGGCCGGCACCGACCGTGTGGTTCGCGGGGACCTCAACCGTTTTGAAAAGGCAGGACGCGCCGAACTTGCGGCCGTTACGAATCGTGCCTACCTCTCCGGCCGGGTTCGCTCATTCTGCCGCGGGCAGTGGCAATATGGCGTGACGGAAGACCACATCGGCTACCTGCGCATTCTAGGCTTCGGGGATTACTCCCGGCATGGCAGGTTTGAAGGAGACCTGCGGGCACTCCATCGCGCGCTGGATGTGATTCTGGGTGATCGCGCGTTGCGCGGCCTGGTGATCGACGTGCGTCTGTCGTTTGGAGGCGACGACCGGTTGGGCCTGGCGATTGCGGGCCGCCTGACGACCCACGACTACATGGCGTATGCAATTCAAGGACGGTCAGACGGTGTGGAACCGTCGCGGTATAGCCAGCCGCAGAGGATCACGGTGCGACCCGGCAAGCAGCCGGTATTTCCTGGGTCGGTCGTCGAGTTGACCGGCCCTATTACGATGAGCGCGGCCGAGACCTTCACGCAGGCCCTGATGGGGCGGACGCCGCCTGTAACGCGCATCGGCGAGAGCACGCAAGGAGTCTTCTGCGATCCACTTTTCCGGCATCTGCCGAATGGCTGGACTTTCGCATTGCCCAACGCGGTGTATCGCGGGCCGGATGGGCAGGCGTTCGACGTGCGGGGCATTCCTCCCGATCTGGTGGTCCCGGTCTTTGCGGATGAAGATGTGGCAGCCGGGCGCGATCCAGGGATGGAAGCGGCGTTACGGGCGCTGACGAGGAAATAGCAGGATTGGGTCGCTGGTGTGCGGGCACACCGGCGCGCCCTACAGGTTCCACCAGTAAGTCCACTTCAATACCAGCGCGCGGTTTTTGACTGAGAACAGGCCGGGCGTGTTCTGACCGGGCTGCAGATACTCGGGCATGTAGTTGTCGGTCCAGACGAGAAACACGTCGGAGGCCGGCTTGTAGCGCCATTGCACTCGGGTGTTCACGTTCATGTTCTGCTGCTGCTCGTTGTATTGAACGAAGGTCGTGAAGTAGAGCGTGTTAGTCAGTGTGACATCGAAGCGCGGGCCGATCAGCCAGAAGGTGTTGTGGCCCCAGGGCTCCTTCAGGCGGATGTCGTTGTAGCTCACGGAGCCGGTCAGACTCACGTAGGGCTGGATGCGGTAGCCTAACGTGCTGGTCAGGTTCAGACGAGTGCCCCCGGCGTAGTAGCCGCCATAGAGAGTCGAGAAGCCGTAGCGGAGGACGCTCTGCGGCTTGGAGTCGAACTTGGTGGTCCAGAAGTTCCAGCGATGGACCGTGCCGGTCTCCAGCTTCTCGCGGCCCGAGTTCGTGGGGTCGAAGGGTTGCAGGAGACGAACGTAATCGGTACCCGCGGTAGCGGTAAACACATTGAGGTTCCGCCAGGTGACCGTGTACCCCAGTGTGGACTCATAGTCACTGAGCTTGCCCTGCCAGTCGTAGAAGTTGCTGCTGTTCAACGTAGGCCCGTGGCTGAGGATCCGCCCGCCTTCGGGCAGGAAGGTGTATCCGACGGTGCCCAGGCCACGATGATAGCCATTGCGCGGGACGTAGCCGACTTCAGCGCTGTAGTGAGGGTCGACATTTTCCGACTGCCCAAGAAGGAGCCAACGGCGGCTGTTGTACTGCAAGTGGCCAGCGTACACGGCTCCGCTCTTCTGACCCGCGGACTGGAATGACTTCAGATAAAGCAGCTTGCCGGTCCATAGATTGTCGGCCGAGGCCAGATTGTATTCGAGGCCCAGATTCCGGTTGTAGCTGGACTCGGTCGGTGGGCGCCCGGCGGGGCGGTAGCTGGCCGACTCCTTGTCGACCAGCAGGATGCCGATGTTGGAACGGGAGAAGACGCGACGCTGCAGCGCGAAGACGGAGAAGTTCTGCGCGGGCAGGCCCTGGTCGCTGGTCTCGCCGGTCTGCATGTCCATGACGCCGAGCCGCCAGTCCTTGTTCAACTTCCCACTGAGACGGGTGCCGAAGCGGATGGGTACGCCGCCGAGCCCGATGCGCCGGCTGAAGAAGGGCCGGATGGTGGCGTAGCCGAAGTTCGCGAACTGATCGCCGTTCTCGAGGAAGAACTGTCGCTTTTCCGGGAAGAACAGCTCGTAGCGATCGAGATTAGTCACCTGCTGGTCGACATCGACCTGCGAGAAGTCAGGATTCACGGTCAGATCCAGGTTGAGAGCCGAACCGATGGCCACCTTGGCGTCGAGGCCGACGTCGTGGCGGGTTTGAGTCGATGTGTTCGCTTCGTGGTCGCTGCTGATACCGCCGAGCGCGTAGGGAATCAGCGAGATGTTGGGGCCCGGCGAAGGTGGCGCCTCGTCCCACAACAGGACGCCAGTGAGGGCGAGCGCGGCGGTGGGGAAGTGACGGGGAATGGGCGTCCAAGACGACTTTTCAGTGGTCTTCAGATCGAGACGGCTGAAGTTGACGCCCCAGCGCGTGATGCCCTTCTTGTAGCGAATGCTTTTGAACGGGATGGAAATTTCCAGTTCGTAGCGGTCCTTGTAAGTCCTGACAGCCGAGGTCCACTTGTTGTCCCAACTGAGGTTCGCCTTGCCCCCTTCATAGAGCAGGCCGTCCCATTGGGCACCGGCGGCATTGACACCGAAGGTGAAGCCGTTCGTCTGATCGTCGAAGGTATCGAGGAAGAAGATGAAGTTATCGTTGTTGCCGAACGACCAGTCGCGGCGGAGCGACTCCACCATATAGGGACCGGGTACGTTGCCGAAATAGCAGATGGCGCTCAGGTAGATGTTGTGATCGTCGTACATCATGCGGACATCGGTGCGGACGTTCGCCTTGCCGGTGTCCATCGGCAACACCATCCAAAAATTATTGATGACTTCGGCCGATTGCCAGGCCGGTTCGTGGGCGCTGCCGTCGATCACCACCGCCGAGGGCGCGCGGTGGATATGCATCTGGTAGGACTCATTCTGTTTCTGCGCCGCCGCGTTCATTGCGCAGGCCAGCAGGCCCGCCCACAGGGCCATTGCTTGAACGGTTTTCCTGCCTGTCGCTGTTGGCCCCGTCACGCGCGCGATGCTCCCGGGCAGCCGCAGCGCCGGCCGGCCAGTTGGCTATCGGCGGCGGCGCTCTCTCCGAGACAGCCGGCCTCCACGGGTTGCGTACACACACCGATCGCGGCCGAGGCTAACAGCAAAACGCGCATGTGAACTTTTGTATCAGAAACCGGTGGGGCGGGTGGCTACTTTTCGCGACCAACCATGATAGGCTGAGGTCGGTTTCGACCATTGGCCCGCCACGCCGGACCGCCGCCGTCACGTCAGGAGCCCCACACCATGAAAGCCGATCGCCGCAGTTTCCTTTCCGCCACAGTCGGCGGAGCCCTCGCCTCGCAGACTTCCGGCGCGGCGCCTACCCCGGCCGTCCGCGCGCGTTTTGAGAAGCTGGATGCCGTTCTGAAGCAGCCGGTGTTGAAGAAACAGCTCTTCTCCTCGCCCGTCATTATCGAGTCGGTCGAACTGCTGCACCTCGACGGCGGCTATCTTTGCCGAGTTCGCTCGAAGGACGGGGCGGAAGGCATCTCGGTCGCACACAGCAGCATGAACACGCTGTTTCCCATCTTTCTGAAGAACGTGCAGCCCTTCTTCCTTGGGAAGGACGCGCGCGAACTGGACCTGATCCTGGAGAAGGTCTATGTCTTCGGATTCAACTTCCGGCTGGACGGGCTGGCCTTGGGGCTGCCGCTGGCCACGATCGAGTTCGCGATTCTCGAGATGCTGGGCCGCATGGCGAAGAAACCCGTGGGCGAGCTTATCGGTGAGATTCATAACCGCGAGGTTGGCGTATACATGGCCACGGAGTGGCGCGAGAAGCCCGTGGAGGAGTCGCTGAAGCTGATTCAGGGCGCTGTCGCCGAGTACGATGTACACGCGCTGAAGATCAAGATCGGCGGGCTGATGTTCATGACCACGGACATGTATGCCGTGGGGCCGCCCGGACGGACCGAGAGGATGATCCCGCTCATCCGCAAGACCTTCGGCGACAAGATGGCGCTCTATGCGGACTCCAACGGCTTCTACACGGTTCCGGAGGCCATCCGCGTCGGCAGGCTGCTGGAGGAATACAAGTATGTGTACTTCGAAGAGCCCGTGATGTTCGACTACATCGAGGACATCAAGGAAGTCGCGGACGCGCTCACTATCCCCATCGCCAATGGCGAGCAGGATCACAGCTTCCACGGCTTCCGGTGGCTGCTGGCGAACGACGGACTCGACATCGTCCAGCCGGACAACTATTACTTCGGCGGACTGATCCGGTCCATGAAGGTGGCGCGCATGGCGGCCGCGTTTGGCAAGACGATCGTGCCGCACATGTCGGGCGGTGGGCTGGGATTCCTCTACGACATTCAGTTCGTTTCGGCTGTGCCGAACGCGGGCGAGCATCACGAGTTCAAGTCGTTCAAGACGCACGTGCGGTTCGAGTGCAAGACATCGCCGCTGAAGGTGGTGGACGGCAAGATCAAGGTGCCGACAGGTCCTGGATTCGGGGCCGATCTCGATCCGGACTGGGTGAAGAAGCACCAGCCCGTGCGGCTGTGAGGCCGTCCGGCTCTCCCTAGCTCGGGTGCCCGGTTTGGTGGGCCAGGGTGATGATCTGGCGCAACCGCTTCCAGTCCGTTTCTGCGGCCACTGTGCAATCGGCGCCCAGGATGAACTGGCGCGGGGCGCTTTGGATCACTCGCTTGACCTCAGTGTCGATGGCTTGCGGCGCGCCGGAGGCGAGCAGGCCATGCCGGTCGAGGCCGCCCATATAGGGGCGCTTGAACATCCGAGCGATCTCGGGTAGCGGGAGTTGCTTGTCAGTGAGTTTCGGATTGCAGTTCACGACCTGACCGGGGTAGTCGAGCGTGGCGTCGTAACCAGCGTAAGGCGCGTTGTAGTCGCAGACGTGCAGGATGTTGAAGGGGCACTTCGCGCTGACCTCCTTCATCGCGACGAGGTCGAAGGGCTTCACGTAGTTCAGGAAGATCTTCGGATTCGCGAACTGCTTCGTCTCGGAGCCCTGCGTGGACATGTAGAAGCCATCGACGCCAGCCTGCACGCAGGCGCGCACGAAGAGCATCTGGCTCTCGGTGAGAATCTCCAGACCGCGCTTCACCGCCTCCGGATTCTCCTCGAGATGACGCCGCAGGACCGGCGCCGTGGCGCAATGGCCGGCGCACATGAAGGGCGAGTAGAGGGTCATCACAATCAAGGCGTCTTTTTTGGCGGCCTTGACCAGATCGCGGACCGTCTGGAGCTGGGCTTCGTAGAAGTCGAGTTTCTGGAGCTTCAGCTTCGACCAGTCGGCTGGCGTGTTGAGGTTTGGCTGACGGTCGTAGGTCTGCTCGAACTGGATCTTCACGAAATCCATGTCCGTGGCGCGGAAGAACTCGAGGTGCCGTTGGGCGGCGGCGGAACCGGTTTTGAAGTTCGGGCCGAAGTGGAGGAAGAAGGCCGCCGGCGTGTAGTGGGTGTCCGGCTTGCCCGCCAGCCACTGCAGCATGCGTTCGCGTTTGTTCGCCGGCCCGGCGGAGGGGGCGGCGAAACCACGTCCACCGGCGATGAGAGCGCCGGCGCCCAGAGGCGCGAGGCCGAGAAACTTGCGTCTGTGCATGTATGCAGAATACATCGACCGGCGCGGGGCCACGTGAGTGACGCTACTCGCCGCGGAGCACGAGTGCGGGATCGACACGCATCGCACGCCGCGCTGGCGCCAGGCTGGCGGCGAGAGCCACCACCAACAGGAGAGCGGCGACGCCAAGATAAACCCGGGGATCCTGCGGGTCGAGCGCGCCGCTGGCCGCCCGCAGAAGTGGCGTGACGGCATAGGCGGCGGGCACCCCGATGAGCAGGCCAAGGCCGGCCTGGCGGGCTCCGCCCTTGAGCACCATGCGGAAGACGGACTGATTGCTGGCGCCCAGAGCCAGACGGATTCCGATCTCGCGGACGCGCCGGGCGGCGGCATAGGCCATCACGCCGTAAGTCCCGACAGCGGCCAGCACCAACGCGATGAAGGCGAGGCCGAACAGGACCTTTGTGGTGGCACGCTCACCGGAGTTGCGAGTGAGCAGGAGTTCTTCCATGGTCTGTAGCCGGAAGAGCGGCTGATCACGGTCGACTTGCCAGACAGCAGACCGCATGGATCCGGGCGCACCCTGCCCCGCCTTCCGACTGCGGGCGACCAACGTCATGATGCGGTCGGCTGCCTGGGCGTGGGGGCGGTAGACTTCGGGCCGCGGGGGTTCGTTGATGCCCTCGTGCCGGACGTCACGTGCCACGCCGACCACGGTGAGCCAGGGTGCGGAATCCCTGGCCAGTTTCACGCGCCGGCCGACAGGATTGGGCTCCCGGGGCCAGCAGCGTTTGGCGAAAGTCTCGTTCACGATGATGACCGGCTTGGCTGCGGCTTGATCCTGCTCCGCGAAGTCGCGGCCGGCAACGAGCGGGATCCTCATGGTGTGGAAGTAGCCGGGACTGACGACCATGTCGCCAGCCGCCTGATCGCGATCTGCTTCCTGTGCGCCTTCCACACGCAACAAAAGGTACGTGCTGTCGCCGGACAGAGGCAGCGAGCGCACCAGGGCGGCGGATTCCAGCGATGCGTCGCGGCGCAGGTTCCGCAGGGTCTTGTCGTAGAAGTCGACGACCTGCGTGTCCTGGGGATAGCGCGCTTGCGGCAGCAGGACCTGGGCCACGGTGAGGTCGCCGGTGTCGAAGCCTGGGCTCATCGTCTGCTGCCGGATGAGGCTGCGGATCATCATCGTGCTCGCCGTGACCAGCACGAGGCACAGCGCCATCTCCGCGACGACGAGCGCATTGAGCGCGAAGTGACGGCCAGCGGAGGAGCCACGGCTGGCCGACTGCAGCATCGAGGCCAGATTGCCGCGCGTCAGCAGCCAGGCGGGCAGAAGGCCGAAGACAATCGCGCAGCCGATGGAAAGGGTCAGTCCGAACAGGAGAGCCGAGAGGTCGACGTGCGCCAACTCGAAGATTTGCATCTCGGGCGGAGCGATGCGCTTGAGAAGAGGCACGGTCCAGTAGGACGTGACCACTCCGACAAGGCCAGCCAGCAGCGAGACCAGCAGGCTCTCCGCCAACTGGAGCCGCACCAGCGCCGCACGTCCCGCACCAAGCGCGGAGCGGAGCGCCAGTTCGCGGGATCGCTGTGTGCCGCGGGCTAACTGAAGGCTGGCCACGTTGGCGCAGGCAATGAGTAATACGAATCCAACGGCTCCGAACATGGCGCCGGCCGAGGCGCGGGCCGACTTGGCGATGACCCGGTCCGTCAACGGACGGACGGCCCCGCGCCAGTGTTCTCCGTTCCTGGGATCCTCCTTCTCAATCCGCTCGGAGATGGAATTCACCTGGGCGTTGGCTTGGGCGATGGTGACACCTGGGCGGAGCCGGGCGATGGCACTCAAGCCGCGCCAACTTCGTACGCGCTGCGCCGGTTCAAGAGTGAGGGGCAGCCAGAGGTCGGATTTCCTGTAGAGAAAGTGAAAGGTCGCGGGCATGACACCGATGATGGTGTAGCTGCCGCCGTTCAGGCGGATCTCCCTGCCCAGCACGTCGGGCGCGCCACGGTAGAGGCCTTGCCACAGCGCATGAGAGATGACGGCCACGCGCGCCTCATTTTCCGGGCCTTCGGAGGAGGTGAAGACGCGGCCCATGGCGGGCGCGACTCCGAGGGTCGGAAAGAACTCCGGCGTCACCTGCATGGCGGGCAGGTGCTGTGGCTCGCCCTCACCACTGAAGGCCGCGGGACGCGAGGTGTAGGCGGCCATCGAGGCAATGCCCGCGGCGGCCCGCCAATCCCGCAGGTCCTGGATGCTGACGCCAGCCCGGCGGAAGCCCCTGGCGGCGTTGGTCTGGGGGACCTCGGCCAACTCGCTGGCATTTGGATAGGGCAGCGGCACCGACAACATCAGGCCAACGACGGAGAAGATGGCGACGTTGGCGCCGACGCCGAGGGAGAGGGCCAGGACCGCGACCAGTGTGAAGCCACGGTTTCGCGCCAGCATCCTGGCGGCAAGCCGGAAGTCCTGTAGGAGTGCCATCGAAATCAGATACGAAGGTCCGTTCCTTCGCGTTCCCTCCGAATTGGCACCAGTTGGATCTGCGTCTATCGCTGAATGCCCTGCCGGAAAACGTCCCAGCCCTTCTTGGGCCGCCCGTTCTTGTCGAACATCCCCAGGGTCTGCAGCATGCCTCGGAAAGCATCGTGGCCGGTCAGGCCATAGAACTTGGTGTATTGGTTGGCGTCCTGGTCGCTGAGATCCGCCAGGTTCATGAAGTTGACGGCATCGAACGCGCCGGGGTCGCGCGCAAATTCCTGGAAGGCCAGTTTAAAGAATTCCGCCTGCTTGTCTTCAGAACCGCGCGTGGCCGGCGCTGTTGGATACGCGATCTCCTGGAACACGATCTTCCGCCCGGCCGCATACTCCTTCATCTTGGCGAAGTCGGAAGGCAGCACCGACGGCTCATCCACGACGAAGCCCGGCTTCTGGGCGCAGTAGGTGAGGGCGATGAAATCGAGTTGGCGATTGAGGCCAGCCAGCCGTCCGCGAAGGCTCGGCAGGCCGGTATAGGTGAAGGTGGTGCTCACCTGGATACCGGGTATGAGTTCCTTCAAGCGGGCGGTGACGGCACGGTCCAGTTCGATAAAGTCCTGAACTTCACCGGGGTGCTTCTCAAAGTAGCCATCGACCTCGTAGCCCAGCATGAACCACTTGGTGCGCCCCTTGAGCTGCGGCGCCAGCACCTCGATCAACTGCAGCAGCCGCGACCGCATCCGCGGATCGTTCCAGGACGTGCGCTCCAGATCCTTGGGCACGCTTCTGTAGATCGTATTGACGATGCGCAGGGTGTAACTCAATGTGAGATTGGCGGGCGCGGCCACTGAAATCATCTGGTTCAGGCTGCTGAGGTCATAACGTCCCTTTTCCGGCTCCAGTTGGGCCCACTCGCCGTTGGCGACGATGAAGTTGACCCCGGCCTGCACCGTCTGATTAAACCGCTTCGTCATCACGTCGAGCGTCAGAGGTTCTCCGGCGAACTTGTTCGGTGTAAGCCCATAGTAAGGACGATTACCCTTGCCGGATTGGCGTGGGCCGGAACGAGCGGTCGCCGTCGCTGAGTTCCCAGTGGGCGGCCGGTTGTTCGGAGGCCGGGCCGAGGAGGATATCCGACCGGAGCCGCTGGCTCCGGGCAGAGTCGACGAAGCACGATCGAGCACAAAAGCGTTGTCGCCCTCGCCGAACTGCACGTAGCCAATGCCCTTGGCGAAGACGAACACCAAGTCGGCGCCGCCTGCCTTGTGACGGATCTGGATGCAATTGTTGAAGGTCTCCGATGGAGTCCGGACCGTCTGCGTCCGCGAGTCCAGACTGAACTTGCCTAGTTGATTCGACCAGGTTCCGCCTGCCTGTTTTGTGAAGTCGAGGTACTGCGGACGCTTGGTGAGCGGCATCATGGGGCCACCCTGTCCGTAGGCCACCATGGTGTAGACGCCGCCATTCCTCACCAGCGTCCACTCGCTCGAACCCCAGGGGTGCGTGGACCGGACCTTGTAGCCCTCGCCATCCTTTTCGAGAACCTCGAATACGGCGGAAGCGCCTTGACTAGGGGTTTTCAATACCCAGCGGGTGCCCACCGCCAGGGGTAAATAGCCTTCCGGGTCATCCACCTGTGCCGCCGGAGCCACAAGGGTGACGAGCAGAAAGAGAGGAGTCGCCATCGTCAGCTTGGAAGTCATAATAAATATCCCAGCTCCCTGACTGTTTTCTCCAGCATACAATGTGTAGACCAACAAGATGAACAAAACACAACCAACTCGTCGCCGTCTCATACTCTTCTGGGCCATTGCGATGGGCCTTGCATTCTTCCTCTTGTTCTGCGGCGCGGAGATCCTGCTCAGGATCGCCCTGCAGCGGCGATTCACCGCCGAGACAGACGCGCCGCTGGTGCGCAGTTCGATGCCCGAACTGGGCTACCAACTGGCTCCGAACTGGAAGGGCTCGGCGGAGACCGATCCACGGGGTCTGCGTGCCCGGCCCGCGGATGCTGAAGAGCCGCGGCATCGCGTCCTCCTGATCGGAGACTCGGTCACGTTTGGAAGTGGGGTGAAGTACGAACAGTCATACGGCCCGATCCTGGAGAAACTGCTCAGCCGAGGGCTGGGTAAGCCGGTCGCCGTCTGGAATGGCGGCGTGCCGGGCTACAACGCAACACAGGAGGCCGCCGCGCTTCGGCGGGCAGGGCCACTGGTGAAGCCGGATCTCGTGGTCGCTCAGATCTGTATGAACGATTACATGGAGGCCCCGGTGCTCACCGCCGGCGGCACTCTCGACGCCACGCATACGGAAGGGGGTGGGGGTTTCTCACTGCTCCAGTTTCTCTATAGAAGCAGGGTGTTCGTGTTGCTGAAAGAGAAACTGAAGGACAGGCAGAAGCAGTATCCTGAGCGGTTTCCCAAATGGCTCCACTACATTCCGCATCTGCGGGACAAACCTGGCTGGATCAAAGTGAGACAATCGCTGCTCCAAATGAGACGTGAAGCAGCCGAACTCGACACCCGGCTCCTGGTGGTAGTGTTCCCGGTTGAGGAGCAACTCAGGATTCCCGACCACACTGTTCAGGACGATTTACGGGAGTTTGCCAAACAGAATGACATCGAGTTGCTCGACCTTTACGACACGTTTAGAGCCCATTGGCGAGAGGACCTTTATGTGGACTATTGGGAGCAGGCTCATCAGATAGACAAGCTTCACCCCAACGCAAGAGGCCATGAACTCGCGGCAAAAACGATATCCTCCGCCATCCTCTCTCGGCTGCCCCCGTACTTCACCCCATAGTCAATTTCGCGCCCCTTAGGGTAGAGCCCCTACGGCATTTGGCCATTCGATTGCCGATGCTATGGGTGTAATGATCAATTTGGCATTTCTTCGACCGTGGTTCGCGACCGGACTGCTACTGCTGATGACGATTGGTTCATCTCAAACTTCGGCAGCGGTCACAACCGATACGACTGCAAAATTCTTTCCGCTGCAATCCTCTTCCCGATGGGTGTTGAAGCAATCATCAACCACCAACCAGGTTCGCTTTGAAGTGATCTCCTCGGACGGGCTGGCCAGCCGGCTGCGCGCCACTACTCCTTGGGGCTCAACCGATTGGGAGCTGACCGATCGCACGAGCCAGCTCGACATGACCGCCTACGGAAATGCTTCGGGCGTCGTTCCGTTGGGAGTCAGTTTGCCCATGTACCGCTTCGATCAGCCGACCGGGACCAAATGGACGAACATGCTCGGGACGTTCTCGATCACCGCGCGGGGGCTTTCGGTAACCGGTGCGACGAAAACCTATACAGACTGCGTTCGGATCCAGCAGGATTCCAATGGAACGTCGTACATCACGACTTTCGCGCCGGGCACGGGCATGATTCAGTATTCCGTCGCGGGCATGGTTTTCAATCTCGATGAGGCAAGCTCTGTTCTCCCACTCTTCCCCTCAACTTCCACGAATCCCCTGCCCCCTATCGGTGTTCTTCCGAACCTGGCCGCCAACGAAACGGACAATGCCGTCTCGGCGAACCGCCGGCTGGACACTCTCTCCTCGGGCGGAATGAAGTTCCTGCTCACCTACGGCAGTTGGCCGCAGATGGAACCGACCACCGGCACGTTCGACATGGGAGGGCTGCAGTATCACGTGTCCATCGTTTCCACGCGGAACTGGACGTCGGCCTATACACTGACTCTGATCCACATGGATAAACGGGAAGTGCCGTCGGATCTGCAGAGCCTGGCGTGGGATAGTCCCAAGATGCAATCCAGGGTGCTGAAGCTGGTCGACGCCATGGCCGCGGAGTTTAAGGGGAAGGTAGACTACTTCCAGTTCGGAAACGAGGTGGACACTTACTTCGACGCCCACCCGTCCGAGATCAACGCGTACCTGACACTGTTCAACGCGGTGAAGGCGCGGTTGAAGACAACGTCGCCGTCCACCAAAGTGAGCATCACGTTCAAGCAAACTTCAGTGGCGAGACTGGCGACCACCTATGCGGCCCTCGACGCGGCCGGTGATGCGTTGGTACTGACATACGGACCCTACACGGCTTACTACGATGCGTTGCCGCCGTCGGCCGCTGTCACCGATTTCGCAGCCATTAAGAAGGCGGCCCGCAGCCGCAAGATCGTGTTCCAGGAAATTGCCTACCCCAGCTCACCCGCGAACTCGAGTTCGCCGGACCAGCAGGCACAGTTCCTGGTCGCACTGTTGAACGAACTCCGTGGAGCGAATACACAGGTGGCGGGAGCTCAGGTCTTCCTGCTTTCAGAACTGAGCTCCAGCGCCTCCTCGAGCATGGTCGGGACGCTCGGCATGGGTTCGGTCGAGAAATTCTCCACACTGCTGCAGAGTCTCGGACTGTTCGATACCTACTCCATGCCGAAGCCGGCCTGGACGGCGATCACGAACGAGCTGACACACTAGCTCGCAGTCGCCGCTACCATTGTTCGGGCAGCAGGGAGGAATGAACTCCCGCCGCCGCCTGCATGAACTGTCCCGTCGGTTCGCCGACAGACGATCGGATGGCTTGGCGTACCTGCCAGGCCATCTGAATGCGGGTCACCATCTTGGTCAGCCCCTTCAGTGAGCAGGTCCACACTTTGAGAGCGGCGGCCATCTCGCGGGCGCCGTTCTCGGTGAGTCGGAACTCGAAGCTCTCCGGTTCGTCCAGCTTGTACGGATCGACGTCCAAGGGCATACTGTCCGAGATCCACCGTTCAATGTCGTAACGCATGTCGACAGTCGTCGGGTGAAGGATCTCTTCCACCGTGGTTCCGCTGGCGTGCTTGGCGGTCTCGTAGGCCAGGAAGTCCGCCCAGAACTCATCGTTACCCGGGATCCCGGAATCTCCACTCTTGGCCTGAATCAGCCGCCGCGTGGCTTCCACGGCAACCCTGGCGATTTCGGGCCAGATCATGAAGGAAGCGCGAGCGCGGTACTTATACATCAGGTTGTCGCCGATGTCGCCGGCCAGCAGACGGCGGAAGTTCTCCTCCTGGTCATAGAACGCAGCACAGGCCTCGCGAGTGGGGAACAGTTCGCCCTTGGTTTCACGGACAAAGCTGTCCAGCAGTGCGCGAGCGTCTCCGGTGTTCTCTTCCAGCGCGGGCAGCATGGCCATGAACCATTCCGAGCGCTTGGCGCCGAACTTCTGAGCAAGGGTAACGGCGTCCTCAAACCACGAGTCGTTCCAGAAAATGCTGCTGACGAGGTGGCATTTGCGCGTCTGGATGTAGTCGTCGAACGTCATCGTGTCGGTGGACACGACAATCTCCTCGATGTCCATCACCCGCTCGTCACCATAGACGCCGAAGTTCTTCGGCAGCACCCGGAAGCGCGTATCAAAATGGAACTCCTTGCGCGTCTCCACCCTCTCCAGCTCGGAACCCTTCAAGAGCACGAGCTGCAGATTGTGCATCTGGTTCGTACCGGCATCGATCAGCTTCTGGATCGCCGTAATGTGCGACTGCAGCGTCTCGCCGGGCAGGCCGACGATGAGGTCGGAATTGGAACGCAGTCCGCGGCCGCGAACGTGCACCATGATCTCCTCATAGGCCTGAAGCTTGATGTTCGACCGCTTGATATTGCGTAGCACATCGTCATTGAGTGACTGCACGGCCTGGTATACAACCAGCGCGCCGCTGACCTTCTCGACGGAGCGGATGATGCGGTCCGGCCTGTTCTTTCCGGTAGTGGCGTCGATGAAGGTCGGATAGCCGTACTTCTTCTGCATCTCGCCGATCTTCTCCGACAGCTCGACGTCGCGCTCGAACATGCCGTAGTTGGAGTCCGCGATGCGTAGCGTGCCCATGGTGGGCGAAAGCTCCTTGACGCGGCGGGCGATGTACTCGATCTCTTCCTTCATCCGGTCGAGTGAGAAGTTGTTGACCTTCGTGTACCAGCTCGTCCCCTGGACGCAGAATGTGCAGCTGAAGGGGCAGCCGCGGTTGGTCTCGATCATCGGCGCCAGCTTCCCATCGAAGAACTCGTCCTGGATGCCGGTGAGCCATGGCGAGGGGATGTCATCGATCTCCTTGTGCCGGTCCCACATGGGCGTGAGGACGATTTCCCCATCGGGACGGCGATAGATCGACGACGGGATATGCTTCTCGCCCATCTTGCTGATCGACTGCCCAGAGTCCAGATAGGCCTTCATAATCTCGGTCGCCAGAAAATCGCCTTCGCCCGTCACAAAGATATCGATTTCCGGGTGGTCGGAATAGTATTGGATTTGACGGTCGTGCTCGATGGGAATGTTCGGCCCACCCATCACGACGAGGGTGTCCGGACGGACCCGCTTGACCAGTTTGGCGAAGTGGAAACTAAGCTCTTCGTTCCAGAGGTAGTTGCTAACCATCAGCACATCCGGAGGAGCGTCCAGAATTGTCTGCCACAGTTTGTCCGGGTAAGCGAAGAGCCGCGACTGTACTTCGGGCAGGTCCCTGTCCATCACAGCCTTGATGTACGCCACGCCCAGTGGCATGCAGTCATTCGCCACCACTCCGGAATAGTTATAGCGGAGATCCGCCAGGTACACGACCGGTTTCATGCAACGCCCTCCATTTGAATTGATATTTCCAGTATTTTTTTCATTCTTTTCTGCTACGATTTCGCCGCTTCCACAGCGGGTTCGCAATCCGCCAACCGGCGGAAGTACGCCCCATACCAGGCCGCGGTTTCTCGCAGACCCTCCTCCATGGAGTACCGTGGCTTCCAACCCAGCCACTCCCTGGCCTTGTCCGAACAGAGATACTGCATCCTGATCTCATTGCTCGCCTGGTTCTGGATCACAGGCTTCAGATCAGGACGGTCCATGACGCGGAGAATTTCGTGAACCACGTCGAGCACCGTCAGTTGCAGGCCAAGTCCAAAATTGAATGCTTCGCCTGCCAGGGAACGGTTTTCGCCCAGCGCCTCGGCCAGGGTCACATACGCGTCCGTGGCGTCTTCCAGGTAGATGAAGTCCCGCACGAACTTGCCGTCGCTGCGAATCAGGAACGGCTGGTCGTGCAGCGTGGATCGGATTGCCCCGGGCACCACGCGGCTGAAGTTGAGGTCGCCCCCGCCGAACAGGTTGGCACAGCGGGCGACGACTACCGGCAATTGGTAAGTGCACGCGTACATGCGCGCGATCAGGTCAGTGCAACTCTTCGACACATCGTAGGGGTAGCGCCCCTGCAATGCATGAGTTTCCAGATACGGCAGGGTCTCTGAGTCGCCGTACGCCTTGTCGGAGGAGGCGACAATCACCTGCCGGGTTCCGCACAGGCGCGCGGCCTCCAGCAGATTCCAGGACCCGCGGACATTGGTTTCCAGCGTCCCGAGTGGATCAACCTTGGCCACGCCGACCAGAGGTTGAGCCGCCAGGTGAAACACCGTGTCGATGGAGTACTCGGAGAATGCCCGGCGGAGGAGGTCAAAATCCTCCAGCCGGCCATGTACGCAGGTGACTCGCCGCAGGAGCCCATCCTGAACCGCGAGACTGTTCGGAACGCTGTCGCGCACCAGGGCGACTACCTCGGCGCCCGCGTCGACCAGGCGGCGCGTCAGCCATCCGCCCATGAGACCGGTGGCCCCGGTGACCAGCGTAGGGCGCCCGGCCCAAAAGCTCTTATTCATGTGTTGCCTCTTCTGCTCCCAATGAGAGGATGGATCCCCACGTCAGGCAGTCGCCGTCCTGTTGTGAAGTAGCGGCGCGGGCAACCACGGGGGCGCGCCCATGGACAGCACCTGTTCCAACTCCATCTGGTCCTTGCTGGTGTCCATCGACTTCCAGAAGCCATCGTGCTGGTGCGTGAACAGGTCGCCAGTTGAGGCGAAATGCGGCAGGACATCGGTTTCCAAGTTCCGGCCCGTCCAGGAATCGAAAGCCCGGTTCTCGATGACGAAGAAGCCGGCGTTGATCCAGCAATCCCGGATCACGGGTTTCTCGCGGAACCTCTGCACGCGGCCGTCTCCGTCGAAGTCGACGGTCCCATACTGCGAACGCAGGGGTACCGTCGTGACCGTGGCGAGACCGCCGGTGCGCACGTGGGTGTCCAGCAACTGATGGAGATCAACGTCGCCCAGTCCGTCGCCGTAAGTGGCGAAGAAGCGGCTGGAGAGATAGGGGCGGCAGCGCGCCACCCGCTCGCCGGTGTCGGCATTCTCACCTGTATCCACGATACGGACGCTCCAGTCTTCAAACCGGCCATTGAAGTAGTCGACCAGGATCTCCTGTCGATGGCCGGCCGCCAGCACGAAATCCCGGAAGCCCTGGGCTGCGTAGATCTTCATCAGATGCACGATCACGGGTGTTCCGCCAATCGGCATCATCACCTTTGGGAAATACTCGGTAAACGGGTATGACCGGGTTCCCTTTCCTCCACACAGAATCACCGTTTGCATGTTTCCTCCGCTCCGATCGGTTATTGAACAGTGCTGGCAGCCAGTGCGCCAGCGGGTTGGGTGGATGTGACCTCAGGAGCCGCTAACCTTGCGGGGACGGCAATTCCTTGAGGCAATTCGTCGGACACTTCGAATTCGCCACGGTCAAACTGGAGGCAGTCACGAACCTGGGCCGTGTACCGGATTCGCGTGATAAGCTTGCTGAGCCCTATCGACTTGGCGGTCCAAACCTGCAAAGCGCTCTCCAGTTCCAGGGCCCCGTCGTCGCTCAGTTGAAAGACGCATCGGCGCGCTTCCGCCCGGCGGAATGGAGCGGTCTCAAACGGCGTGCCCGCCGCCAACCAGCCCGGGATATCGAACAGGAACCCAGCCTCGACGGGCTGCTTCAACTCGGCGATCTCCGTGCTGGCGGCGTGTCTGAGTTCGACATAGCGCGCGAACTCGGTCCAAAGCGTATCGAACTCTTCAAACTGAGCAGCCGTTCCGTTCTCAACCAGCAGCGACCTGGTTGCTTCCATCGCCAGGCGGCAGATATCCTCCCACACGAAGAACGACGCCAGCGCCCGGTATTTGTACATCAGGTTGTCGCCGATCTGGCCGCGGCAGAGCTGGTCGAAATGAGCGGGCTCGGAGTAAAACTGCGCGCACTCCTCAATGCTGTCGAAGATCTCTCCCTGGGTCTCGGTGACGAACTTCTGAAGGAACTCGCCCACGGCACCGCCGTCGCGTTCCATGGCACTGAGCATGGCGCTCAACCATACCGACGCCGGCACACCGCAGCGGCCGGCAACGGCTACCACATCGCTAAACCAGGAATCGTTCCAGAAGACACTGAAGGTGAGGTGATGCTTGCGGCACGTGAGATAGTCGTCGAAGGACAACTCGTCGTTGGCGACGACAATCTCCTCGATGTCGAAGACCTTCTCGCCGCCGTACTCGCCGAAGTTCTTCGGCCCCAGACGGTACTTCACTTCGAACTTGCATTCATTGCGCGAGGCCAACGATTCCAGGTCGGAGCCTTTGAGCATCATGAGCTGGAAGCAGTGCGCCTGCTCAGTGCCCAGGTCGATCATCTTGTGCAGCGAGCTGAGATGCGTCTGCAGGCTGTCGCCCGGCAGGCCCAGAATCAGGTCAGTCGACGAGCGCATCCCGCGCCCTCGCACGTGCACGGCAATCTGCGCATAGGCCGACAGCTTGATGTTCGACCTGCGAATGCGGCGCAGAACTTCCTCTTCGAGTGATTGCACCGATTGATAAATCACGATGCCGCCGTTCACCTGCTCCATCGAACGGATCACGTTTTCCGGACGGTTCTTGCCCGTAGTCGCATCCAGGAATGTGGGCCAGCCATAGTCGCGCTGCGCCTGGCCGATGTACGCCGAGATCTCGGTATCGCGCGGGAACATCCCGTAGTTCGCATCGGCGATGCGGAGGATACCCATGCTCGGAGAGTGTGACCGGATTCGCCGGCCAATGTAATCAATCTCCTCACGCATCCGATCGAGCGTAAAGTGCGACACCTTCGTGTAGTAGTCCGTGCCCTGCACGCAGAACGAGCAACTAAAGGGACAGCCTCGATTCGTTTCCAGCAGAGGGGCCAATTTGCCGTCAAAGAACTTATCCATTAGACCGTTGAGCCACGGCGAGGGAACATTGTTCAGGTCATTCGCCTCGGCACGCCGGGTCTGGCACGTTCTGATCAACTGACCACCGCGACGGTAGATGGATGAGGGTATCTCCATCTCGCCCATGGCCTCGATCGACCGGCCCGATTGAATCCAGGCCTGCAAAATGTCCCGGGCCACAAAGTCGCCTTCACCAAGAACATACACGTCGATCTCTGGACGGTTCTCCACGTAACTCAACTGCCTGTCGGGCTCCACATGAATGTTCGGCCCCCCCATGACATTGAGTACGTTCGGATTCAGACGCCGCGCGCGTCGCAGGCAGAACGCGCTCAGTCGTTCGTTCCAGACGTAATTGCTGACCATCAGCACATCGGGGGGGCAGGAGTCCATCGCCTCGACCAGTTCCGGAGCGGAGGCGAACAACTCAAGTTTGACTTCGTCCCTAGGGAAATCTCGCGCGATGACCGCACCCATGTATCCGATACCCAGAGGCATGCAGTCCGTAGACAATACGCCGCCGAAGTTGTGCCGCAAATCTGCCAGGTAGACAGTCAGCATTGGTATCTGGCCTCCTCGGGCCAGTGTTCGATACACGTTACGGCGGATTACTCCACGGAACCGGAGGCGCCGGGAAGAGGTCCGTTGCGAGGTCGAGGGCGCGGCCCTGGACTATTTCGGAGTGCAGACGGCAATCACGAACCTGGTCTTGCCTTCCGGCTTGGGAAGTACGCGATCGGCGTGTTGATGGAACACTTCGTAACTAAACCAGCGATCCAGGATCCCCAGAAACTCGGGCAGAGTCCAAACCTGCTTGTGATGCGGGTTATAGCCCCTGGACTCCCCAATAGGAGTGGACACAATCAACGTGCGCGCCGTTCGAAACGCATTCTCCAGAAAGAACTCAGGGTTCTCCAGATGCTCTATTGTTTCAAAACTGACGATGACGTCGTACGGCTTCTCCCAGCTTTGTTTCTCGAGATCGAGCACCCGGTTCCCACAAAGTGCCTCGCGATCATACCCTTCGACCGATGTAGCAACCTCCGCCAGGATCCGGCTTCCGTAGCCGGTCCCGCAGGCGATGTCAGCGACGGATTTGTTGACGCAGTACTGTTTGGCGAAGTGATAGCGGGCCTCGTGCTCCCGCTCTACATGGTCGTTGAGCTCGCCAAGGGTCACCCGTTCCCGAACGGGTTTCACAATACGTGCCAGTCGCCAGAATCGCTCTACTACTGAGTCTCGTATAGCAGCCCGAGCAGCCGTCATGCTGTTTGGACCGTTTAGCTCTTTCGCAGCCTGCGAAGAGCGATAACCATCGAGCCGCCAATCAGAATGAGGCCGGTTGTTGCGGGTTCGGGAACCGCCGCGGCATCGACTGTGACATCGGAAAGCGAGTACTGAACCAGGATGGTTTCGGCATCGATCGGGGTCAGGGCGCTAAGGCCAAATGTCCAGGTGGAGGAACCAATCAGACGCAGCAGCGCCGCATCCGTGACGGTTCCATTTGGCGTCCCAAGGGCTTGGGCTGTTATCGAGTTTGGGGTGACCACGGCGTTGGCGAGGTCGAAGCTCAACACGATCAGCTGCGTGAGGGTGGCATCAGCGCCGTTGAGGGCAGATACGCCGAACGATAGTGTACCGAAGTTCGGATCGGTGCCGCCGGTGTTGTCGGCCACTGTAACAGTACCGAGCAGGATCGGATCGAGCACGTTGAGGGTCGCGAGGCCTCTGATGTCGCGGACGGGAAACTCCGTGAAAGTGGCCGATGAGAACAGCCGCGATACCGTAAGGGTCCCCGAGTCCAGCGTAAGAATAGGGGCGGCTGATGCGGCGCCTACGGTGAGCGCCGACAACACAGCCAGCTCCAGAAATTTTCTAATCCCAGTTGTCACTGTCTTCCTCCTAGCGTTTTGTGGAGCGTAACATGATCCGATCACGCTGGGCAATAGCAAATTGACGCAATAGTACGAAACCGCATAATGCCCGCAAACCCCTAGATCTATTACGCCCTTTGTTCGATCGGCGAACTGCGAGCTGCCGCTTGACAGAGGGAAGCTACGTCCGGATAATGTTGGCTACCACCACACAAGCCCATCTCGGAGGAGGGGGCCCTGGGACACAATCTGGGATGACACTGGCGAAAGAAATTGACACTCTCGTCACTACGAGCCAAGTCCGGAAACTTGTCCGGATCGAGCGGCGCCCTCGCCACAGCTGTGGAATTTTTCTGCGTAGCTACGCCCAAGGTGCTGTCAGGCGTGTTGCAGCTGATCATCAATGTGGCGTTGCTTCGCCAGCTGGGGCCGGCACAGTCGGGGATCGTCTTCGTCTTCCTGAACATCATTGCCCTGTGCGACGGCATCCTCGGCGCGGCTCTGGATGTGGCCGTAGTGAAACTGGCAACCCTGCCGGATCAAGGTCACGGGGCACTGCACTCGCTGCAAGTCCAAAAGACGGCGATGTCGCTGAAGTGGCTGGCCTGCGCGGGATTGGCGGCTCCGAGCATATTGCTGGCTCAGGTCATCAGCTCCACACTTTTCGCAACACCGCGGCACTCGCCACTGATCTCCGTGGTCGTCTTGGGGGTAGCCGGGTTACTGACTCTGCGATCGGTCCAGACTCACTTTCAGATTGGGCGGAGGTTCGTGGTGTACGGCGCGGCCGACATGCTGCACAGCACGCTGAAGTTCGGAAGCATTGCCGCGCTCATCTGGATGGGAACGGCAACACCGGCGCGCGTCCTATGGTGCGTGGCGGCCGCACCAGCATTGGTGACGGTCTGCTACCTGGCGGGGCCGGCGCGTTCGTTGGCGGTCGCGCGGTTTACACGCCCCGCCGCCCGCGAGCTTCTGGAGATCTCGAAGTGGTATGTCGGCGGAGCAGCCACTGGAACGATGACGAGCAAGATGGACATCCTGCTCGTTTCCTCGCTGGCGGGCAGCGCGCAGGCCGGCATCTACTCGGCCGCCCAGAATCTCACAATCCCCTTTCAACTGTTAGGGCAATATCTCAGCGTCGTCTTCACTCCGCGCATCATGCCGCTGTGGAAGACCGGACGTCTATCGAAAGTCTATTGGTTGTTCCAGTGCGGTGCCCTGCTCTTCTGCCTGGCTGGCTTTGCGGCATTCTTCGCGGGCATCGGGCTTCTTATTCCCGGCGTACTCCCGGCGACCTATCTTCCGGGCGTGGCCGCCGCCAAGTGGCTGCTGCCCGCGGCGCTCGCGTCCATTCTGAACTTCCCGTGGACCGTGCCGTTTCTCATGTTCACCCATCCACGGTTTCTGTTCGTGATGGATGCCGTGGCGCTGGTCGCACTTTCGGCCATCTACTACTTCGCCATCGGCGATTTTGGAGCCGTGGGTGCTGCCGCGGTGACCACGGGCTATGCCCTTCTGAAAACCGGCATCTTTCAATCGTTGGCCTTCCGAACGATGCAGGGCCCGTGCCGTCCTTAGTGGTTTGACTGTCAGTTCGCGTTGAAGTGCCAAATCGATTATTGAGTCTCAGAGCAAATGAGAACCACCAGATATTTACAACTCGCGGCCGTCCGCTTTGCGGCAGCCATTGTAGTGTGCGCGGGCCTGCACGCTCAGACGCCGGCCGCGCCCACGAACGCCGAGCCGCCGTTTCGCCTCTCGCCCGGAGACACAATTGACGTTCGTCTCTTTTTCAATCCTGAGCTGAACGAGAGCGCACAGATCCGGCCCGACGGATACCTCTCGCTGCACGTCGCTGGAGAGGTTCTGCTGGCGGGCAAGACCGTCGCTGAAGCCAGCACGATGCTCGAGGACCTCTACAAGAAGGAGATCCGCACACCGCGAGTGCTCATTCAAGTCCGTTCCTACGCGGCGCGGAAGATTTACATAACGGGTGAGGTATTGAAGCCCGGGCTTGTCAACATCGCGGGGCCGATGACGGTGCTCGATGCGATAGGGGAGGCGGGCGGCGTCAAGAATACCGGCGATCGCAAGCTGGCCGTCCTGATTCGTAAAGGCGCGGATGGCAAACCGGAAGGACGCAAAGTCGCTCTGTTTATCCATGGAACCATGTCACCCGAGGCCTCGACCCAGTTGCGGCCATTCGATGTCGTAATGATCCCGGAATCCCGTATCGCCCGCATTGATCGCTGGGTCGATCAGCACATCCGGCAACTCATCCCCATCAACGCCTCCGCGGGCTTCACTTACCTGACCCAAGGATCCAACGCCGCAACAATCCCGATATTCTAATGCAGCACTTAGGACAGATCGATCAACACGGCCTCACTCGCACCCGGCTTCTCGAGCTCGTGAAGCGCTTCTGGCCCATCGTACTGACGACGTTCCTCACAGGAACCGTCGCGATGTACCTGATCCTGCAAGTGTTCTTCACGGACATCTATGAGTCGAACGCCCGCTTGCTGGTCAAGGTCGGCCGCGAGAATGTGGAAACCCCGCCGACAGTGCGGAATGGCCAGGTCTTCAGCCAGGGCGTGCGCTCGGCCGACATCACCTCGGAGGTTCAGATCCTCTCTTCGCAGGTTCTGCTCGAGAGGGTTGTCGAGAAACTGGGCGCCGACCGCTTTAAGAGCGTCCTGGTGCCGCCCGAGTCCTGGCTAGGCTATCCGAAGTACGCCGCCAAGTACGTCGCTCGTCAAGTTAAGCAGGCTTACCGGGAAACGCTGATCTTCCTGGCTCTGGAGAAACGCGTAACGCCCGGCCAGGAGGCTGTCCTGCGCCTGGTAGACGGCGTAAAGGTGGAGCCCATCAAGGATTCCGACATCCTGGTTCTGAAGGTCCGCACACCCAGCCCGCAGTTGTGCATCGATGTCGCCGACTCCCTGCTGGCCGCCTATCTGAAGGACCGTACCGCGATACGGCGCACTCCCGGCGGCTCGGAGTTCTTCGCGGCGAGGGTGCAGGAGGCGTCGAAGCAACTGGAGGCGCTACAGCGCACGCGAGCCACTGTGCGAGCCCGCTGGAACATCAGCTCGCCCGACGAGGAACGGTCCCTCTATCTGAAACAGCTGAATGGCCTCCAGGCCGAACTCGTGCAGAGCGGCGCTGAACTGGCCCGGCTTACTCAACAGAAGGACTCGATGCAACAGAGGTCTCAGGGCATGCCTGAGATGATGAAAAAGGAGCAGGTGGTCGCGCCCAACCCCGCCATCCTCACAGTGAAGGATCGTCTCACGGCGCTGAAGGTGGAGCGCGCCAAGCTGGCCAGCCGCTATCTGCCCGATTCGGAGATGCTCAAGAAGTTCGATTCCGAGATCACCGACCTTGAATCCGCCTTGGCCAGCGAGCAGGCCACCATCGTCAACTCAGTCACGACGGAAACGAACCCCACACGCCGCGAGTTCCAGGCCGGCATTGAGTTGCAGAGCGTCCAGATCGCGGGCATCAAAGGCAAGACTGACTTCCTGCGTGCTCCAGTCGCCCAGCTCTCCAATGACGTTAAGAACATCGATCGTGGCGCGGACGAGGTCGCCAAGGTCAATCGTGAGTATCATCGCGCGGAAGAGAACTATCTCTTCTATGCGAAGCGCCTGGAAGAAGCCCAGATGTCCGAGGTGCTCGACTCGCAACGCGTGGCGAACGTCGTCGTTGTGGAGACACCCGAGACGCCCATTCTGCCGGTGGCGCCGAAGAAGCAGTTCCTGCTCGGCATCGCCATGGCCGTCTCACTTGTGCTCGGCATTGCGTTGTCGGCCTTTCTGGAAACCACCGACGACCGCATTATGGGCGAGCGCAGCATTCTCGAAATGGACGACTTTGCCTACCTCGGCACTGTCGAACTGGGGGGCAGCCGCTAAGGCCGGGACATGGGCGCGTTGCGGAGAGCACTGAACGCGGATGGCCTCAACTTGGGCGGCACGCCCCAGATGCTGGCCCTGGCCATGTTAGTGGGTCTCTCCGGGTCGTTCGTGCTGGCAGCATTGGCGACCGCGGTCTCGCCTGTAAAGGCCCTGATCGGCGTCCTCGGCGCGGCTGTCGCCGTGGCGATGATGCTCTTTCCGGAATTGGCCGTTCCCATACTGTGCCTGTCCCTGCCGTTTGAGCGCATCGGCCGGCTCACCGACGATGTTGATACCGTGGCCGTGTCCGCCAGCCGCATCCTGGGCCTGATCGCTCTGGCGAGCCTGGTTCTACACGCCGCGCTACGGAAGAAGAAACTGCATTTTGAGCTGCCCGTGTTTCTATATGGAGGCTACGTCGCCATCGGCCTGATGAGCAACGCGTGGGCCTGGACGCCCGAAGAGACCTACCGCGACGGGTTCCGGATCCTGGGCAACCTGCTGTTCTTCTTCCTCATCATCAATGCCGTCCGGGACTACGCAACAGCGAAGCGCGTCGTCATCCTCTGGCTGGTGGCCTCCATGGCGGCCGGCCTCTACTCGCTGGGCGAGTACTACTACGCGCCGCAGACCGGCCAGATCTCCGAGAGCGAGATGGGGCTGCAGAGCACGCGCAGCACGACGGTGGTAACGGACTTGTCCGAGGCGAGGTCGTTGGGCGGCGGTGTGCGAAGACTCTTCGGGACCACTGCCCATCCGACGCTTTACGGCCTCAACATGACGATGACCCTGCCGTTCCTGCTGTGGGCCATGCGCACCAATCGCGGGCTGTGGAAGGTTCTCTGCTTCGCGGGCATTCTCATTGCGGCCTATAGCGTCTTCCTCAGCAATACCCGCGCCGTCCTGCTGCTGGCCGCCTTCACCGTGGTCTTCTGCCTGTTGCGCGGATTGTGGCGCCCCAACCTACAGGGGGTTCTCGCCCTGGGCCTCCTGGCTGCGGCAGTGCTTCCCTTTATCCCTGAGGACGTCTATCTCCGCACTCTGGATCCGTCGCTCTATACGACATCGAAGGGTGATTCCATTCGCGTCCGTTTCAAGTTCTGGTCGAAGAGCTGGGACCTGATTGGCGAGACGTGGTGGCACGGCATCGGCAACGGTGACGAGACGACGCTTCAGAAGATGGTGACCGACGAGGATACGGGGTACTTGTCCACTCAGGGGCTGAAGGCCTCCGCGCACAACGAGTTCATTTGGGTGATGGTCGAGGTAGGCATTTTTGGCTACCTCTGCTTCTGGGGCTTCGTCGGCTACGTCACCACGGCCGCCTTTCGCGCCGCGACTCTGATGCGCCGCGCGCACGCCGGCGAGGAGTATCTGTTCTGTCTGGCCTGCCAAGGTCTTCTCATTGGTATACCCATGTTTGCCATGCAGAGTGAAGCGTTCCATTACCCGTTGAAGGCCTGGTGGCTGGTGGCGCCCATCAGCTGCATGATGCTGCGCGTGGCGCGGGAACGAGTCGCCGTGCAACGGCAGGAACTGGCGGAGGCTGTGTCATGAGCACAACACCGGACGTCAGCATTATCCTCGTGGGCCGCAACTCCAGCAAACACCTGGCGAGCTGCCTCGATTCTCTTTCGTCCGTCGAATGGGGCGAGTTCACGGGCGAGGTGATCTACGTCGACAACGCCTCGGTCGATGGAAGCACGGAACTGGTTCGAGCCCGCTGCCCGGACGCGAAGATCATCTCGAACTCGTCGAACGTGGGCTTCTGCGGGGCCTGCAATCAGGCCATTCGCGCCAGCCGGGCCCGCTACGTCTACCTGCTGAATAACGACACACTCCTGCTGCCCAATTCGATCCGGCCGCTGGTGGAATTTATCGACGCGAATCCCCGGGCCGGCGCGGCCGGAAACCGGTTGCTCAACCCGGACGGGACCGACCAGTGGTCCGCACGGCGGTTTCCCAGTTGGCGCAACGCACTGGTGGGGCGCAGAACCCCCTTCAGCCGCTACTTCGCGCGCTCATCCGCCCTGCGCGATTACCTCTACAAAGAACAGATGGCGGGCACCGAGCCCTTCGCCGTCGATTGGGTGCCCGGCTCCTGCACCCTGGTCCGACGAGAGGCCTGCGAGCGCATTGGCCTGCTGCCGGAGGACCTTCACTATTGGAGCGACGCAGTCTTCTGCATCCGCCTCAAACGGGCCGGCTGGACCATTCATATCGTGCCCACCTCTCCTCTGGTCCACTTCGAGGGTGAGGGCACCGGCCGCAAGACGGCGGCAGTCAGGCGTTGGCTGATTTCGGACTTTCATCGCGGCGCCTACCATTTCTATTGCGAACAAAACGGGTTTGGAAGCGCACACCCTGCAAGATGGTTAGTGAAGGGGGCTCTCAGCATTCGTGCCGGCCTCCTGATCTTCGCGGACAGAGTGGCGCATGTTGAAACTGCTAACAACGGAGGAACTTAACATGGACGCCGAAGTAGGAGTCCGAAGTCGACCGGCGGAACCGCAGGTCGACTTCGAAGATGAACTAAAGAGACGGTCAATACCTGTTCGTGCCCCGGCCGTGTCCTGGGATCAGCGCCTGGTGGAGATCCTGGTGGCCGGAGTCGTATTGCTCATCACTTCGCCGATCATCGCCATGATGGCCTTGATCATCAAGCTGGGCACCCCAGGCAGGGTACTCTTCTTCCAGGACCGCATGGGCCTGAAGGGCCGGACTTTCAAGTTCGTCAAATTCCGGACACTGTACGCCGATGCCCGCCAACGCTTCCCGGATCTGTACGCCTATCAGTACACCGATGAGGAACTACGCGCCCTCAAGTTCAAGGTCACCAATGATCCACGGGTGACGCCGCAGGGCCGCTGGATGCGCAAGACCACGCTGGACGAGTTGCCCAACTTCTGGAACGTCCTGACGGGCGACATGGCACTGGTGGGTCCTCGCCCCGAGATCCCCGAGATGCTGAAGTACTATGACGGCCACATGCTGGAGAAGTTCTCGGTACGCCCTGGAATCACGGGGCTGGCGCAGATTTCAGGCCGCGGCGCGCTGGGCTTTCACGAAACCGTCGAACTCGATGTGGCCTATGTCCGCAACAGAACATTAGCGCTCGATCTGAAGATTATCCTGCTGACGCTCGTTAAGATGGTGACACAGGAAGGGGCGTTCTAGCGAAACATGAGTGGATACCAGAATGACTAAACCAAGAATGAGCGCTATGGACCCGCTCGGGCTCAGCGAAGCGATGCCCGCAATGTCGAGTCGCGCGGAGGGAAAGGGTTTGGGCCTGCGAGGTGTTGTGTCGCCCGCCGAGTCTGTCGCCATGTCGGTATCGGATGGCGAGTTGCAGGCGGCGGCCCGAGTCAAGCTGAGCCTCGGCGCCACCGGCAAGGTCTTCGCCGTAACGGGGCTGGCTCCAGGCGATGGTTCGGCCGATCTGGCCGTCCGGCTGGGCGCCGCTCTCGCAGCGGTGGAACCGGCTCCGGTGCTCCTGGTGGATGGCAGTGTCGCTGAGCCGACCCAGGCCGCGGCCTTCGGTCTCCCGGCCAAGCCCGGCCTGCTGGAGGTTCTGCGCGGCGACGTGGAACTATCCTCGGCGGTACACAGCGTGGGCCCGCCCAATCTATCCGTACTGCCACTGGGCAAGGGCGACGCGTCTCTCGCTTCCCTGCTCGCCGGACCCAATGCGGCCACCGTCCTGGCGCAGATCCGCGACCGGTACCGGTATGTCGTCATCGAGGTGGGGCTGGTGCAGAAGGCACCCGATGCTCTTCTACTCGCCGCGATGACTGACGGTGTTGTTGTAGCCGCGGCCACAGGCGACCGCCGGCGGCATGAACTCCAGGGTTTGAAGCAGGATCTGGACAGAATGAAGATCCCGCTTCTGGGTGTGGTCCTGACCACCGGCGGCGGCCGATCGAAACGATGATGGCGAACCCAGGGCAGATCACCCGAAATTCAGCCCGCTCAGGTGTCGTGCAGGCGGTGGGCCCGGGCCGCAAGATCAAGGTACTGCACCTGCTCTACACTCCCGGATTCGGGGGCATCGAGAGCATCATCATCAACTGGTGGAAGACCTTCAACCGCGATGAGTTCGAGGTCTATGTGGCCTGCTTCTGCGGCGACAGGGACCGCGAGAAACCGTTTCTGGAAGCGGCGGAGAAGGCAGGCATTCCGGTTCTTCCGGTTCCCTGGACGAAGTTCAAACCGTTTCTGCGCTGCGCTCGCGAGGTCGCTCGCATCGTTCGCGAGAAGCAGATCGACATCATTCATACGCACGCTTACTACGGCGATGCGGTCGGCGCACTGGCCGGCAAACTGGCCGGAGTGAAGACTGTGGCCACGGTCTATGTGTGGGGCAAGTATGAGTTCCACCGCCAGATCATGCAGTTCATCGACTGGCTGTCGATTCAATTCATGACCCGCGTCACGGCGCATTGCCGCGACACGGCCAGCCGTACCTATGTCCTGGGCAAGTCGACGCGCGACATCCAGGTGCTGCTGCCCGGTTATCCCCACCGCCGTGTACCTCCAACGGCGGAGGAGCGTCGTCGCAAGCGGCAAGCGGCCGGTATCGCGGACGATGAGATCCTGCTGATCAATGCTGCCCGCCTGGCCCCCGAGAAGGCACAGGATCAGTTGTTGCTGAGCTTCCGCACGATTCACGCGCGCTATCCGAAAACCCGCCTGTGGATCGGAGGAGTGGGTCTCGAATCCGTCGAGAAGGAACTCCATCGCTTGCGGAGAGAATACGGCCTGGAGTCGGCGGTCGATTTTGTCGGCTTCCAGCAGGACTTCTGGTCATTGCTGGACGTTGCCGACATGATGGTCCACCCTTCCCACGTGGAAGGCATTCCCCAGTCGATCATGGCCGGAATGGCGGCCGGTCTGCCTATCGTCGCATCCGACGTCGGTGGCGTCAGCGAGGTGATCCTACAAGGGAAGACAGGACTCATTGTTGCGGAAAACGATGTCGATGGCTTCACGCGAAGCGTGCTGAGCCTTCTGGACAATCCCGAACTGGCGCATACGCTCGCCAAAGCCGCCGCCCACGCTATCGAAACGAACCTCTCCACGGAAGCGGCGGTGGCCGAGGTGGAGAACCTCTATCGCGACATGCTGGCCCGGGCGCGCTGACGGCGAACCCGGTCAGCGGATCGTCAGCCCCGCCCAGTGCGCCCAGTCAAATATGGCGTTCGACTCGGCGTCCAGCCCGATTTGAATGACGACGTCCTGCCCTTGCCACTTCGAAATATCGACAGTGACCGGCTGCCAGCCATTCTGACGCAGCTCCAGCGACCACACTGATTCTCCGTTGATATTCAACAGGAACTTGGCGCCGGAATAGTCGATGGTAGGAGGCAGTGGCGGTGAGGGATTCGCCAGGCCCACGCGAAACTCGAGGTTGGCCGCGTCCGGAGGCAGGTGGACACCCCAGGTCACGAGGGTCGATCCCTTGGTGGGCGGAATTGTGGGCAGGGCGCGCTCTTCCACTTGGTCGCCGGATTTCACCGGCTGAATCACGCCGCTGCTGTCGACACGGCCCAGGAAGGGCCATCCGCCATAGCCCTGGCGCCAGACTTCAAAAGGCTGATCGAGCAAACTATCACCCACCGCGACGGCCGGCGGAGGCTCGGGGAAGAACACAAACCGGCCCGGTAGAGCGGTCTCCACGGTGACAGGATCGGCCGAACCCAGCGACACCACCTGCACCTGCAAATTGTCTGCCTGCCCCACGATGAGGCGCAGATTGCTCCAGGCACTGAGGTCGCCGTTCGTGTTCAGACTGTGCCCAGGGTGGGTGATCAAACGAAGAGCCACCGTGCGGCCGGCCCAGGGAGTGAGGTCCAACTGCACGGGCAGGAGAGAGGCTTGCTTCACTGTTTGGCGCCAGATCTCCCTACCATCGACTCTTACTACGAGGAGGACTCCGTCGCCGCCGCCGGCAAAGTCGCTGATGCCGACATCAAACCCGAAGGTCACTTTCGGGACCTGAGGGACGGCCACGTTGAACTCGACATAGGTGGCGCCGCCCAGCACCCGGTAGGGCGGCTGGATCAACAGGGCCGGCGACAGCGCATTGCCTGCGACGATCGTGCGCGAAATCTCCGCCATGCCGCCATAGATGAGCGGGTAGTCCTTCAGCGAGAAGATTGTTCCGATCTTCGCCGAACTAAAGTTTCCGACAAAGTCATAGGCAGGCGGCGAGACCGTATCCAGCTCGAAGTAGCCGTACTTGGACGTTGCGAAGGAGCCAGTACCCACTTTCACGTCGCTGGGCAGATTCACCAGCCGCGGCTGATCGTCCGGCCGCGCGACTTGGTTGGAGAGCCAGTACTCTCGCGTGGGATCCAGTCCGAACAGCTCGTTGGAACCGAAGGCCGTCCAGCTCGGGACATATGAATCAGTGGCAAGCGTCGTGGTCCGGCGCGCCCGCTCGTAGATGAGCTCGTCGCCCACCTTCATGCGGACAACGGACCCGCCATCTTCCACCTTCGCCGTTGTCGATCCGTCGGCGCTGACCCAGCGGAACTGCAGCCCCGTCCAATCGCCATCCCAGTCCGGCGTGAACTCGTACTGCTGGAACAATTTCATGATCCGCAGGACGCTCGACGCAATTGGCAGTTTCTCGCTCAGGTCGTCAGCCGACTGGATCCGGATGATCGGCAGGACGCCTTGCGATTCATAGCGGCGGATGTAGTTCAGGAATCCGGGCTCGTCCGGGTTCTCCTGATCAAGGAATCCGTAGAACTGCACCCGGTCCCCCATTAGGTAGGTACTCACCGGGTGGGATGTGTAGTCGGAGTTCCAACGCTGCGCGAAACCGTGGAAGTTCGCCAGTTGCTCGGTCATGCTTTCGAAGCTGAGTACAACGTCAGGGAAGGCGTCGGTGATGTCCTTGTGGAGTTGCACCATGCCCTCCATTGACGTCATGCCTTCGATCAATCCGTTGGCGTCGTTCAACATGACCCCGCCGGCGTCCAAGTGGACCGCGTCCGGCTTGAGCGACTCCATCATCGGCCGGATGGAATCGATATACAGTTTCCGGTACTGAGAGGCGGCCGGCGAAATGAACGCGAAGCTCTGGATATATTCGGGCGGGGGCAGTCCACCTCCCGGCCATAGACCCCACGGCCAGAAGATCAAAGCCCCGCTGTCCGGGTCCCGCAACTGGAATTGCTGCACGGCGTCGTACGCCGGATTGTATCGAGAGACACCCAGGGCGCTGGTGTGGAGCAGCACCCGAAAGCCGAGTTCGTGGGCCCGGTCCATAAACGGCTGGATGTCATCACTGGGTGTGTAGTCCGGATAGTTGAGGTCATAGCCGGCCTTGCGCCAATTGGCCAGATAGAGCAGGGTTTTCGACGGCTCGAGCTTGCCGGCCAATAGATCCAGGTAATCGAGTCGCGGATCGACGACGACAACAACGCCGCGAATGTTCTTCGCCCAATCCCGGGCGGCGTTGGGCTCTCGCTTGGCCCACGTCTGGTCGCTCCATTGACGGTAATGATCGACGGCCGGCCGCCAGTTGCCCGCAAAGGCTTTGATGCGCCAGTCCACCACAGGCACGTTCACAGCTTCCGGCCACGGCGCCAGAGCAAACACTTCGAGCCCGACATCCAGGGTCCCCAGTTCACGATTCGCCTGCAGTCGCTTGAAGTAGGGGCGCGGATCGTGCGCATACATGAGAAGACTTCCTTGAGCCGCCTCGTAGACAGCGAACTGAGCCTCCCAGTGTGTTGGATATTCCAGGGCCAGCCGCGAAGGCACGGTCTCGTTGTCGAATGTGATACCGGCCTGCCCCGGCACCACCAGACGGCTCTTCTCGGGCGAGAATCCCTGGATACCCCAAAGCACGCTGCGGACGCCCGGCTTGGAGGACTGCGCCGACACGCGGACGAACACCTCGTCATTGTCCGGCGTGACACCGACCGTCAATGTGACGGAACGCACCGAATCCCGAGCCGTGATGACGCCGCACATCGTTCCCGATGTGCTGTCGTACTGCAACTGCCACGAGCCGGGGTTGAGCATTTCACTCGTCGGCTCGCGTAGGTTCAGATCGACCCAGCCGGGTCCCGCTTTTGAGATGTACACCTCATTGGTAACCAGATTCTTCAGGGTCTGCACGTTCATGCCCTGAAAAGTGATGGAAACGGTGGTAGTGGTGGCAGTCAGGACGGAGTCCTGCAGTGTAACGTCCGCGTAGGCGGAGACACACAAGAAGCACATCAGTCCCAGTAGAGTGTGTCGCATCTTAGCCCGAATAGGTCGATTATAACCTGCTTCCCTCTTCGAGCCCTCAATTTGCCCACAAAATCACTACTTTCTTACGATTCGGAGTCAGGACACGGCTCTCACCCTCCGACCTGCTGCTATCCTATGTTGAATGAAATGGCCACACAGCGAAACGGAAGGTCCTGACGCTGCGTCCCATCTGGAGGAAAGAACCTACAAGAAACAGTGTGCTCGTCGGAGGCGGGATGAGGATTGGTGTCTTTGTTGCATTTGCGGGTAGGAACTGCGGTGGTCCGGAGGTGTTCGAGCGGGAGTTGGTGCGTTCCCTGGTGGCAGTGAACCCGGGCCATGAGTACCATGTCTATTGCCTCGACCGTCATGCGCCCGAGGTGATTGGCCTGCAGCACCCGAGTGTCACCTGCCATGTGCTGAAGCCTTCGTTCCGGGTGATCAGCATGATTACGTCACTACCGCGCGTGGTCGCCCAGACGCAACCCGATATCTTCCACGCCCCGATGGTCACGCCTCCTTTTTGCCCTAAAAATACCATCATGGCGGTGCAATGTTCGTCGTTGATTCGCCACCCTGAGTTCTTTCCACCACTTGTTCGCCTGCGGCTGGAGTTCCTTCTTTATAGAGCGATACCCAAATCGGCGATTGTCGTTTGCCCTTCCGAACATGTACGCGAAGTTGTTCAGGAAAAGTTCCGGCTTCCCGATGACCGGTTCCGCGTGATCGGCCCCGGAGTCAGCCCCGCTTTTCACCCCATCGCGGAGGAAGCCAAGCGGCACTACCTGGAGAACG
This sequence comes from uncultured Paludibaculum sp., assembly GCF_963665245.1. Lineage (NCBI taxonomy): Bacteria > Pseudomonadati > Acidobacteriota > Terriglobia > Bryobacterales > Bryobacteraceae > Paludibaculum > uncultured Paludibaculum sp. The sequence continues at coordinate 1,174,235 of NZ_OY762267.1, forward strand.
AACACGACATCCGCTACCCGTACTTCCTGCTTTCGGGCCGCTGGGAGGCGCGGAAGAACATCGTGAAGACGCTGGAGGCCTTCGCTCACTTCAAGCGCACTTACAAGACCGAACACAAATTGGTTCTGACCGGCGGGCGGAGCTGGGGTACCGCTGAAGTCCAGGCGATTCTGGATCACCCGGAGCTGAAGGACATGGTCGTCGACCTCGGCAAAACACCGATCGACGAACTGCCTTATCTCTACGCCGGCGCCGAAGCGCTGGTCTACGTCTCGCTGTGGGAAGGCTTCGGAATGCCCATCATTGAAGCGATGGCATGCGGCACGCCCGTCGTCACGTCGAACACCTCGGCGATGCCGGAAACGGCCGGTGGCCATGCTCTGCTGGTCGACCCCAATTCGATTGAGCAGATCTCCGCAGCCTTGTTCCGCGCCACACAGGATCATGCCTGGCGCCAAAGAGCGCGGGTCAATGGCATTCAGAGGGCCAAGCTCTTCACATGGGAGTCTGTTGCCGAGAAGTTCCTCGGGCTCTACGACGAGGTGGGCGGCGGTACGCCGGCGGGAGCAGCCTCGGGCGGCCGCACAGCTTACTCCCGCTGAACGCGCCGCCCGCGCGGCATCTACAGTGCCCGCTGGCTGCCGAGGTACATGGGCGTGAACGAGTAGGTTTCCGACCGCCAGGACAGCTTCCGCAACTTCGAAATGCTGGCGCGTAGGACGTTCGGATTCCTCAACGTCTCCTTGGCGACGCTCAGGGCCACGCTGGGCCGCGAGTAGAACCGCAGAAACGCCTCGCGCTGCAATTCGAGCAGACGCTTGCCGGTGACGTGGTTGCGTTTGAAAGCCACCTGATCGTTCGTCAGCGTGTCCCAGTTGATCTCTTCCAGCTTCAAGCGGCCATTGTCGATCAGCTCGTCGAAGATCTGCGTTCCAGGAATCGGAATCACCACGTTGAATGCCGCCCGCCGCAACGGCAGAGTGCAGGCGAGGTTCAGAGTCTCCTGGATCTCTTCCTCCGTCTCATCCAGGAAGCCGATCATGAAGTACCCGGTGATGCGGATATTGCTGCAGCCGGCGATCATGTTCGCCCGCTCGCGGATGGTCTCGACGGTGACCTTTTTCTGGATGAGTTTCTGCATGCGGGCGCTGCCGGACTCAATGCCGACGCACAACGCGTCGCAGCCGGCGGCCTGCATCAGCAGCAGCAACTCCGGGTATAGCGAGTCCATGCGGACGCCGTTCGGGCAGTCCCACTTCATGTTGACCTTGGCGTCGATCAAGCCCTGGCAGAAGCTGGTGGCATACTTCTTGCTCAGGGTGAACTCGTCGTCGATGATGCTGAAGCGCTTCGCGTTATACCGGTCTCGCAGAATCAGCAGCTCTTCGATCACCTTGTCGACGCTGCGGTGCCGCAGCTTCTTGCCGGAGAGGTTCGGCGCGTTGCAGTAGGTGCACGGGAAGGGGCAGCCGCGGGTGGTGGTCACATGGAAGAACCCGTCCCAGATCCTGGTGCTGACCGTCTTGCGCTCTTCGTAGCCTGGGTAGGTCTCCGGTTTCAGCAACTCCCATGCGGGCGTGTAGCTGTCCAGGTCGATTCCAAAGCCAGGCTTGTTGACAACAATCCGTTCTTCCTTGCGGCTGTGCCAGACCAACCCAGGGATCGTTTCGAGCAGCGCCTCGGGGATCTCGTGCTTGTACTCCGAGAACATCCTCAACAACTGCGGCAGACCCTCTTCCGCCTCGGCCTTCCAGGCAAAGTCCACGTTCGGCATGCGCGACAGCACAAACTCCGGAAGCGCCGAAGGGTGCGGGCCGCCCACCAGGGTTAGTGTCGAGGGCTTGATGCTCTTCACGATGCTGGCGTGGTGGTTGACGTAGTTGTGGTCGCGGCTGAAGCAGCGGAATCCGACGACGTCGAAGTCCCCTTCCTTCACATACGTCCGGAAGTCGCTGAAGCTGAAGTCTTCCTTGGGGCAATCCAGAAGGCTGATCTGGTAGCCCGCATCCTTCAGCACTGTACCCAGGTACAGAATTCCAACGTCGGGGTTGACCTGGTAATTGCCCTCACGAATAGGCAATACAATCAGAACTTTAAGTGGGGCAGACTTTCGTCCGACAATGTTGGCCGGCCACACGAATCCTTGCGACATGCCGTCCTCCTCCGTTAAGTTGTCCGAGTCCGCTTCTAGGCCCAGTTGTTATACAGCTTTTTCCCGAAGCTCTATGGTGGATCGTTCCAAAGTATACAGTCGAGTAAGTATTAGCGCAATACTTTTCTGCTGTCTTTTGCCTCAGTCGCCGGCAATCCGTAAGTCACGCAGATGACACACGGTCGTTTCCAGTCCTCTCCTCAGACTGAACCGGGGCTTGAACCCCAACAACCTGCGTGCCTTGCCGATGTCGGCCACATAGCTGCCCGATTCCGCCGCGAGGTATTCCGCCTCCCAAGGCATGAAGACTGGCGGCGGCGCTGCAACCATTGACCGAATCATCCCTACCGCCTCCAAGATGGAGTGGCTGCGGCCGAGGCTGATGTTGAATACCTCGTTTCGCGCCGCCGGGCACTCTCCGCACAGGATGAGGGCATCCACCAGATCGTCGATGTAGATGTAGTCGCGTAGCTGGCTGCCATCTCCGAACAGAAAAACTGGCTTCCCAGCTAAAGACTGCTCGATGAAGAGGTTAAGGATGTTGTATGTTCTGCGCGGACGACTGTGATAAGGGCCGTACGGATTCGAAATGCGACACACCGTGTAGGTGATTTTATTTCGGCATGCATAGATCCGAAGATAGTTTTCAATACATGCTTTATGTGTAGCGTAGATGCTTCGAGGCTGTATTTGACAGTCCTCAGTCACCGGCAGCGAGTCAATCTTCCCATGGACCAACCAGGAACTGGCGAACACAATATGGGGAGGGGTGGCGGCACTTTCGCAGGCGCGAAGAAAATGCAAATGCTCGCCGCAGTTTTCCTGCAAACTATCGAGCGGATTCAGATTACTGGTGACAGTGCCGGACGAACCCGCGAGATCGTAGACGACATCGGTGGCCGCCGCCTCCCGCATCACGGCTTCACGATCCGGGCTCGCGTCGAGCTCCAGCCAACGCACGCGGGAGCCCCAACCCGGCTCAGGACACTGCCGCCGGGCACGGCACAGCACAGTCACCTCGGTCCCACGCTGCAGCAGACCGTGCACCAGATGCTGGCCGATGAAGCCCAGCCCACCCCATACGAGGGCCCGTGTCATGTTGGGTTCCCAGACCATCATGGCTTGCTCAGTCGGGCGTGAACGCGTGTTCGTAGTTCAGTTTGAGGCCCTGCCGCTGGTCGTCTTTTCGCAGAAAGCAGTTGCCGATAGCCAGAGCCTCAATCTCAGTGCCCATGAAACACCGGAAAGCGTCTTCCGGTGTGCAGACAATCGGCTCACCGCGCACATTGAAACTGGTGTTCACCACCACAGGGCAACCCGTCTTCTGCTTGAACCGCGAAATCAGGGCATGATAGCGGGGATTCGTCGCTCGGTCGACGGTCTGGATGCGCGCTGAGTAGTCCACGTGGGTCACGGCTGGAATGTCCGATCGAGGTACGTTCAGCTTCTCAATGCCGAACAGCTTCTGCTCTTCGTCGGTCATTGGCACTCTGCGATCTTTGGCGACATCAGCCACCAGCAGCATGTAGGGGCTCTCGACGTCGAGTTCGAAGTAGGACGAGACATCCTCACGCAGCACCGACGGCGCGAAGGGCCGGAACGACTCCCGGTACTTCACTTTCAGATTCAACGTCGATTGCATGCGGGGCGAACGCGGGTCGCCGAGAATGGACCGGCCGCCCAGGGCGCGCGGCCCGAACTCCATGCGTCCCTGGAACCAGCCCAACGCCTGCTCCTGGGCCAATGCATCCGCGCACAGGTCGATCACTTCGTCGTCGTCGACAACGCTGAAGGTCGCGCCAACCGCCTGAAGTCGCCGCTCGATCTCCGCCTGCGAAAACTCCGGCCCGAGATAGGAGCCGCGCATCGCGTCGCGCCCCATGGGCGACAGCCTGGGCTGATTCTGGTTCACGTGGTACGCGGCCAGAGCCGCCCCCAGTGCACCGCCGGCGTCGCCCGCCGCCGGTTGAATCCAGATACTCCCGAACTGCCCATCCCGCAAAATCTTCCCGTTGGCGACGCAGTTCAGCGCCACGCCTCCGGCGAGACACAGATTCCCGGCGCCCGTTTCCCGTGCCAATGCGCGTGTCATACGCAGCACCACATCTTCCAATACAACCTGGATGGAGGCTGCCAGGTCCATGTGGATCTGGGTCAGCTTCTCTTCCGGCTTGCGGGCCGGGCCGCCGAACAGTTTGTCGAACCGGCCGTTCGTCATCCTCAGGCCGACGCAGTAGTTGAAGTACTCCAGATTGAGGCGGAACGACCCATCGTCCTTGACGTCGATGAGGTGATCAAGAATCAACTGCGCGTACTTGGGGACGCCGTAGGGCGCCAACCCCATCAGCTTGTACTCGCCCGAGTTTACGCGGAACCCGGTGTAGTAGGTGAAGGCCGAGTACAGCATCCCCAGCGAATGCGGGAAGTGTATTTCTCTCAGGACATCCAGTTGATTGCCGCGGCCCATGGCCACGGATGTGGTCGCCCATTCGCCCACGCCATCCATCGTCAGGACGAGGGCCTCATCAAATGGCGACGCGAAGAAGGCACTGGCTGCGTGGCTGAGGTGGTGCTCAGTAAACAGCAGGCGGCTGGACACATCGACACCACCACCTAAGGCCTTGAGCTCGTCGGTCAGCAGCTGCCGCTGGAATAGTTTCTCCCGCACCCACAGAGGCAGGGCCATCGCGAAGGAGACAAAGCCGCGGGGGGCAAACGTCAGATACGTTTCCAGCAGCCGTTCGAACTTTAGGAACGGCTTGTCATAGAAGACGACCTTGTCGATTTCCGAAACGGTTGTTCTACCTTCGGCGAGGCAGTACTCGACTGCGTGCGTGGGGAAGCCGGGGTCGTGCTTCCTGCGCGTGAATCTTTCTTCTTGCGCCGCGGCTATAATCCGGCCATCTTCCACCAACGCCGCGGCACTGTCATGGTAGAAAGCGGAGATACCAAGAACTCGCATTCCTGGCCGATCCTAGAACAGCGTGTAGATGAACGGCGCCACGGCCGAACTCTGGCCCAGGACCAATAACCCGCCGAGAAGAAACATCAAAACCAGCACAGGAACAAGCCAGAACTTCTTCCTTGTTCCAAGGAACAAGAACAACTCCCGAGCGAACTGCATCAGATCCTCCTAAAATTGATTGGCCATCGACTCGGGCGTGGGTCCCTTAGGATCCCTTGCAACCCAATAGCTGCCGGTCTCGCGTTCGAACCGCAGCTTGAGAGGGTCTTTGCCCGAAAGGCGCATCAGTACACCAACTGGCGTCACAACTCCAAAGAACAGGACTCCGGCCGCTATCGGGCCGACTACTTTGCCCAGCAGAATTCCGAGCCGAGTCCAGTACCTGTTCAACGGGGTGAGTATGGAAGGTTTCGCGAGCGCCAGAACCAGGAACAGGGCTGCTATTGGAAGAGCCCATATCCGGATCGCATGCCCCTTCCAGGCAGGAAGCAAAGCGATTGCCAAGAACGCGCAGGCAAAGACCAAGCCAAATGACCGGTCCGAGCCGCCCTTCCCCTCCGATCGGCGCCCGACTCCTTCGTGTGCAATCAAGATTTTCATAGTCTAACCGAAAAGTGCGGAATGTCCAGGCGGTTTTTGAGCGCACTAGTCCTGTGCGGTCTAGACTTCCTTCTTTCGATGGACTGTGATAAGTGAACGCCCGCCTTTTCACGCCGGCTTCGATCGCGACGTCTTCTCCTGTTGTTCGTGGTTGGTGTCCATCGACCTGCGACGCCGTTAGGCTGCGTTTGCACCCGAGGAGAGGATGGCCGGCGCGTGGCGACCGCAGCAACGTTTGTACTTCTCGCCGGAGCCGCAGGGACAGGGTGCGTTGCGTGGAATGACGGTGAGAACCGAGGCGGTGCTGTTGTTCGCGACGCTGGAATTGGGTTCGTCCGTCACGATTGGCTCGCACGGGGAGGGAGTCTCTGGGCGGAGTTGATTCTGGGTTTGGAGCCATCCTTTATGAGCGCGCTCATACTGGCGTTCGTACTTGGCTTCGTATTTGAGGAACTGCGCGAAGCTGGTCTCGCGAAAGAGCGATTCGTAGGCAAGTGCCTGCAGGTAGGTGGGGTCGGCTGAAGGGGTGCCAGCGGCGAGTTCGGCGATCTTCGCCGTGAGCAAGGTCTCCTGATGAGCGCGGACCCGGCGGAGGCGCCACTCGGCGTCGGCCATCTCGCGGACGAAGCGCTGGCCGGTGAGGTCGCGGGTTTCGAAGTGGGCGGTGAGTTCAGCCAGAAGTTCCTCATACTCGGCCGGGGCGTCGCCGGGCAGCAGTACGGATTGGGATCGGAATCCGTAGCGGAGGTTGTTCCTGGAGGAGCGGGCCTTTCCCTGCTCGGTGCGCGGTCCAGTGGAGAAGTGAGCGTTTTTGCGGTTGGCGATGAGTTGAGCGTCGGTGGCCATGATTCTTCCTGTTCCTGTCGAATTGGAGTGTCGGGCGGTGTCGACCACCCTTACTTCCATTTTTTCGCTCGTGGGAAAAGAGTATGTCCGCAAGTGGTTGATTGCAGGAGTGTAAGGCGGTGAACTGGCGGTGAGGCAGGATTGAAGGTAGCCAGTATGCTGCGCATCTCCAGCGTCGCGGAGCGTGACACCTTCGGCGCCCTGGTCATGGCTCCGATGGACGTCGGTGAACGATCAAAGTCGGTCCGCTGTCGGCGGGGTCATCCCGTTGAGAGTGACGGCAGCTCAGTAACGGCGGTAGTCGTCGAGGTGAATCGCGCGCAATTTCAGTACTCTGTGGACGTGCGCGACGTTCCGATAGTGCCGGACTTCCACCTGCTGGCCATCCTCCCAGCGGGAGAGGAGATTGCCTGAGTAGAAGCGCTGCCGCAGTGCCGCCCCACCGACGCTGCGCCAGAGACCAGTGCCGTCGTTGCCATAGGCAGTCGAGTGGAATTGGATCCTCGACGTCCGGTCCGTCCAGTTGAAGTCCAAGCGCCCCAGACTTGAAAGAGCCGTTGTACACGGGGCGGTGAAGACGGGGACCTGGTTGGGCGGGTAGGTCTGAGATGGGTCCAGGGAGCACTCGAACAGATCGGGAATTGCCACACGGTGGTTGATCATAGTGGCTGCGTAGTCTTTTGGGTTTGAATACACGTGCGTCCAAACGTGCAGTTCCAGATCCAGAGGAGCCGTGCGCACATTTGCATAGTCCGCACGCTTGAACATCAGCGTGTAGGTACCCAACTTCCCCGGCATGACGGCTTCCTGAGCCATCAACAGACGGTGCACCCCTCCCTCCGGCCAGCGGATCAGCACCGAGCCCTGCCCCAATTCGGCCACCATGCCATCGGGCACGCCGCTGAGTTCCAGCGGGAACTGCAGAGGAACCAACTCCGGAAGAGCAGTTGCCGATGCCTCGGGCGGGATGCCGTCTGGCTTGGTCAGCTTCACCGCTATCGGGTGGAGAGTTTGGGGCTCGGGATCCAGCAACTCCCAGAGCCAACCGGTCTCCGCCAGTTGCCCCGACATCCCGAATACGGCAACCGCGAAACATCCCACTGTGAGTACGCCCCGAGCCACCCACGTCCGGTCGCGCAGGATCTGCCAGTAGAGGGCAGCCAGAGTTACGGCCGCCAGCAGTGCGAAGAACACTATGTTGATCGAACGCATTGGTGGCGTAGTCGACAGGTAGTGCGGTTGCCGACTTAGGCTTACGGTCATTATTCCCAGGAAGAGGCACATTGTCGCAAGCACGGCCTGGCCGAGGTTGCTCGTGACAGCCATCACGGCGGCAGCCGGCAGGATGAGCATGGCTATCAAGCCAAACAGCAGAGCGGGCGCTTCCTGAAGCCAGACGCCGGAGCCATAGCCCAAGCCGCGAAACGTTACCCAGTAGCTGAGACAAGTGGGCAGGACGATGATCAGAGCGAGAAAGAGACCCTTGGCGGCCGCCATGTGCATCCGGGGGAGCGGCCTCGTCCGCCAGTCTTCCAGGGGAGACGGCCAACGTTCGCCCTGCAGGACGCGCCCGGCGAGAAGCACCAGCATCAACGGCGCGAAGAAAGACGACAGACTCGCGACAAACATCAATCTCGAATTCGCATTGGAGTCGACCGCGGTAAAGGCGGCAGTGAACAGCACCAGGATCGTGACTGTGATCTCGTACGTCCACTGCCTGATGTCCTTGCGGAGCAGGTGTAGTACCAGTTTCATGATTGCTCTCCTGTGCGTCCGCTGCGAGCGAGTGCCACAAAGATGGCGCGTAGGTTCATAGGCTGCGCTTCGATGCTGCGCGCGGCGGGGAACGCGGCTCGCAACCTGGGAGGATCGTGCCGCATGTCCACGAAGCGCACCAGTGCACCGGCCGTCTCCGCGGGCAGCCATTCGGCAGGCCAGGGTGAGGGCATTTGCGGTTCGCCTTCGAAGACCACCTGCACTTCGCGAAACCGTTCGGCGAGGACGGTCATCTCGTCCGAGAGGCGCAGGCGCCCTTGCTCCAGGTAGCCGACGTGGCTCGCGAACGACTCGATTTCCGCCAGATCGTGTGACGAGACAAAGACGGTCATCCCTTCGGCACGGTCCAGCAACCCCTGGATCAACTCATCGCGCACAAGGGGATCGAGCCCGGTGAAGGGCTCGTCGAGCACCAGCAACTTCGGGCGGAAGACCAAGGCCGACGCCAGCGCGGCCTTCATTCTCATGCCGCGCGAGAGGTCCTTCAGTTTGCGCCGGGCCGGCAAGTCGAACTGTCGCCGCAGCTCGTCGTGCAGGCCGGCATCCCAGGTGTTGTAGAGGGGCCGCAAATAGGCGAAAAACTCCTCCACCTTCATCCACTCGGGAAGGCGCTGGTTTTCGGACACGTAGCCGATGCGCTGGAAGTCCGCGTGGCTTAGCGAACGGCTGTCGACGCCAAGGACCTGCGCGCGGCCGGATGTCGGTTGACGCAGATTCAGCACCGTCTGGATGGCGGTGGTTTTGCCGGCTCCGTTCGGCCCGACGAAGGCGTAGATCGAACCTTCGGGCACCTCGAGGTTGAGGCCGCGCAGGGCCTCGGTCCCCCCGTAACGCTTGGTCAATCGTTCCGCTTGAATTGCCATGCTCATGCGTCTTCTCCGGATGGCGGCTCCAACTTCCGCCAGTGTTCCGCGATTCCATCCTGCACGTCGGCCAAGCCCAGGCCGAGTTTACGCGCCTCAACAACCAGATGTTCGAGCTCCGTTTCGAGCAGTTGCCGGCGCTGCGCCCGCGTGGAAGCTCTCGGTTCCGCGACGAACGCTCCGATGCCGGGCCGGACTTCGAGCAGGCCTTCGTTGATGAGGTGCGTGATGACCTTGTGCGCCGTGTTTGGATTGATCTTCAACTCCCGGCTCAACACGCGCGTGGAGGGGAAGGCATCACCGGGACGGAGCTTGCCACTGACGATCGCCTTGCGCGCGGCATAGACCACCTGCTCAAACAGTGGGATGCCGGGCACGAAGGAGAGCCGGATCGGAATCACGTGTGTACTATTGCACATAGTACACCGAATGACAAGCAAAATCCGCGCGAGGGCCGAGATACGGTGGGGTGCTGCAGGTTTGGGGCGTCCTGGGGTACAAAGACATCATGCTTGCACTGCGGCGGAACATCCTGGAATGCATCGGGCGCACCTCGCTGGTGGCTTTGCGGCACATCGTGCCGGCGAGCGGCGCCCGTATTCTGCTGAAGGTGGAAAGCGAGAACCCCACCGGCAGCATGAAGGACCGCATGGCGCTGGCCATGATTGAAGCAGCGGAGACCGATGGACGACTGCCTGCCGGAGGCGCCGTCGTCGAGTACACAGGTGGGAGTACGGGGGTCTCGTTAGCATTGGTTTGCGCGGTGAAGAGGCATCCGCTGCATATCGTGACGTCGGACGCGTTCTCGCGGGAGAAGCTTGACCATATGCGGATCCTTGGGGCCCGGCTCCAGGTGATTCCCAGCGACAGCGGGCGGATGACGGAGAAGCTAACACGCGACATGGTGGAGGCTGCCCGAGTGATCGCCGAGGAGACTGGCGCTTACTGGACGGACCAACTGAAGAACACCGATCAACTGGCGGCCTATCACGCGCTGGCCGAGGAGATCTGGGTGCAAACCGGAGAACGCGTCGATGGGTTCGTTCAGAGCGTGGGGACGGCGGCGTCGCTGCTGGGTACGAGTGAGGTACTGCGCGTCCGCAATCCGACCATTACGATCACCGCCGTGGAGCCGGCGGAATCCGCAGTGCTGTCGGGCGGACCTGCCGGTGCTCACAAGATCGACGGAGTTGGGGCGGGGTTTGTCGTACCGCTGTGGCAGCCATCGGCCGCCGACCGGATCGAGCGGGTCTCAACCGAAGACGCGCGGGCCATGGCCATGCGGCTGGCTCAGGAGGAGGGTTTGTTCGCAGGGACGTCCACCGGGGCCAATGTCATTGCGGCGCTGCGGTTGGGTGAGGAACTGGGGCCGGGCGCCACAGTCGTGACCATGCTATGCGATACGGGTATGAAGTATCTGAAGACCTACGCGGGCAGTTAGGCCACAGCCGCGTTGCACGGCAGACCCGGACGCGCTGTCCGGCTAGACGGCGGGGCCATCGGCCCATTCGGTCCCGGACTTCGCGACAGCGGAGTCGTATTGTCCCCGTGCCTCCTGCACCTGCTCGATGTGGGTTTCCGCCCAGGAGCAGATGCCGCCCACCAAGTCCTCCAGAGACCGGCCCAAGTCAGTCAGCGAGTACTCGACCTTGGGCGGCACGCTGGCATACAGCCGGCGGCTGACCAGACCGTCCCGTTCCAATCCACGCAACGTGTTTGTCAGCACCTTCTGGGATATGCCATCGACGGCACGGCGGAGCTGAGCGAATCGTAGGGTTCCCTCCGAGAGCCGGAGGAGGATGAGGACGCTCCACTTGTCAGCGATGCGGTCGAGCACCTGGCGAGTGGGACACTGGCGGCTGAAGACATCCCAAGGATACTTGGTTTCCAAAAAGTAACTATCGCTCATAAAGGTGCCTACTTGAAATTTTATCCCAAGTATCCAAAATCGATATCAGGAGTAAGTTGATGAACCAGATTTTGGTTACCGGCGCCTCAGGCATTCTCGGCCGCGCCATCGTGAATGAACTCGCCGGGTCGGGCATGACCGTTCGGCAGGGTGTCCGCCGACTCGCCAGCGCGCAGGCCGGTGTGGCTTCGGTTCGTTTCGACTACGATGATCCCGGCACTTTTGGACCGGCCGTGGCCGGGGTGGATGGGCTTGTGCTGATGGCTCCGCCGCTGGATCCGACCGCGCCTGGCAAGATGGCTCCGCTGGTGGCCGCGGCGAAGGCCGCTGGTGTGCGGCACGTCGTCCTGATCTCAGCATTTGGTGTCAATCACAATGAACAAGCACCGCTCCGCGTGGTGGAGCACATGATCATGGACAGCGGGGTGCCCTACACGATCCTGCGTCCGAACTTCTTTATGGAGAACTTCTCTACCGGGTTCGCCGCCGGCAGCATCAAGTCGCAGGGTGCCATCTACCTGGCGGCGGGCGCCGGAAAGACCAGTTTTGTCTGCGCGCGCGACATTGCGGCGGTGGCGCTGAGTTCGTTCCAACGGGGATTGACGGGCCAGGAACTGGAACTGACCGGCCCGGAGGCACTGGACCACTCTGAGATTGCGCAGATCATCAGTGAGGCGTCCGGGCGCCCAGTGGTCTATCATTCGCTGACCGAGGAGCAGATGGTGGACGGAGCTCGGGCAGCCGGAATGCCAGAGACGGCCGTCCGCTACCTGGCCGTGTTGTACTCCGTCGTGCGAGCTGGATTCTCGGCCGGCGTGACACCGGATGTCGCCCACGTCACCGGACGCGAGCCAGTGTCGTTCCGGACCTTTGCCCAGGAGCATGCCGCAATCTGGCAGTAACTCGCGGCGGCGGAGTCATCGCAACAGTTTGTCGATCTCGCGGGCCAAACGCTCTTCGGTGAAGCGCGTAGGAGAGTATAAGCGGACGACACCTTTCGCGTCGATCAGCACGAATGTAGGCGTCGCCGAAGCGCCATAACGCAGCAGGCCCGCGTCACTGAACGGGACGGGAACGGAGGACGGGGCTCCGTAGACCTTCTGCCATACCTCCAGGACCCGCTGCCGTTCGGCCTTATGGTCAGGCGTGTAGAAACGGGTGGGGGCGGCGAAGTGGACGCCCCGCGGAGTGTAGCGATCGACGACGTGCTGGAGTGCGGCGGCCTGCGCCTTGCAGTCGCCGCACCATTCGGCCCAGAAGAAGAGCACGACCGGACGCCCACGCCATGCTTCCACGCCCGGGAACGGAGCGCCCAGCGTCTCTTCGGGCTGGATGGCCGGAGCGGCCTTGCCCACCAGGGCGATCTCGTTCCAGCGCTTCCATAGGCGGGCCCGCAAACTGAAGGGGGCCTCCGCATGGGCCTTCAGGGCATCTTCCAGGGAGCGAAGCGCCTGTTTCTCCTGATGGGCGGCGACGAGCACCTGCGCCTTCACCTCCAGGGCCGTGCCCAGCGCGTAGACAGCTTCGCGGCGTGAATCGTAGTCGGCCTTGGAGTGAAGCTGGCCGGAGGCGAGGTCGAACGCACGCTGGGCGTGGGTGGAGGCGGCCGTCCAATCGGCGGTAAGCGCGGCTCCACGGGCCAGCCAGGCGAGGCCCATCAGATACTCGGCATCCTCGCCCTTGGCGCCACGGTGGATCTCCAGAATCGATTCGGCGCTAGGCAGATCTCCGGCGGAGAGCTTCAGGCGCAAGGCTCGGAGATCCTCCATCTGTTGGGCTGCTGCGTAATAGGTGGCGAGAGCTAGCCCAAAGAGGAGGCGCAATTGGACGGTCATGGCTTGCAGTGTACCGGAAAGCAATTAGCGGTTTGTCATCTGTTTGTCGACTACCTGCCATGGGAGGACGCCCACATCCGTCGCCCATTTTGACCAGGACGCCGACATCTCACCGACCAGATGGGGCTTCGAGGCAGCGAGGTTGTGCAGTTCCGTGCGGTCGGTCTCCATGTTGTAGAGCTCCCAATCGCCGGGATGTTTGCGCACGAGTTTCCAGGGGCCTCGGCGCACGGCGCAGTTGCCTTCGTGCTCCCAATAGAGGCTACGTTCGGCCGTAGCGCGCCCTTCGAACGAGGGCAGCAGGCTGTGGCCCTGCATGGGGATCACGTCTCCACCAGGATATGACGCGCGGGAGGCATCGACGCAGGTGGCCATCACGTCGATGAAGTGCGACGGGGTGTCGATGAACTTCGTAGAGGGCCGGAACCGGCTGGGCCAGCGGGCGATGAGCGGTGTGGAGATGCCGCCCTCATGAACCCAGTGTTTGTAGAGCCGGAAGGGCGTATTGCTGGCGTTGGCCCAGTTGAGGCCGTAGCTCTGGTAGGTGTCGTCCGGACCAGGCATCACCGACGGGTTGTTGCCGATCTGTACATGCCGTCCGTCACGAGTGCCCTTGGGGATGTGGCGGCCGGTCCAACCGGCGCGGATCTCTTCGGCACACCCGCCGTTGTCGGCCATGAACATCACGAGGGTGTTGTCTTCCTGGCCATTCTGGCGCAGGCGGTCGAGCAGGCGGCCGATATTGCGATCGAGCTGTTCGACCATGGCGGCGTACACGGCCATGCGGCGCATCTCCCAGCTCCTGTTGGGGGCGTCGGACCAGGCAGGAACCCCGGCGTCACGGGCGGAAAGATCCCAGCGGCGAGAGAGCATACCCATGCCGAGCTGCCTCTGGTGGCGCTGTTCGCGGAGAGCGTCCCAACCGTCGCGGTAGCGGCTCTCGTATTTGCGGATGTCTTCGGCGCGAGCGTGCAGAGGCCAGTGCGGCGCCGTGAAGGCGGCGTAGAGAAAGAAAGGATCGTCCTTCTTCTTGAACTCGTCGAGGAACTGAACGCCGTTGTCGCCGATGGCGTCGGTCAGGAAAAAATCGGGCCCGCCGGGCTCGGCCGGATCGTTGCCGCGTTTGAGGGTGACGGGATTGTAGTAGTCGGCGGCGCCGTGGATGATGCCGTAGTAGCGGTCGAAACCGCGCTGCATGGGCCAGTTGCGCTGGGAATCGTTGACTGGCGTCACGTGCCATTTTCCCGTCATGCCGGTCTGGTAGCCGGAGGCGCGCAGGACTTCGGCTATGGTGCGACTGCGGGGGCTGAGGTCGTTGACATAGCCGGGAGCGGGGCCCGCGCGATCGACCATGTGGCCGATGCCAGCGTGATGCGGATAGAGGCCGGTGAGCAGGCTGGCGCGTGAAGGGCAGCAGCGGGCGCAGTTGTAGAACTGGGTGAAGCGGACGCCCTGCCCGGCAAGGCGGTCGAGGTTCGGGGTACTGATCTCGGAGCCGTAACAGCCGGTGTCAGAGAAACCCATATCGTCGGCCAGGATGAGAAGGATATTCGGGCGCCGCGGTGCCGGAGCAGCCGTGGCGGCGGCGCTGGCGAGGAAACTCCTGCGAGTAAGGTTCATGATTACGCTACTTGGGCGGCGCGGAGGGGATGCAGGATCCGGCCGCGTTCCGCCAACGCAATTGTATTCCGTTGTGGAGGGCCGCTGGTTAGTTCGCGGTCTCGGGCACCGCGGGGGCAATTGCGTCCTCTTTGTGGTGCACGAGGTAGTAGGCGGCTGGCACCAGGAACACTGTGAGGGCAACCGAAACGGCGAGTCCGCCGATGATGGTCCTGGCCAGGGGCGCGTACGCTTCGCTGCCGGTGCCGAGTTTCAGGGCCATGGGCAGCAGACCGATGATGGTGGCGAGCGAGGTCATGAGGACGGGCCGCAGGCGCACGCGGCAGGAGAGCACGACGGCCTGCTTCACCGGCATCCCGTCGGAGCGCAGGTGGCGCGCGAACTCCACGATCAGGATGCTGTTGGAGACGGCGATGCCGGCCAGCATGATAACGCCCATAAGGGACATGATGTTGATGGTGGTGCCCGTGGAGAGCAATACCGCCATCGCGCCCATCACGCCGGGGGGCACGGCGATGAGGATGATTGCGGGATCGATGAACGAGCGGAATTGGGCGATCAGGACCAGGTAGAGCAGTACCAGGGACATCGAGAGCCCGATGCCGAAACTGCGAAACGACGATCGCATGTTCTTGACCATCCCCTGGATGGAAACGCTGATCGAACCTGGCAATTGGAGCGACTGGGTGATGTCGTCGATCGCCGAGGTTATGCGCCCCAGGTCCTCCCCCTCCGGACGGACGTAGACGTCGATGACACGCTGCAATTGGTAGTGATCGACCTCAGTGGGAGCGGAGAGATTGGATATCGATGTGATGGCGTCGAGGCGGGTGGCCTCCGCGCCGGAGTCACCACGTAGAGGAATGGCCTTCAGCTCATCGACGGTCTTCATGTGACGCTCGGGGTATTGCACCGTCAGCATGTAATCGTTGCCGTTTTTCGGATCGATCCAGTAGCTGGGCGCGATCATCTGATTGCTGTTGAGAGCCGTGATGATATTCTGCACGACTTCTTTCTGATCCAGGCCGAGTTGCGCCGAGCGGGCGCGGCTGACATTCAGCATCAGAGCCGGATAGTCGATGTCCTGCGGGATGTAGACCTCGCCGACATTGGGTACCCGGCGGATGCGGTTGGCAAGTTGATTGGCGACCTGGAACGTCTCTTCGAGATTGAAGCCGGAAACTTTGACATCGATAGGGGCCGGCAGCCCGAGATTCAAGACGGCATCCACCATGCCGCCAGGCTGGAAGAATACGGAGAGCTGAGGCAGGTCCTCCTGCACTCTCGACTTGAGCTTCGACATGTATTCGAAGCTGCTGGTGCGGTGCCCTTCCTTCAGGTTCACCTGCACGAACGCGGTGTGCATGGCGGAGTTGCTGGTGTAGATGGATGAGAAACCGGGCACGGTGCCAATGTTGGACACGATCATGTCCAGGTCATCGGTGCCGATCACCTTTCGAATCGTGTTTTCGAGCCGGGCGACGAGTTGCTCGGTGACGCCCAACCTCGTTCCGCTCGCGGCCTTCACCAGGACTACGAACTGTCCGGCGTCGGTGCGGGGGAAGAATGACACGCCGATGAACGGAAAGGCGATGAAGCTGGCGGCAAACAGCACGCCGAAGATAACCAGTGAGATGGCAGGCCGACGGAGGAATCCGGCGACCAGTTGCTCATACGCGTTCAGCAGACGATCGAAACCGCGATTGAACCAGGCATTGAAGCCCTTGGCCTGCTGATGAGGGCCGGCGGCCGAATGAGGCTCCGGCGCGCGCTTCAGAAACATCGCGGCGAAGAGCGGCACTACAGTAAGGGCCACCACGTAGGACGCGGCCAACGCCAGGACGACGGCGAGAGCGAGCGCGGAAAAGAGGAACTTGCTGACTCCAAAAAGGAAGGTCACGGGGAAGAAGACCACTGCCGTTGTGATGGTGGCTGCCAGCACCGGCATGGCGACTTCTCGCCCTCCCTTTTCCGCTGCGACCGCGGGGAGTTCACCCAACTCCAGATGCCTGTAGATGTTCTCGAGAACCACCACCGAGTTGTCGATGAGGCGCGAGAAGGCGAGGGCCAAGCCACCCAGCACCATGGTGTTGATACTGCCGCCACCGAAGTAAAGGGCAACGAAAGTAGCCAGGGCGGAGAGAGGCACTGAGAAGAACACCGCCACTGTCGCCCGCAGGCTGCCGAGAAACGCGAGGATCAGTACCGAAGTGAGGAACAGCCCGAGTGCGCCCTCATGCAACAGGGTTTCGACCGCCTTCTTCACGAAATCCGATTGGTCGAAGACAACTTTGCTTTCCAGTTGCGTGGGCACATTCTGGAGACTGGCCACCTGCTCACGGACGCCATCGACGACCGCGATGGTGTTCGTATCGCCACCCTGCTTGAGTACGGGCAGGTAAACCGAACGTTGCCCATCGATACGGACCACGTTCGTCTGGATCTGATTCGCATCCTTGGCCACGCCGACATCCGAGATGCGGACGAGCGCCTGCCCCCGCGTCTTGATGGGCAGGTCGTTGATTTCGGAGATCTGGTCGAGCTGGCTGTTGGTGTAGACGTTGTAGTCACGATCACCAATCTGCACGTCGCCGCCAGGCAGGATGAGGTTCGCGTTGTTCACACGCCTCACGATGTCCATCGGGCTGAGCTGGTAGGCTTCCAGCTTCGACGGGTCGACGTACACCATGATCTGCCGGTAGGCACCACCGAAGGGCACCGGGACGGATGCACCCGACACGCGGGCCAACTGGTTTCGCACCGTGAACTGGGCGAGATCTCGAAGTTTGGTCTCTGTCAGCCCTTCGCCTTTCAACGTGACCAGGCACACGGGCAGGCTGGATGCATCGAACTTGAGGACAACCGGTGGCAGGGTGCCAGGGGGCAACCGGCGCAATTGCGCCATGGCAAGGTTCGAGATCGTCGTGACGGCGGAATCCGCATTGAAGCCCGGCTGGAAGTACACCTTGATCACGCTGACACCGGGCAGCGAGCGTGATTCGATGTGTTCGACGCCGCTGCCAAGCGTGAAGAAGCGCTCAAAGCGGCTGGTGATATCGGCCTCGATCTGCTGGGGCGCCATCCCGTTATAGAAGGTCGCGACGACCACGACAGGGATGTTCATCACCGGGAACATGTCGACCGGCATTCGCGTCAGCGAGACAACACCCACGACGGCGATGATCAGACAAAGAACGAGGATGAAATGAGGATTCAGGATGGCGAACTTGGACACGGTGGCTCCTTCTTTTTGGTCAGAATGCCGGACCCGGCCGGAAAGACAACGACTCTAACCATACTCTCGCGTGCGGAAAACGCAAAGGCTAGAAGATACCATCTTTTGATGCAACCGTACGATAGCACACCGATTGCCGCACCGCTGGGGGCATGAGTCAATCTGGGCCGTGTCTCCGCTACCTTGGCTGAGGGGCAATGACACGACACTATGCGGCGGTATTTCTTTTTGTGATGACGGGTATGGCGACGGAGCATCGAGACGACAGCGGGTTCAGCGTCAACGTTCCGGATGGGTGGCAGGTGCGGAAGTACGACGGCGGGGCGGTGACCATCCAGGGTCCGTCCCCTTCGAAGTTTGTGCTCGTGCTGCCGATTCTGGGGCGTACGAAGGACTGCGCGACCTCTTTGCGCATGAACCTGACGGGCAGTTGGCCAGTCTTTCCGGCGGTCAGCGACCTGGCCATCGAGCCGGGCAACCGGAGCGCGGTCGCTCGCTTCCTCTTCCACAACCGGCAGAGCCGCGGGGCGGTGCTTTGCGCGGAGACCAGCAACCGCACCGGCATGATCTACGGGATCGCAGCTCCGGCGCAGGAATTCGCGCGGGAGCAGCCGGTGATGACGGACATCCTGAGGAGCTTCAAGTATGGCGGAACCGCGGCGTCTTCGGCCGGTGCGCCGGCGGCCGCCTTGCCGCGGATGACAAAGTGGCGAGAGCAGAACGAAGGTGCGTTTGTCATTCCAATTCCGGAGGGGTGGCACGTGCAGGGCGGAATCCGGCGGATCTCAAACACGGATGTACGCGGGGGCATCCGAGTGTGGAGCCCTGACGGCGCGTCTCTGATCCAGTTCAATGACGTCCGTCTGGATAAGGTGCTGGTACCCGGGCGACAGGGCATGCCGGCGGCGCAACTTGGTGCGGGATGGAGAGCCGGTCCACATCAAAGCGGACTCCAGATGGCGGAATGGTATTTGCGGCAGATCTGGACCTCGGAACTGTCGCTGAGCGGTCTGACGATCGTGTCGCGACAGGATCGTCCCGACTTGAGTTCGCAGGCGGACCAGGTACCGCGGAGCATGGGCGTGCATGGGTTCCAGCACCTATTCGGCGAGGTGAGCTTCCGGGCCACGCGAAATGGCCGCCCCGTGGAGGGGCGCCTGCTGGGCATGACGCGGATGCTGTGGAGCCAGAGTCCGGACCTATTGGGCGGGAACTTCGAAACCGAGATCAAGGGATACATGGGTCCCGCCGGGTCGGGTGGAACGCTGGCGCGGATTGGCGGCTACATGGAGGGCAATTGCGAACATAACTATCAGTGGGTAGCGGCTAACAGGCAAGCGGCGGCGCAGGACGTACGGAATACCCTGAACCAGATGCACGCCTCGGCGGAGATGCAGCAGAAGGCGTTCTGGGACCGCATGGCCGCCTCGGACCAACGGCGCGAGGCGGTGAATGACGTGCTGGGCGGACGGGTCCGGCTGACCGACGGCCAGGGCAACCAATACGAAGCCAAGGCGGGCAGCAACTACTATTTTTATGATGTTCAGGCTGGACGAACCGCGGGCCGGCCAAACGATGCCGTAGTGGGAGCGGATGTGTACCCCGCCCCCATTGTGGATTTGCGGCCGTTGGAGGTGCTCCGCTAGCGGGGCATGGCCTGGATAAAGAGCCCGCAGACGGGCGCGCGCAGGTCGTGTTTCACCAGTGGACCTTCGTTGCTGAGTTCCAGATACGCGCGTTTCTCGGCATCGTACTTCGGCCATGGTGGCACGCCGGCATCGTTGGGGTTGCCGGTCTTGGCGAAGTTGGTCCAGTAGGTCTGCAGGCGGCTGACCTGGGCGGGATCGGGATCTTGCGTCTCTTGAACACCCGGCACTCCAAAGACGTACTGCAGTTCCCCGGAATGCGGGCTGCCCTTCTCGACGGATCCGATGGTGAACTCGTACTGGTAAGTGGGAAAGCGGCGGGCGTGCTGGCCGGCGATAAGAACTCCGGGACAGCGGAACGCGCTGTCGGTGGCGAACTGCGAGCCCGCGGTTCCGTAGGGCGGATAGGGCTTCTCCGCCGCTCCGCCATCCAGCCCGTACAGTTTCAGGGCCTCCGAAGCCTGGGCTCCGAAGGTGCTCGTGATGGCCTTGCGCAACACGGCGTCGTCGCCGTTGAAGGCGAATTCCCGCCCGTTGTTGCCGATCATCAAGGGGACTGGCACTTCTCCACCGGAGGCAAAGGTCCCCGCTGGAGAGGTGGTGAGGAGATAGCCATCAACAGCCGGCGCCGGACGAAGCGGGCCGCCGCCACCGTAGGGCGGTGACGCCTTCAGAACATCGGCGGTCGAGAGCCCTCGCATGTAGGCCAGGGTTCCAGTGGCGGGCGCGTTCATCTTCTCCGCCAGTTTGCGGCCGGTCTCTTCCGCCTGCGCCAGGGTTGGTGTCGGGCGACCGCCGATGGCGACGGTGCCGCTCTGGGCTATGGCTTTGTGAAAGAGCCCTTTGCCCAGCGGCGACACCATCAGGTAACCGACGTTCATCGCGCCAGCGGATTGCCCAAAGATCGTGACATTCTTCGGATCCCCTCCGAACGCTCCGATGTTGGCCCGCACCCACTGGAGCGCTGCCGCAAGGTCCATCAGGCCATAGTTGCCGGAGGCGTGGTGAGCCGATTCCGCGGTTAGGTCTGGATGCGCAAAGAAGCCGAAGATACCCAGGCGGTATTGGACCGTGACGACCACAACGCCGTGGCGCGCCAGGGACGCACCGTCAAAGGCGGGCTCAATGCCGCCGGCGCCACGGGCCGAGCCGCCCATGTTGGCTCCGCCGTGGATCCAGACCATGACGGGCTTGGCCGTCCTGGATGGCCATTGCGGAGTCCAGATGTTGAGTGTGAGGCAGTCTTCGCTGCCGGCCGCAGCCGTCTTGGCGTTCCATTCAGCAGTGACTTGGGCGCAGGTGGCCCCGTACTGCGTTGCGTCGCGGACGCCAGTCCATGCCTTTGATGCCACAGGCGGCTTCCAGCGTAAATCGCCCACGGGCGGCTGTGCGAAGGGGATTCCTTTGAATACGGCGCCGCCAGACGCTGGCAGAGCCAAGCCGCGCATCTGGCCCAAGGCGGTTTTGGCCACGGGTCCCGATTGGGCGGAGACCGACGCCGCGAGCAGAAGCGAGGCGGAGAGAAGGAGGTGTGGAGATAAAGACATTAGCTGAACTCTTCGAGGTTGGTAGAACCCGAGATGATGCTATCACCGTGAATCCGCACAAAGGGCCACTCCCCTGGCTGGACGCGCGGGAAGCTGCGATGATGGGAAACTGTGACGAAACAGAACTTAAAGCCAAGATGGCGGATGGTGGCGTGGGGGTTGGTGGTGTTGGCGGCGCACGGCCAGGCCGCGAGCCTGGACTTGAGCCAAGCCGTCGTCGTAGTCCGAGGTGTCTCTCAAACGGAGGCCGGACGCACCGCCGCTACCGTTTTGACGGAGGAAGTGGAGCGGCGCACGGGGCTGAAGCTCACGCTATCGGGCACGCCGGGAACCGGACGCCCCGTGATCCTGCTCACCGCTGCCGTCGGGCAGAAGGCGGAGGGTTACCAGCTGCGAGCGGGCTCGGATCAGACCGTCGAAATCGCCGGTGCTGACGCCCGTGGGCTGCTGTATGGAGTCGGCGCGTTCCTGCGCAAAGTGGATTGGG
This sequence comes from uncultured Paludibaculum sp., assembly GCF_963665245.1. Lineage (NCBI taxonomy): Bacteria > Pseudomonadati > Acidobacteriota > Terriglobia > Bryobacterales > Bryobacteraceae > Paludibaculum > uncultured Paludibaculum sp. Next base: position 1,195,716 of record NZ_OY762267.1, read on the forward strand.
CGAAGGGCCGACTGAGTCTGCCGAGCCCGCTGGACGAAAGCAGTGCGCCCGTGTCGCCCATTCGCGGGCACCAATTGGGCTACCGCTCGACCGCCAACAGTTGGGATGCGTGGACGATCCAGCAATACGACCAGTACATCCGCGAGCTGGCTTTGTTCGGTGTCAACAGTATCGAGAACATCCCGTTCCAGGATGCACGGAACAATCCACTGATGAAGGTCCCGCGGCGTGAGATGAATCGTGCGATCAGTGAGATCTGCCGCAAGTACTCCCTGGATTACTGGGTGTGGACGCCGGCCGATGTCGATCTCAAGGACGCGGCCAAGCGCACCGCGCTGCTGGCGCGCTTCGACGAGATGCTGGCTGACAGCCCTGTGCTGACGGGTGTTTTCGTGCCGGGGGGCGATCCGGGTTCGAATCCGCCGGAGCTCGTCATGCCATTTCTCGAAGAGGTCGCACACCGCATGGCGCCCATCCATCCCAAGGCCAAAGTGTGGCTGTCGCTGCAGGGCTTCGAGAAGGAGAAGGAAGAGTACGTCTATCGCTACATCGAGGAGAAGATGCCGGTATGGCTGGGCGGCCTGGTGGCTGGCCCTTCCAGCCCGCCTGTCGCACGGACGCGGGCCAGGCTGCCGCGCCAGTATGGCCTGCGGCTCTACCCCGATCTGACGCACAACAAGATCTGCCAGTATCAGGTGCCCCATTGGGACCAGGCTTACGCGCTGACGCTGGGCCGCGAGGCGGTGAATCCACGACCGGCCGAGTATGCGGGCATTCACAACCGCTATGCAGCGGCCAGCGACGGCTTCATCTCCTACTCGGATGGAGTGCATGATGACGTCAACAAGGTGATCTGGAGCGCTCTGGCCTGGGATCCGAATCAGAAGGTGCGTGACATCCTGATGGACTACGCACGGCTGCATTTCGCACCCGAACTCAGCGGCGAGATCGCCGATGCGGTTTTGGCACTGGAGCGCAACTGGCAGGGGCCGTTGGTGGACAACGGAGCAGTGGAAGGCACGCTGGCGACGTGGCGAGGATTGGAGGCAAAAGTCCCCGGGCTGGAATCGAACTGGCGTTGGCAGATGTGCCTGCTGCGCGCCGTTTACGACGCTTACGTCCGGCGCAGGATGCTGTACGAGGTGGGCTTGGAGGACGAAGTGAACCGGGTGCTGGCCACCGCTCGCGAGGGCGGATCCGCGGCGGCGATGAGCCAATCGTTGGCGATCTTGAATCGCGCCACGGCACAGCCGGTCAGCCCTGAGTTGCGGGCGCGGATCGTGGACTTGTGCGCGAAACTCTTCCAGTCCATCGGGCTGCAGACCAGCGTGGAGAAGTATCACGCGAGCGGTGCGGAGCGGGGGGCGGTGCTCGACTTCGTGGACGCACCTCTAAACAACCGTTGGTGGCTGGAGGACGAGTTCAAGAAAGTAGCGGCGATGGCATCGGAGAAGGAAAGGGCGGATCGACTACATGACCTGGCGGCCTGGGAGCACCCAGGCGCCGGCAGCTACTATGACGACATCGGCAATGAGCTGAAATCACCGCATGTTGATGGGGACGCGGAGCAGGAGCCCGAGTCGTTCCGCGGTCCGGAGCCGACCTTCTGGTGGTGGGACAGCGGCCGCAGCCGTGCACGGCTTTCGTGGCAGACCACAATGTGGCCAGCGCGCATGGTGTATGAAGGGCTCGACCCCAGGGGCACCTATGTTCTGAGGACCGGCGGCTATGGACAGAGCCTGGTGCGCATGGATGGGCAGCGGGTGGCGCCCACTGTAGACAGAAAGAAGATGGGTGAGTTCAAGGAGTTCGCGGTCTCTCAGGAATTCGTGAAGGACGGACGTCTGGTGCTGACTTGGGATCTGCCCACGGATGAAAGTCACCTGAATTGGCGGCAACACTCGCGACTGGCCGAAGTCTGGCTGCTCAAGCGCGATTGAGGCCAGTGGTTCATTGCACGACGGTCTCGCGTCAGATCCGTTCAAACACCTGGACGGCGTGGACACGGCCCATTCGCACATCGGCCGTGTCCGATTCCGACGTGGGGGTCTTCCCGTCCGGCAAGACCCTCATGGGCAGTCCGCTTCCACAGTAGGCCCGGCCGGCGCTACCACAACGTCTTTTAGGACGCGGGAGGTCCTCTTGTCAGCAACGCGTGTCAGTTCGAAGGTGTGCCGATTCGGATGAGCGGGATGCGGATGGCGGCTCCGATTGTCGACCTCCACGGTGACCGGCTTCCCCTCCTTCATCCGCAGGAGCGACCTAGGACACTGTCCGTTGCAGGCGAGAGTTCCCGCCGAGTGCCGGGGAGAAAGCTCGAGGTTGATCTCGCCGATTTGAGGCGTGTGGTCGACAGGCTCAGACGATTTGGGCACCTCGGTCGCAGACGACGCACGAGCCGGCCCGAGGCGGCCGGCCGCCGACGAAAGAAACCGCCTTCGATTCGTGACGGAGTTTACTGTGAGTTGCAGAATGAGTCAACGCATTCACGCATTCACGGAGAATTCGCGTGAGGTCTCCATCATTTTTTCCTGGAGAGCCAACTGGCCACACGGCGCCGTGTAACACTCCCTACAGGTCGCAGCGGCTGCAGCGCATCCAGAAGGTAGCCTGACGTGGCTTTGAGATGGGCATTGACCAGGCTTTGTCCGACAGCCGCGCGCTTCGTGCCCGACTTGAATCCTCCCACCACGCGGCAGAATGACAGCAGGCTGACGTTGTCTCGCCCAGCCGTCGCACCGTCCCGTCGATTGTCTCGTGCCCCCTGGTTCTCGCCTTGCCGTGACTTTGGCGCTATCCTTGCGTAAGAATCGAGGGCCTGATGGATAAAACTTACAGTCTGGGTGGCATCAACCTGGACGTCACAGCCGGTCGCGAAAAGTCAGCCAGCCGGGAGCAGGCGGACGCCAAACCGGACCCAGGTACGCCGTTCCGGGTCCTGGTGCTGGGCGATTTCAGCGGCCGTGCCAACCGGAGCGTGATGGAGACCGGGCGAAAACTCGCCGCGCGAAAGCCCATCCTCGTCGACCGCGACAATTTCGACGACGTGCTGAAGCGGCTGAACCCGCACATCGACCTGCCGGCAGCCGGCACTCTGCGCTTCATGGATCTCGACGACTTCCACCCGGATCGCATCTACGAGTCGACTGAGTTCTTCCGCGCCCTCAGGGAAGCACGCAAGAATCCCGAAAAAATGGCGACCGAGACGCGCGTGGCCGCGGCTCCCCCGCCACCTCCGCCCGTTCCCTCCGGCCCGGCGCCGAAGTTCGACTTCGACAGCCTGCTGGAGAGAGCCGTCGAAGCAACTGAGGGCCGCAAGGAAGGACGCGGATCGAAAGCGGACGACGCCTTCAGCCGCTGGCTGAAAGCACAAGTGGCGCCGCACCTCGTGGCGCCGGAAGCAGCCAGCGTGACCGAACGGCGCGCGCTCATCGACCAGGCGTCCAGCGTCCAGATGCGGGCACTGCTGCACAGCACAGCGCTGCAATCCCTGGAGGCGGCCTGGCGTTCGTTGTTCTTCCTGGTACGCCGCGTCGAGACCGGCGCCGACTTGAGTATCCACATCCTCGATATTTCGAAGGAGGAACTGGCTGCGGACCTCATTGGGACCGAAAGTCTCGGAGACTCGGGCACCTTCCGCCTGCTGGCTGAGTCGTCGACCGGTGTGGCTGGAGGCGACCCTTGGGCGGTATTGGTAGGCAATTATACCTTCGGGCCCGGGACCGACGATCTGCGGCTGCTGGTGCAACTGGGGACTATTGCCGGAGCTTTGAACGTGCCTTGGATTTCGGCCGCCGCACCAGCTTTCCTTGGTTGCGACTCGTTAGCCTCGGTTCCGGACTACAGCGACTGGAAGCCCCTCCGCGATGAGAACTGGGAGGCGTTGCGACGCTCTGAGATCGCCTCGTCTCTCGGCCTGATTCTGCCCCGGTTCCTGCTGCGGATGCCCTATGGCAAGAAGTCGGATGAGTGCGAGTTGTTCCCCTTTGAAGAGATCGGCGCCGACCTGGATCACGAAGAGTACCTGTGGGGGAACGCCGCCTTCGTATGCGCCGTGTTGATGGCCGAAGCTTTTACCGAGGACGGCTGGAGCATGCGGCCGGGCCGGTTCGCCAACGTAGGTGGACTGCCGGTGGATGTGCGCGATCGCGACGGAGAACGTGTGGCGCAACCTTGCGCCGAAGTCCTGATGGCCGAGCGCGGAGCGGCCGTCATGGTGGACCTGGGCCTGATGCCGCTAGCCTCACTCAAGAACAGCGATGAAGTGCGGCTCGTGCGATTCCAATCCATCGCCTATCCGGCCGCCGCATTGTCTGGCCGATGGTCCTGACTGCGTGGGCGGATTACTCCGCCCACTGCACCCACGGCATCTCGTAAGGAACGATCGCGTCCTCGTGATAGGGCGTGACTCGGACCGAAAATCCGCTGGATCCGCTGTCGTTGCAGATAAAGCGCCCCGTGTATAAGTGCTCGCCGCCGATCAGGCCCTGGTGATCCATGTCGACGGCCTCGCCGGCAGGAATACCGCCGTCGGCGTTGACGGGTCCATGATAGATCTGCACCCGGACATCGTCCGGCGTGAGCGACGCCAACTGCACACGGACCGAAACCTTCACTTCGGACCCGACCTCCGTCTCCCGCAGGACGTTCGAATCGACATTCGTGATGCGCACCTGCCGGCCAAACTCCAGCACGCGCCGGCGCCAATCCACCAGAGGCCGCACTCGCGCGGCGCCGTCGGCGGCCAGACGCTGATGCCGGCGGTGGGCCGGAACATAGAAGCGCTCGGCATACTCGGCCACCATACGATTCGTGCAGAAGACAGGCGACAAGCGGCACATCGACGCCTTCATCCGTTTGATCCAACCGCGAGGCAGATCGGCACTGTCCCGCTGGTAGAAGAGCGGCACGACTTCGTGCTCCAGCAGGTTGTAGAGCGCGTCCGCCTCGATCTGATCCTGAGCGTCGGCGTCGGTGTAGTTTTCACCGTGACCAATCGCCCAGCCGACCTCCGGGCAGTACGCCTCGTCCCACCACCCGTCCAATATGGACAGATTCAGTCCGCCGTTGGCGAGCAGTTTCATGCCGCTGGTGCCGCTAGCTTCGTTCGGCCTCTGCGGCGTATTCAGCCACACATCGACACCCTGCACCAGGTAGCGGGCAACCGAGATGTCGTAGTCCTCCAGGAACACCATACTGCGGCGCACCTCTGGGTCACGGGCAAAGTGGATGATGCGCCGGATCAACTCCTTGCCCTCGTTGTCGTGCGGATGCGCCTTGCCAGCGACCAGGATCTGGACCGGCCGCTCCGCGTTGTTTAGGATGCGTTTCAGGCGTGCTGGGTCGCGTAGGAGCAGCGTGGCGCGTTTGTATGTGGCAAACCGTCGGGCGAAGCCGATGGTCAGGACGCCCTGGGTCAGGACGCCCGAGCCCGCGGCCACCTCGGATTCCGTGGCGCCGCGCCGGCGCAACTGATCGGACAGGCGCGTCCTCGAGTAGTGAATCAGGCGCTCGCGCCGAATTTGATGGACGCGCCAGAGTTCTCCATCCGGGATCCGTTCGATGCGATCCCAGACTGCCTTGCCGGGGGGTTCCTCGGCCCAGCGTGGCCCCAGGTAGCGGTTCAGCAGGGCACTCATCTCCATGGAAACCCACGAGCGTGTGTGGATCCCATTGGTGACATAGCCAATGGGCACCTCCTGCAACGAGTAGCCCGACCACATGGCCTGCGCCATACGGCGGCTGACTTCTCCGTGCAGCCGGCTGACTCCGTTGCAGTAGGCGCTGTGACGCGCCGCCAGAAACGCCATATTGAATTGCTCGTCCGTACGCGTCGGATCCTGCCGGCCATATTCCAGCAAGCGCTCGAAGGTTAGCCCGAGTGTGCCCGTGTACTCGCGGAAGTACTTCTCCATCAACCACGTCTCGAAGCGATCGAACCCGGCGGGCACGGGCGTGTGCGTGGTGAAGACGCTGCCAGCGGCGGACAGCTGCCGCGCCTGGTAGTAAGGCAGGTTGAACTCCTCCATCGTCATCCTCGACCGCTCCAGACCAAGGAAGGCCGAATGGCCCTCATTCATGTGGCACACCGTCGGGTGGATGCCTAGGGCCTTCAATGCACGCATACCGCCGATGCCCAGAATAATCTCCTGTTGCATGCGCAGCTCACGGTCGCCGCCGTAGAGCGCACCGGTCACTTTACAATCGTCCGGCCGATTCTGTTTGACGTTGGTGTCCAGCAGATAGAGCGGAATGCGGCCCACCTGGATCTTCCAGATTCTGGCG